>MGPK01000013.1:0-9387 GCA_001795535.1 Deltaproteobacteria bacterium GWA2_54_12
GTTCTTAATCAACAACAGACCCAGAAAATGCCTGGGCTTCAGAAAACCAATCGAAGTAGCTGCTCCCTTCGTTGCACTTCGAGGTTGAATTCGGGTGTATCAATCTGTTCCTCATGTTTATTATGTTCTTCCAGGGGATTTGCGGGAATTCCGTCTGGCATTCTGGAGATAATCTTGAGGCGGCTTCCCCTATGATTTCGATGCATCTTACGATGGAAAGACACAGCATCTTGTCGGCGTCGAGAGATCCCCTGTCTTTATTCTGCGTAAAGGATACGGCATCCCTCGAAGCTTCAAGCATATGCTGCAAGCGTACGACATTTCCTCTTTATGCGGCATACTGCACCTCGGCGGACTCAACGACCTCCTTACGGAAGTATTTGCTCAAGTCCTCGGGTGTTTTCAAATCGGCTTTGCGCCCTATGATTCCGCTCAGCTCTAACTCCATGCCTGATAGTGTAATAAGCCCAGGTACATGTCCTTCCTCGAACTCGACAAGCACGTCCACGTCGCTTCCAGGACCAAAATCATCACGCAATACCGAGCCGAAAAGCGAAAGCTTGCGGATACGGTTCTTTATGCAAAACTGTTCAAGTGTGCTACGAGGTATGTTTATTCTTGCCCTTCCCATTACACTTAACCTCCACGATCTTAAAACTATCATCATCAAATTTGTTGGGTCATACAGATCGTTTTAATTATTGGGATCTGTAAAACGAAATAGCAGCTATGCCCAGTGAATTTCTCAGTATTTACCAAGGATTATATGCTCTGTATCCAACCCTTGCAAGAGTTTTGAAGATATCAAGGGAGCTCTGTAGTTCCCTGGAAAATACAGACATAATCCTCTTGCTTTTTGTCTCCTGTATTGTTATTTTATGATTTAGCATTAAGTTAAAATAACAATGCATCTTGTTTTAGGTTCGAGGGCAGGAAGTATGAAGCGAGAGATCCAAGGACATTACGTGAATGTGTCGACTGTGGATGAGAAGGTCAATGCCTTTGTGCCCGCACCGCTTCCGCCGCGCCCGACTATAGACTGGACGCCGGATCTGCGGAACAAGTTCGACCAGGCCTTGCTGGCGCTCGGCAGGTTAGACAGCGTCTCCATTCTGCTGCCTGACACTTCGCTTTTTCTTTATATGTATGTCCGCAAGGAGGCGGTGCTTTCCTCCATGATCGAAGGGACTCAGTCATCGCTCTCCGACCTGCTGTTATTTGAGCTTGATCAGGAGCCGGGCGTACCATTGGACGATGTCCAGGAGGTCAGCAACTATGTTGCCGCCCTGAAGTATGGACTGAATCAGTTGGCTGAAGGTTTTCCATTGTCAATGCGGCTCATCAAGGAGATCCACGGCGTGTTGCTGGCCCGGGGACGCGGCAGTAATCAGACGCCAGGCGAGTTCCGGCGCAGCCAGAACTGGATTGGAGGAACACGACCAGGCAACGCCGCCTTCGTTCCGCCTCCAGCCGAGCAGGTGATGGAGTGCCTGGGCAAACTTGAGTTGTTCCTGCACGATCAGCCCGAGCCGACGCCGGTGTTGCTAAAGGCGGCTTTGGCTCATGTTCAATTTGAGACCATCCATCCGTTTCTGGACGGTAACGGACGTCTTGGCCGCCTTTTGATAACACTGCTCTTGTGCGAGCAGAAGGGATTGAAGGCACCGATGCTCTACCTGAGCCTTTATTTCAAGTCTCACAGGCAATACTACTACGAACTGCTGAATAAGGTCCGCCTGACAGGGGACTGGGAAGCCTGGCTCGAGTTTTTCGCAGAGGCGGTCGTTGTTACCGCAACCCACGCAGTGGAAACGGCCCAACAGCTGCTCGATTTGTTGAGCAAGGACCGTGTCAAGGTCCTCGGACTTGGCAGGGCGGCGGCCTCCACCCTGCAAGTGTATCGAGCCTTGATGGAGCACCCCATTGCAACCGCAGGCTATCTGGTGGGCAAGACCGGCATCACCCCGGCCACGGTCAACAAGTGCCTGGGCCATCTGGAGCGTCTCGGCGTCGTGCGAGAGCTGACCGCCAAGAGGCGCAACCGGCTTTTCAGCTATACGAGCTATATCGACATAATGAACCGGGGCACCGAATTGCCTGGACGGTAACAAATGGACAAAAACAGGAAACAACGGTTCATCGGATTGGGAGCGGAAGCCCTGGCGGATGCTCTGCAGAAATTGGCAGGACAAGATGAAGCCGCAAATGACCTGGTGGAACGAATGATTGCGGCGCCGAAAGAAAACATCAAACGCTTCAAGGCTAAACTGTCCGGACTTAAGCGCATGCGGCGTTTTATTCGCTGGGGTGAGTCCGCCGGTTTTGCCCGTGAACTGGAAGCTATCCTCGAAGACTTGAAAGCAGGTGTCGAGGACGCCCGCACTGGGGCTGAACTGGTGGCCGCCTTTTACGAAACCGACAAGGGAACGCTTGGGAACTGCGATGATTCCAGCGGGCATGTCGGAGACGTGTTTCGGTACGACGCCAGAAAGCTATTCGTTTCCTTCGCGTCCCGCTGCGATGATAAGGAATGGCTGGCAGATATCGTGTTCAAGCTGAACATGGAAGACGATTACGGAGTAAGAGATTCGCTCATCGATTGCGCTGTGGAGTATTTGCCAGAACCTGCTATCTGTACACTGATTGACCGGTTTCAGATTGCCGCCGGCAAAGAAACCGACGAATACAGGAAGCGGCATTGGCTGTCGCTGGTCGGATCCCTGGCCCGGCAGATCAAGGACGCGCTGCTTTTCGAGAAAACACGGATCGCTTCATGGGGAAAGTTGTCCACCGCAGCTTGTGTCGATATTGCCAGGGTCTATTTGGAATCCTCTGACGCACTGACGGCGCTTTCCTGGCTGGAACGGATCCCCGAAAAGGATACCTTTCAAGCGGATGAACGCGATAAATTACTACTTGAAATCCATGGCAGGCTTGGAAATTTGGGCAAACAGGCTGAAGTCGCCTGGCGGATATTCAGACGCCATCGTAGCGCGGACTCTCTGGCTGAGCTGCTCGCTGTCATCGGTGAAGACCAGAAAGAACAGGTGATTTTCAGCGAATCAAAACTCATCCACAAAAACAGGACACTATCCTATTCCGATGCAGCTTTTCTGATAGAGATGGGGCGTATGGATGAGGCTGAAACCTATCTGCTCGACCGGATTGATCAACTCAACGGTGATTTCTATGGAAGTTTGCTTCCCTTAGCGGAAGCCATGGAAGCGGATGGCCGCCCGCTTCCTGCCACCGTCCTTTACCGGGCGCTTCTTGATTCGATTTTACGACGGGCGCAGACCAAAACCTACCAGCACGGAGTACGCTACCTAAAGAAACTCGACAGGCTTGCCATGTCGGTTCCCGACTGGCGGGATATCGAAACACACTCTGCCTACCTGGAAATGCTGCGTCAGGTGCATGGCCGGAAGTCAAGCTTCTGGTCACGATATGAAAAATGATGTGCGGAAATTCGGATGAGGCGAGAACCAGTGTTGGCGTCAGGTTAATTTTGAGCTAGTTTTCCCGGTCCTGAAGAACGGGTTGGGAGACATCTATAAAATATCGTTCAGGGTTTCTTATACACATACTGCTGTTATCGACATAAAGATCAATTCTCCGTCTTTCCTTAAGGATAGTCTCCCGAAAGGATTTTGCCTTTGATGCGAACACCTTTTATGTCTTCCGGTTTTCCTCCATTCCATTTCGCCTTTTTGGCATCCATGTGAGAACGGATGACGTGGCGTTCTATCGGGATAGGCACCATTAGTGGCACTTCTTTCCCATGGTCTGTTATGACGACCTTCTCGCCACGCAATACCCTGTCGAGATAACTGCGAAATTTAGCCTTAAGTTCTTTTGTATTTATTGGTTTCATAATATAAGAATTGCTTGAAATAGTTAATGGCCAAACTGCTTAAAATCTTTATTGTTTTAAAGCAAAGTCGCACGTGGCACAAAGAGTCCCGCGCGGGAAGAAGCGGGCTGAGAGTGAAAAATGTAATTCATTAATTTACTGTCTTATGGTTGATTCAGCCCCCCTCATACGAGACTTGAAAACAAGCATCGTGAAGAAGGTCAGACTGAGAGAGGCCACTATCAATGGGGCGGTGGGGATGTCGTACAGGTAGGACAGCCAAAGGCCAAATACGCTTGAAGCCACACCGATCATCCAGCCTAAAACCAGCACCTTTTTCAGGTCTTTCGTAAATAGCTTTCCGATAAGGACCGGGATGACCAGGAAAGAGAAGACCTGGAGTATTCCGGCCGTCTGAACGGATTTTACAAGCACGAGTGCGAAACTAAGAAAAAACAGGAATTCCCAAAACACACCGCCCCTGTCCTCGAAGGACAAGGCAAAAAATCTTTTTCTGAAGACGAAATGAAAAAGCCCGATTACCGAATAGATAACGAATGTCTTATAAAGCTCCCCTGGCGTGACCCAGAGGATGCTGCCGTTCATGATTGTCTTGAACTCCTCAAGACCGTGAGGGGTCCTGTCCAGCACCAGTATGCTTGCGGAGAGCGAAAATATATAAAGGACTCCGATAAAGTCCTCTATATTGACGAACCTCGCTATATGCCTTGATAAGGACAATACGGAGGCCCCCAGCACCGCGAAACCCAGTGAGAATATCTGCCGACTGCCTTCTTCCTCCCCGATAAAAAAAGAAAAGGCTATCCCGGAGCCGAAGCGCCAAACAGGCCGCCTGAAGCCACCGCGCCGCTTCTGCTTTCAGGCTGAAGTTGAAGCTTCTCAGCCTTTAACCCTTCTATCTCGCGCTGCTGTTCTGTAATGGCATTTTACTGGGACTTAAGCGTGTCCTCAAGATTTTTTATTCTTGATTCAACATCCTCCCCGTAGCGGAGAAAGCGAAAAAAAGTACGAAAAAATGGAAAGTAGGAAATTCAATGTGAGCCTCCTTGGCAAAAAAAAGTCGGTAGCAAGGCAAGGGGGAGGGGCTTATTTGCGCGCGCATCGGCGCACAGGCCCCTTTCTGCAAACCTGCGTAGGTACTATTTATCAATTCAGATGCTGAATCAGGAGTGGCTTAGAAATGGAGGAGCTCGGACTTGTTTGCGGGTCTGAAAAAATGCTGGTATATGTACGGAAGAGAAGATGGAAAAGACGAATACGAGGGATATTACCGGAGCCCATGAGGCACTGGCGGTCTTTACGGACTGCTGGTGAGTAGCTACGACGCAGACAGGGCAGTCGTCATGGATATACCCGTCTCATGGTGATGGAAGCTCAGCCCTATGCCTACGAAAAGGAACAGGGCGGCCAGTATAATGGCAAGCTGCTTTCTCATGAGGACGGCATTTTAAGATAAAGATTTGTATTCTGTCAATGCATTATCTACGGGAGTTTTGTAGAGTGTCCGAGTTCAAAAAAAAACCCACTGAAAAACAGGTGCTTATAAGCTGACTCCCATGGAGGGATTGAGGCTTGGCCTCCCGGTGAGGAAGGAGTCGATTTTAAAAGCCCGCCTCGCCTTCGGCTGCGGCGGGCGCCCGGACGAACCCCCTTCGGGGGTTCGAACCCGCCAGGTATAGATTGAAAAAGGGGATTCGCTTTCAGCGGTTCCCTTTTTATAATCTTGGCTCCCCGGACGGGATGCTCAACAGAATTTTATTACCAATCGTTTTAGCTTTTCTTTCCTACCGCTTTATCAATCTACAAAAGAAAAACGCCATAAAATTCAAGCCATTAAGTCAAGAAGGAAGCTTATTTGTGGTAATCCGTTAATACTCGCCCAGGAGTGGCAGAAGGGGCTCGAGGAGGGGAGGTACTCTTCAAGGGCCGCGATTGCAAGGGAGCACGGCATTTCATGTGCCTGAGTAACCAAGGTTTTGAATCTTCTAAAAATCTTCCCCGATTTTGTTGAAAATCCCGGATGGATTGCTGACTGAAAGAAGAGTTAGGGCCATTTTGAAGGAATCAGGATAATCAGCTATCGTTAACGACAAGATGTTATGATAATGCTGAGGCTGGGTCTCTTAGAGATTACTCAGCACGGATGGCGGTTGACAGACGAGCTCACTCAATATATCGAAATATTCTAAACGGATCAGGTATCACAGCCACTTCGGACAAGTCAGCCCTTTACGATTTCGAGATGGCTTTTGTAGGCAAAGAGTAACTGTCTGCAAAACCGGGTGAAGTCCACTCTCGCTCCGGGAAGAGCAGGTAGAGCACTATGGTATTTTAAGAAAAATCCGAGCGTTTTTCTGAAATAATCCAGCATTCCATAGTGTTGCCTGGATTTGGCAAAGCCAGCTGATGTCCGGTGGAGGCCATGCCAGGGAAAAGACTTAAAGCCATTTTTTTGGTGCTGTTTTGTGGTTTAAGGTGGCAGGATGCCGCGCCAGGCTATTCAATAAGGCGCGAGGCATGTTTGAGGCGGGCTGTATGCCCGCTTTTTTTATTGTCCGGCGATTGTGACATGTGTCGCATAATTTTATGAACTTTTTTGTTTATATGGAACTGACCGTATTTGCGCTATTTTTTTGAGAGTTGCTTCAAGGCCCGCTGACGAAATGTAACAAAATGAGCATTAGGCGACAGGGTCATATGGTTTTTTTTATACAACGCGGCGTAAAAAGTTGTAAAATACCCAGGTTGTTTTACCGTTCGTAAAGGCGATTCTAATGCGAGTTCGTTTAAACAGGCACGCCGGATTTTTACTGCTTTTCGCGCTCTGCCTTATAATCCCGTTCGGCATCATGGCGTACAAGCTTGTCGCGCTTGACTACGCGATAGCCGGACTTATGCCCGCGGTGAGCTATAAGGTCGAGCTCAGCATGCAGGTCCACGGCCATGGCGACGATATCAGCATATCTACCTACCTGCCAAAATCCGACAACCGCCAGAGAATCAGTGACGAGGAGAACTCTTCCGGCCCATTTACCTTCTCTCTTTCTTCAGGCGCGGAGAACCGCTTGGCGTCATGGAACGCCGAGGCGGTAAACGGCGAGCATAATATCCGGTACGCTTTCTCGGTCCAGGCGGACCATTTAAAGTTCGTAATCCCGCCGGAGCTTCCCCTCCCGGCCCAGGCCGACACCGGCATGGCCGAGTATTTAAGGGAGGAGGAAGGCATACAGGTAAACGACCCTGTCATAGAAGAAACCCTCAATATAGTGCTCCCGGACAGGAATGTGCCGCTCCTCGCGGCGCTCACAAGCATACACGGCTTTCTCCAGAACAAGATAGAAAACAGGAACTTCTCGGGTTACACCGACGCGGTCACGGCCCTTCGCCTTGGAGAAGCGAGCTGCAACGGCAAGAGCCGCGCGTTTGTCGCCATGCTCAGGAAACTCAACGTGCCTGCCCGTCTCGTCGGAGGGCTCATATTGCAGCAGGGCAGCAAGAGAGTGGGGCATCAGTGGGCCGAAGCCTTTGTGAACGGCCACTGGGTGCCGTTCGACGCGCTTAACAACCATTTCGCCGAGCTCCCGTCTAACTACCTTACGCTCTATTACAACGATCTTTCGCTTTTCAAGCATACGACAAACGTAAATTTCAAATACTTCTTCAAGATAACCAAGAGGCTTGTGCCCAGGCTGGAGACCCAGGAGGCCCTCGGCGCGTCCTTCCTTAACATCTTCAACATCTACTCTGTCTTCGAGAGGATAGGCGTCTCTCAGAACCTGGTGAAGATAATGCTCATGATACCGATAGGCGCCCTGGTGACCGTTATCTTCAGGAACGTCATCGGCCTCGAGACCTTCGGGACCTTCCTTCCGGCGCTCATAGCCGCGGCCGCGAGGGAGACGGGGCTGATGTGGGGCATCATCGGGTTCCTGCTTGTGATCTTTGTAGCAGCTATGGCAAGGAAGGCGCTTGACTGGATGCATCTCCTGCACTCGCCTAAAATGGCCATAATGCTCACGCTTGTCGTCATTTTCATGCTTGCTATCACGGTCACCGGGGTCCACTTCGGGCTTTTTGAGCTCGCGCACGTGACACTGTTCCCCATAGCCATACTCGCGATAACCGCGGAGCGTTTCGCTCTGATGGAAACCGAGCAGGGCATCGGGAAGGCGGCGAAGATAACGGCGGCGACAGTCGTGGTCATAGCCGCGTGCTATGTCGTCATGGACTCGCTCTTCCTCCAGAGCATGTTCCTCGCCTTCCCTGAGCTTTTGCTCGTGGTCATCGCGCTCAATATGTGGCTCGGCAAATGGATAGGGCTGCGGCTGATGGAATTCATCAGGTTCAGGAAACTCATATTCAGGCAGGGCGCGTGAAAAACCCGTTCAGCATGATAACCGGCTGGCTTCGCGCCAGGGAGAACTCGGCGAGCGTGCTCGGTATGAACGAGCGCAACCTGCGCTATATCTATGTCCACAACGAGAGAAAGCATTTCAGGCTGGCCGACCACAAGCTCTTGACAAAGGACATATTGAAGAAGGCCGGAGTTTCTGTGCCCGAGACTTACAGGGTCTACAGCTCATTTTACGAGCTCTCAAGCCTTGAGGACGACCTTTCCGGATACCGTGATTTCGTCATCAAGCCGGCGCAGGGAAGCGGCGGAGAGGGCATCATAGTCGTCGCTGGCAGGCAGGGCAGCGACTGGATTGGCATCAGCGGGAAGATGTTTTCCGCTTATGACCTGAAGAAGCATATCTCCGACATCCTTTTCGGAGTTTATTCGTTCGACCTCAACGACCAGGCCGTTATTGAGGAGAGGGTGGTGCAGAACTCCTGGATGAGCCGCCTTAGCCCGCTCGGGCTCGCGGATATACGGGTGATATTGTGCAAGGAAGAGCCGGTGATGTCCATGACGAGGATCCCGACGAAGGCCTCGAGCGGAAAGGCCAATCTGCACCAGGGCGCCATAGGGGTCGGGATAGACATAGAAAGCGGCGTGACAACGCACGCGATACACGCTTCTGAGACGGTGACGACGCACCCTGACACCTTCGAGCCGGTAATAGGGCTTAAAATACCGCATTGGGACAAGGTCATCGCCGCAGCGCGCGCCATAGCCGGCGCCGTTCCGCTCAAATACCTTGGCGTCGACATAGCTCTCACTGAGAGCGGGGTCGTGGTCCTCGAGATAAACGTGCGCCCAGGCCTTCAGATACAAAACGCGAACCACAGGGGCCTGCGGGAAGCGCTCCTGACGGAAGGCTGGTCCTGATGGCCGGAAAGATAACAAAGGGAAAGCTCCTTAGAGAGAGCTTCATACCTGCCGCCTTCGTCATGGCCCTGATTTTCCTCGCGGTGTTCTTCGTGGAGATGAAGGTCAGGATGGACGCCGGCAAGGTCATTGTCGTGGAGATTGAGAACCCGGCATGGAGCCCCTCTTCGATCCTGACCGATGAAACTGACGATGATCTGAAGGCAATGCAGTTAGTCGCAGTCGGCCCAGCTGTCGCCCT
>MGPK01000013.1:9479-13391 GCA_001795535.1 Deltaproteobacteria bacterium GWA2_54_12
AGAGCGGAAAACTCGAGCAGGCCCTGAGCGCGCTGGAGCGCGCCATAAAGTCAGGCGGCGCCGGTCCAGGCCTGTATTTTGAGCGCGCCGCGATACTTTCCAGCCTTGGCAGGTATGAGGAGGCCGCGAAAGATTACAGGACCGCCCTCAAGAGCAACCCGCACCATTTTGAGGCCAACTACAACCTGGGGCTCGTCCTTATGAGGCTCAAGGACCTCCACGGGGCCGCCCAGGCGTTCAAGGCCGCCTCAGAGTCGACAGGGGGGCCGAGAAAGGCCATCGCCCTTTATAAGATGGGCGCCGTATATCTGAAGCTCGGCTCTGACAAGTCCGCTCTCGCGAGGGGAGCCTTCGAGCAGGCCATACGGGTACAGCCGGATAACATACCCGCGCGGCTTAAACTGGCGGAGATGGAACCTGAGACGCCCGAAGGGTACGACAGGGCCATGGAGATATACCAGAAGGCGCTGAAGGTAAAGCCCAATTACGCGCCGGTGTATTTCAGCATGGGCGTTTTTCAGAGCTCCCGCGGGATGAGCGCGCAGGCGATAACGTCTTATGCCAACGCCGTTAAATACAACCCCGAGCTCCTCGAGGCGAGGAAAAAACTCGGCCACATGCTCCTTTCCGAGAAGCGCTGGTCAGAGGCGAGGGAGCAGCTCGAGCTGGCCTTGAAAAAAGACCCTGACGACGCGGGCAGCCGTTTTAATCTGGGAAGGGCGGCCTTCGGCCAGAAAAATTATAAAGACGCTCTTGTGGAGTTCCGGAAGGCGGCCAGCCTTCGCGGAGGAGATTATCCTGAAGCGTATATGAACATGGGGCGAGCGTACAGCGCCATGGGAGATATGCCGCTGGCGATACAGGCGTACCGCGACGCACTGAAGCTCAGGCCGGACTATCACGAGGCCTGGTACAACATGGGGCTCGTTTATCTGAAACAGAAAAATACGGAAGATGCAGTAAAGGCTTTCAAGGCCGCCGTTGAGCTCACGCCGTCGTTCCTTAACGCGTGGTTCAACCTCGGCATTGCCTACGGACGCTCCGGAGACGACGCTTCGTCGATAAAAGCCTACAAAAAAGCGCTCCAGATAAGCCCCGATCACAAGCAGGCCAGGCTCAACCTTGCCGTAAGGTACGCCAAGGGCGGCCAGTTCCAGGAAGCGATACGCATGTACAAGGATGTGCTCGCGCAGGATGAGAGCTACTCCTCAGCGTGGCTGAACCTTGGGATGGCGTATTTCAAGTCAGGGGACAACCAGTCGGCGGCAAAAGCTCTTGAGAAGGCCATCGAGCTTGAGCCGAACGAGCTTAAGGCCAGGTTTTATCTGTCGCAGGTCAAAATAGCGTTGAAGGATTATGCCGGAGGCGTCCAGATGATGGAACAGGTCGTTGACATGGACCCGTCGGATCCGGAATGGAGAAGAGAGCTTGCCGCGGCGCTAAGGAAGGCCGGAAGGTCTGATGAAGCTGACACGGTGATGAAGAAAGCGCATATGCTTGGAGTTGACAAGAAACGAAAAATAAAAGAAGCGGAGGTAGATTGAGATGAGTTCAGGAACAAGGGCCGCACTTGTAATCGGCATTTTTTGCGCGCTGGCAACCGGGGCATCGGCTGCCGATTACGGAAAAGACGCGAAAAAAACTGACGGCAGGAAAGGCGGCCTGTCCGTATCAGTTGAGGCGGGGCTCGGCTACGACAGCAACGTATTCCTCACCCCGGAGAACCCGTATGTAGACCTGTCACTGCTTGTGCCAGTGACGATTACGCCTGACAAGCAGACGGGCTTTTTCGTCCCGCTCGGGCTTGATGCCGAATACCTGAGGCCCATGGGCACAGGAGCGCGCCTTCTGTCCGATTTCGGTTTTGACGGGCAGATCTACGAGCCGGACATCGACAACGCGAACCTCTACGACGCAGAGTTCACTCTCGGCCCTGAGTTCGGCCTTACAAAGAACAGTTCGCTTTACGCCGGCATAATACTCGGCTATCACAGGAAGATATATTACGACAGGGACGACGGGCTCAACAAGGTCTCAGGCGCTTCCGACATCTCTGACAAGTATACCTACAGCAACGCCGGAGGGGAACTCATCTACAAGCACGACCTCGGCAAGCTCGATTACGAGGTGTTCGCTTCTTTTGAGAAACGGGATTACGAAGACCCCGTGGTAGTGTCTCAATACGACCACGATTACATGAAGTTCGGCGGCTCGCTCGACTACGCCCTCGCGAAGTCGACGAAGGTGTCAGCCGGCTACAAGTATACGGTCCGCGATTATAACGACAGGAAAGCCCGCGATCTCGGCGGGAATCTCCTCACATCCAATCCACAGCTTGAATATACATACCACACCATAGACCTGACCTTGAGGCAGCGCGTGAGCGATAGCCTTGTCGCCTATGTCGACTACACGAGGCAGGACCGCAAGGATGAATTCGTGGGTTATAACGACTACGGCCAGAACAGGTACAAGGTGCGGGCCATATACACGCCCACCGAGGAGTTGAGGGTCAGGGTCGCGGCCAGCTATTGGGACCGTGAATACGACAGGGCATTTGCCTTCGATGACCCCGCTGGCGGGAAAAAAGACTACAGCGGCATAACCTTTGACGCCGGCGTCGATTACGGCTACAGCAAACAGGTCTCTTTCTGGGCAGACCTGAATTACGACAGCCAGGACACGACCGACAAGCGTTACGAGTACGATCGTACGCAGCTCTCAGCCGGGGTGAAGTACGAATTTTAAAGAGCTGTTTTTTTACAAGCCAGGGCCGAGAAGGCCCTGGCTTTTTTTATTTCAGGTTGGATAGATTTGCCCTGTAAGAAGCTGGAGCTTAAAGTCGTTGAAAATCCTGTAACCACTTGATTTTCAAGGCGTCTCTGTGGGCCGAACCTGCGCTGTATCGCTCCTGCGGGGTATCGTGAATAATTCATGCATTTTACAAAAACCATACAATCCAAAAAAAGGGGTTAGCTCAAAATGAGCTAACCCCTTGATTTTAGTGGTGGCCAGGGAGGGAGTTGAACCCCCGACACGGGGATTTTCAGGTATCCTCCGAGTAACCCCTGCCTTTTGCTTCCGTTTGCTTTCTTCTGCTTCTGTCTACTTTTTATGGCTTTGGAGTGGATAGGCTTTTGCCCCCTTTTGGGGGCTTTTGCGTCTGCCTGGTATACAAAAACTATACAATATAGCTACATGTATATAGCCTTCAAGACCCTCGCCGTGAGTTCAAGTTTTTCCTCATTGCCGGTTTTTATCAGGCCGCTAATGAAATCCCTTAACTCTTTGGCTGATTTGCCTTTATGAGAAAAATTGAAAATCTCGGTGAGGTCTATATTCAATGCGGCAGCTAATTTTATAAAAGTATCGAAAGTTGGATTCTCTTTGCCTCTTTCTATACTGCTTAGATACTTTGAACTGATACCTATCTTTTCAGCAAGTTCCTCCTGAGACAGGCCCTCGGAACGCCTTAGCTCCCTAATTCTCTGACCAGTAAGCTCTTTTGTATTCATTGTATATATGTCGTGTATTTCGGCCAAAATTTAAACAATCTAACACAAGAAGATTGTTGACAAAAAGGAACCTGTGGTGGTAGTTGTATGGCTGATGGGCTGAGTCCAACGGGGTAGATTGGAACTCAGGGGCGAATTGAGTGCTGGGAGAATTTTGCATGCTGGGACAGTTGCTTGGGATAATTCTTGGGATAGTTCTTGTGGTTTTTTCGATACTCTTCCTCTCCCCGTATGGAAGCCTCTTTTTTACTCTTGCAGCAATCTTCTCCATTTGGCTCTACGATGGTATTCCACCAGCCCTTATCTCAGAACTCGATTCTGGCGATCTGTTCGCCCGTTATCTTACTGAAGTCGGTGCCCTTGGGCAAGTACCACCTGATGAGGCCGTTTACATGTT
>MGPK01000014.1 GCA_001795535.1 Deltaproteobacteria bacterium GWA2_54_12
TCAAGAAAGGACGGGTTATGGCATGCAACAAAGTTGGCCTTTGTCAGGAGATATGGGTCGTTCACCTTCTCCTTTCCGAAGCGGAGGTGAGAGACGGTCATGGCCCCGGACTTCTTGGAGTCATATACGAAATACCCCTGGGCATAGTTGTCAGTCTCTCCGCCTATGATCTTGATGGTGTTCTTGTTGGCCCCCACGGTGCCATCTGCGCCAAGGCCGTAGAACATGGCCCTGAATGTGCCCTTTTCATCTATGGAGAAAGAGCTGTCGTAAGGGAGGCTTGTACCTGTGACGTCGTCATTTATACCTATAGTAAAATGGTTTTTTGGTTTGCTCAGCGCAAGGTTGTCAAATACCCCTTTGACCATGGCAGGCGTAAACTCCTTGGAGCCAAGCCCGTACCTTCCGCCAACGGTCTTGGGGTATGTCTTGAACCTGGCAATCCCCTTTTCCATAGCCTCGCCCCGGGCAGTCCTTACGTCAAGGTAGAGCGGTTCGCCTATGGCTCCAGGCTCTTTTGTGCGGTCAAGGACAGCTATCTTCTGAACCGTTGTCGGAAGGGCCTCTGTAAAGGCCTCTATGGAGAACGGCCTGTAAAGCCTTACCTGGATAAGTCCGAGCTTTTCACCCTTTGCATTAAGCGCGTCAATGGTCTTTCTTATGGTGTCTTCAGAGGAACCCATAGCCACGATGACCCTTTCAGCCTCAGGGTGCCCGTAGTAATCGAAAAGGCGGTACTGTCTGCCGACCAGCTTCGCAAATTTGTCCATTGCCTTCTGGACTATGGCAGGTGTTGCATCATAATATTTGTTTACGGTCTCACGCCCCTGGAAATAGACATCCGGGTTCTGGGATGTGCCGCGGATGGCCGGGCGGTCGGGTGAAAGTCCCCTCATCCTGTGGGCAATCACAAGGTCGTCGTCAATCATGGCGCGCATATCGTCAAATGTAAGCTCCTCTATCTTCTGCACCTCGTGGGAGGTCCTGAATCCGTCAAAGAAATGGAGGAAAGGTATCCTTGATTCAAGGGTCGCGGCCTGGGCTATGAGGGCGAAGTCCATGGCCTCCTGGACGTCCTTTGAACAGAGCATGGCGAACCCGGTGGACCTCGCTGACATCACGTCAGAGTGGTCTCCGAATATGGAAAGACCCTGACATGCAAGGGCCCTGGCTGTAATGCTGAAAACCGTTGGCGTAAGCTCCCCTGCAATCTTGTACATGTTGGGGAGGATCAAGAGGAGCCCCTGTGAGGCTGAGATAGTTGTTGCCAGTGCGCCTGTGGTTAGGGAGCCGTGAACAGCTCCGGCCACCCCTCCCTCGGACTGCATCTGGCTCACCTTTGGGACAGATCCCCAGATGTTCACCTTTCCAGCAGCGGACTTGGCGTCGCATCTCTCGGCGATGGGTGATGAAGGGGTGATGGGATATATCGTTATTATCTCGTTCGTAGCGTGCACCACGTGGGCACACGCCGTACATCCGTCAACAGTTACCATTCTCCTTTTCATAGCACCTCCGTTTCTATATCGAATAAACTCTTTGCTATCATATCAAATTTATCATGCGAATGGAACATGTCGAGGAGGGACGGAGATTAATTGAAAAAAGGTTTGACGGTATAGGGTAAATTAAGTAGAATAAACCCTGCAACTGGACCGTATTTTAATTTTTAGGGGATCCGAATAACATGGAACCTGTTCCAGGCAGTAAGTTAAGGCTTCCCAAGTGGGCCAAGAGAAAGATAGGAACCCACGGCTCCATCCATAAGATGAAAGAGGTTCTGAGGCGGGAGGGGCTCCATACTGTATGTGAAGAAGCCCGGTGTCCAAACCTAGGGGAGTGCTTCTCCAAGCCTACCGCCACATTCATGGTTATGGGTGATGTCTGCACCAGGGACTGCGGTTTCTGCGATGTAACAGCAGGGACCCCGAAGCTTCTGGATACTGAAGAACCTGTAAAGATAGCCAGAGTCTCCAGGGAACTGGGGCTCAAACATGTTGTAATAACGTCGGTAACGAGGGATGACCTTCCGGACGGCGGAGCCGGGCATTTTGCAGCTACGATAAGAGAGCTTAGGAAGGCCATTCCTGATGCATCGATAGAGGTATTGACGCCTGATTTCAAGGGAGACGTTGTCTTTCTGATGCCGCTCGCCAAGGAACCTCCGGATATCTTCAACCACAATATAGAGACCGTCCCAAGGCTTTACTCTGTTGTGAGGCCCCAGGCTGACTATGAGCGGTCCCTGAAGGTGCTGAAGAGCATGAAGGCCTTAAAGCCTGAAATAATTACCAAGTCAGGGATCATGCTGGGGCTTGGAGAGAAGAGGGAAGAGGTTTTGGCTGTGATGGATGACCTGAGGGGTATAGGGTGCAATGTCCTTACCATAGGCCAGTATCTTAGACCTTCAAAGGAGAACCTGCCGGTTGTTGAGTATATCGATGAAGAGGTCTTTGCAGAATATGGGAATATAGCGAGAGAGAAGGGTTTTATTCATGTTGCCTCAGCACCCCTTGTAAGAAGCTCTTTTAATGCAGAAGAAGTCAGGAAAATTATGAAAGTGCAGGTATGGGTATAGGTAGAGTTTTTCTTTACCTTCACCTTTACCTTTACCTGAATTTAATTAAGGAAGGTTAAATAAACATGGAGATGGATTTTCCAAGAATAAAGAGGCTTCCGCCTTATGTCTTTAACATAGTTACTGATTTAAAGATAAAGGCGAGGAGGGCAGGAGAGGATATCATAGACTTCGGGATGGGGAATCCCGATATGCCTACCCCTCCGCATATCGTTGACAAGCTGATTGAGGCGGTTCATAACCCGAGGAACCATAGATATTCTGCATCAAAGGGTATACCAAAGCTCAGGGGCGCTATATCCGACTGGTACAAAAGGAACTATGATGTAGATATAGACCCTGAGACAGAGGCCATAGCTACCATAGGATCAAAGGAAGGCCTCTCCCATCTTGCCCTTGCAACCCTTGACAGGGGGGATGTAGTGCTCGTCCCGAATCCGACATATTCCATACATACTTACTCCGTTGTCATTGCCGGCGGGGATGTAAGGAGCATACCGCTTTCTCAGAATACGGATGAGTTTTTTACTGCTCTCCTGAAGGCAACCAAGGATTCATGGCCATTGCCTAAGATGCTTATCCTCTGCTTCCCGCATAATCCTACAACCGCGATTGTGGACCTTGATTTCTTCGTAAAAGTTGTGGATTTTGCCAAAGAGCACAAGATGATAGTGGTCCATGACCTGGCCTATGCTGATATTGTATTCGACGGGTATAAGGCTCCGTCCTTCCTGCAGGTCCCTGGCGCGAAGGACGTGGGTGTTGAGTTCTTCACCCTTTCAAAGAGCTATAATATGCCCGGATGGAGGGTCGGGTTTGCCGTTGGTAACCAGAAGCTTATATACGCCCTTACCAGGATAAAGAGCTACCTCGATTACGGGATGTTCCAGCCCATTCAGATTGCATCCATTCTTGCCCTCAATGGCCCCCAGGATTGTGTAGAGGATATAAGGAAGACCTACGAATCCCGCAGAAATGCCCTTTGCGAAGGCCTGAACAAGATAGGGTGGGAGGTAGAAAAGCCAAAGGCAACCATGTTTTTATGGGCCAGGATCCCTGAGCAGCATAGACATTTAGGTTCCCTTGAGTTTTCGAAGCTCCTTCTCCAGGAGGCCAAGGTCTCCGTTTCTCCAGGTGTAGGATTTGGCGAGATGGGGGATGATTATGTGCGTTTTGCCCTGGTTGAGAATGAACACAGGACCAAACAGGCCATCAGGTGCATGAAAAGGCTCTTTTAATGATTGATAAGGCCATTGGTGTGTTCGATTCAGGGATAGGCGGGCTAACCGTCCTTAAGGAGATCATAAAGCTCCTGCCTCATGAGGATACCATTTACCTTGGAGACACGGCCAGGGTCCCCTACGGCACGAAGTCTGCCGAGACCGTTACCAGATATTCCCTTGAGATCACCGATTTTCTCATCACCAAGGGGATAAAGCTCCTTGTAGTAGCCTGCAACACAGCATCAGCCGTTGCCCTCCCTGCATTAAAAGAAAGATACGGCCTTCCCATCATAGGGGTAATAGAACCTGGGGCGAGGAAGGCTGTTGCCACGACGAGGACAAAAAAAGTCGGGGTCATAGGAACCGAAGGGACCATAAAGAGCGGGGCTTACGAAAAGGCAATAAAGGCCATAGCACCTGAGATAGAAGTAATAAGCAAACCATGCCCGCTCTTTGTCCCTCTTGCTGAAGAGGGATGGACGGATAACGAAGTGGCCAACGCCGCGGCAGACATATATCTTAAGGACATTAAAGGTGTTGACACCCTGGTCCTGGGATGCACCCACTACCCCATTTTAAAGGCGGCAATAGCTTCAGTAATGGGCAAGGACGTAAGGCTCATAGATTCCGGCGAGGAAACGGCCCTTGAGGTAAAAAGGGTCTTGAGTGAAAAAGGTCAGCTAAGGGGACAGAGGGGACTGTCCCCGACTCACATCGGCAAAAGGACCTTCTACGTTACCGACACCCCGGAGAGGTTTGCAAAGGTCGGCCTCCGGTTCCTTGGAGGAGGGCTGGAACACGCCCAGAGGGTTGAAATCCCTTGACATAAAAATCTGATTAGTTAATAATCTGAAACTGAATTTACCGCCGAGAACGCAGAGTAACGCCCCCTCGCTCCCCCTCTTAATCTAAGAGGGGGATGTAAAGCTTTTCTCTGTGACCTCTGTGGTCAAAATGTCTTTTTATGCCGGAGTGGTGAAATAGGTAGACGCACGGGACTCAAAATCCCGCGAGGGCAACCTCATGTCGGTTCGATTCCGACCTCCGGCACCACCTTGATTTTACTGCACCTCCGAGCAACATATTCGACTGCCGATTCACCTCAGAGAAATCCGACTGTGCTAAAATTGGGCTGATTCCATCATGAAGTGCATACAAAACCCCTATTTAAATTAGGTATGCTGTCCCCAGAATTCGTCCCAAACTGCTCTTCATTACGCCGTTGTGGGCTTCTTAGGCTGCATCTTTATCACAAGCCTCATATCCAGGGCATCCGCAATCTTCTTGATGGTCTCCAGTGTGGCCTTGCTGAACGCCCCATGTTCAAGCCTTGATATCACGCTCTGCGTAGTCCCCATCCTTCTGGCAAGCTCGGCCTGGGTAATCCCGGACTTCTCCCTTGCTTTTATCATAGCCTCCAGGACCGCAAACTCCGGGTCAAGATCATCCCATCCCTTCTTGAACTCAGGGTCTTTCATCTGTTCCGCTATGTACTCTTTAAGTGTCCTTCCTCTCATGACTTGCCTCCGTATCTTTCTATAAATTCCTTCATCCTCTTTTCCGCAAGGTCTATTTCCCTTTCAGGCGTCTTGTCGGTCTTCTTTAGAAAGCCGTGCAAAAGGATAAAGCGCCTTCCGGTAAAGGTGAAGTAAAGGATTCGGACATTCCCCTGATTGTCCTTTACCCTCAATTCCCTGATCTTTCCCCTGATTTGCCTGGTAAACGGTTCATCAAGAAGAACGCCATATTCAGCCAGCCGGTCAAACATCCTAACAACCTTTGCCCTGGTTCCGCCCTGAAGGTCATCTAAGAACTCTGCCACAGGTTCCTTGCCGCTTCTATCTTTATAAAGTTCAATATCCCAAACCATGCTTATATTATAGCATAAAAGCGATAACAGGCAAGAGTATTTTTGAAACAGTCAAAACAGTTTCGATTCAGCAGGGAGCCCCCGGGGGCGGGACGTTTTGTATTAAGCGGGTGGTTGAGGGATGAAATGCCCGTGGTTTGTATGTCTGTTACCTTATCTCCGGGCAACTCATTCGACTGCCGATTCACCTCAGAAAAATCCGACTGTTCTGAAATTCTTCACAAGATGGAAAAAATATGCCTGCTACATACGCTGTCATGATATAATGCACATTATGAAAATTCCAAAAAGCTTTGACATGGTAGTCCAGAGCGGCCTCGTTGATGAGGTCGTCTGCCAGCTCATGAGCGGCAAGGAGGCCGAGGTCTACGTGGTTCAGTCCAAGGGAGATATCTGCTGCGCCAAGGTCTATAAGGAAGCCAGCAAACGGAGCTTCAGCCATCTGGCTCAGTATCAGGAAGGGCGCAAAGGGAGGAACAGCCGCCAAGCGCGCGCCATAGAGAAGAACACAAAGTATGGGCGGAAAGAGCAGGAAGGGGCTTGGCAGAATGCTGAGGTGGAGGCCCTGCTACGCCTTGACGAAGCTGGAGTCCGCGTGCCGCACATCTACAACTACGTCGGGGGAGTGCTGCTGATGGAGCTGGTGGTCGACGCTAATGGCGACGTAGCTCCGAGGCTCAACGATCTGAAGCTGACTGGGGAGCAGGCCCGGGAATATCACCGCGAGATGATCGCACAGATTGTTCTCATGCTCTGCGCCGGAGTCGTCCATGGCGACCTGTCCGAGTACAACGTGCTCGTCGGCAGCGATGGGCTGGTCATCATAGACCTGCCCCAAGCCATCAATGCCGCGGGGAACAACACCGCCAGCAGG
>MGPK01000015.1:0-186 GCA_001795535.1 Deltaproteobacteria bacterium GWA2_54_12
CAGGGCACCGACGAGATAGACATGCCTGTCATGACAACGAGACCGCTTGCAATAACGGGCGGCTTTGCCCGCCCTCTTGTGCTGGTTGGCAGCGAGGGGCAGGACATTAACCACCTGCTCGAGATATATCTGGCCGGAGACAAATTTGAGGTCTTTACCGCTTCCGACGGCCTGGACCTT
Source organism: Deltaproteobacteria bacterium GWA2_54_12 (assembly GCA_001795535.1). Lineage (GTDB taxonomy): Bacteria > Desulfobacterota > GWC2-55-46 > GWC2-55-46 > GWC2-55-46 > GWA2-54-12. The sequence goes on from MGPK01000015.1 coordinate 181, forward strand.
CTCAGA
>MGPK01000015.1:251-3360 GCA_001795535.1 Deltaproteobacteria bacterium GWA2_54_12
GGAGGTCCTGAAGGAACTGAAGGGCAACCCGGATACCGCCGATATCCCGGTCGTCATCATATCCGCGGTAGACGACAGGGAGCTGGGACTGAGGCTCGGGGCCGTCGAGTACATGGAAAAGCCCGTGAACAGGGAGATGCTCCTCACTGTCCTGCACAAGCTTCAGATAAAGGACGGGCCAATCCAGTGACAGGAGGGGGCGGTATGCAGGGAAGCGGACAAAAAGTTCTCCTTGTCGAAGACAACCATATGAATATGGTGCTCGTAAAAGAGATACTTACCATGAACGGGTACGAGATAATAGAGGCCGGGAGCGGCACCGAAGCGATAACATCCCTAGCAGCGGAGCGGCCCGACATTATTCTGATGGACCTGCACCTGCCGGGCATGGACGGCATAACAGCCACGAGGATAATCAAATCCGATGAGCGGAACAAGGCCATCCCGGTCCTCGCGCTGACGGCTTCGGCCATGAGGGGGGAAGAGGATAAGATCCTGCGCCAGGGCTTTGACGGCTATGTGGCAAAGCCCATCGAGATAAAAAAGCTCCTGGAAGCGATAAGCACCAGCCTGCAGGCGCAGCGCCATCTGAAGGCCGCCCTTGAAAAGGAAAAAGAGACTACCCCTTCTTCAACTCCCTGACTGCCTTTCTTATCTTTTCCAGCTCCGCTGCTTGAGTCTTTCCGTGACCGTACCGTTCCTTGAGAAACGCCTCCGTTATATCCGTGACCCGCTGGTCTCCAACCCTTTCAGCGAATTCAAGCGGGGTCTCATCGATCCTCCTCAAAAATCCCCTGGCGGAAAGCGCCTTGAGCATATCAAAGTAAAAGCCCGGCCCCCTTGGGCGGGTCTTCTTGATTAAGGAGCGTCGTCTCAAAAGAAACGCCGTGAGGATGACGGCAGCCAACAGGGCGGCAATGGGCGCGGCCTTTCCCATGTCAGGCGCTTTCCTTGTCCGATACGCCTTTTTTATCTCCTCCATCACTGTGGCCGCGCTCCTTTCAGCGGAAAGGGCCATCCTCCTCTGGTCAGCGAACGAGAACTGTATTATGTGCCTGTTCCATTTGAGCCTTACAAGGTCGAGATACAGCCAGACGGCAGAGGGCCTGTATGGTGGGGCAGGGGCCGAAGGGGTTGGGTCGTATCTTACCCAGCCCGTGCCTTCGATATAGGCTTCTACCCAGCTGTGCGCGTCCTGCTGCCTTACAATGAAGTAGTTCCCGAGCCCGTTCCATTCGCCCTCTAAAAATCCTGTGACAAGCCTCGACGGGATACCGGCGGCTCGCAGCAGCATGACCATCGATGTCGCGAACTGTTCGCAGTAGCCTTCCTTCGAGAAAAAGAGAAAATCCTCCAGCGGGCCGCTCCCGCCTTTGTTTCGCGGGGAAAGCGTATATTTGTAATTGGCCTTCAGGTGCTGTTCTATGGCCCTGGCTTTTTCAAGGGCGCTCTGGCCTTTCGCGATATCGGCCGCGAGCGCGCTTACCCTCTGCCCTTCAGAGCTTGAATCGAGGTACCGGGAGTTGACCGGGCCTTTCGGGGCAGGTTCATCGCTGTTAACCCTGGACAGGTCAGTCCACATCCTGTACTCGACCCTTGAGAACGGAACCGAAGGGAGCCTTATGACGCCTGTGCGCTGGGCCCAGACAGAGGGAAAAGAGCCTTCGAGCCTGTAGACATTCGGGACCGTGAAGAGCACTTCCGTGTCGAGTGGTTCGAGGAGCACGGCAATCTGAGTTGTCCGTCCCTGGCCCGGGCCGATCACAAACCCTTCCGTGCCTGCGCGCTTTATGAAGCTTCGCCCCCGGTCAGCGCTCCAGCTCCTGCCGTCGTAGTTTTCGAGGGTTGCGCCTTTGAAGTAGACGGCCCTGGAGGGCCTGCCGCCGGGGAACTCGGCCCGCATGACAATTGTAGAGTCTCCCTTTACAGGGCCCAGCGAGCCCAGATCAACGGTATCAGAAAAGCCCGCTGTCTTTACGGTATTGAGCGACTTTCTCTCAAATATCCCGACCCCCATCCTTGGTATGGAAAAGAACAGGGCCAGCGACATGATCAGGCTCAGGGCCGAGATGGCGGCCACTATGGTAAAAAAACGCATGCCGAAAAGGTTGGAAACCGTTGGTGCCTTGCGCGCTGCCTCCATGTCGCGCGATACGCTGAATATTATCATCGCCCATATCGAGGCCATTACGAACAGAGCGAGCAGGGCGAAAAAGGCGAGGCTCACGGTCGAGGCCGCGGCGGCGAGCGTCTGGAAAAAGACAAGGGCATAGGACAACAGGTGGTCCCTGTTTTTTCTGAGGTCGAAGAGCTTCAAGCCAAGAAGGACCGCCAGAAGCCTTGAAGCGGCTGTTATGAAATCTCTGGAAAAGGCCAGATAGTCTGCAAGGAACAGAATGAAGACAAGCGCGGCGATGATGTTCCAGGCAGCGGTGGACAGCTGAAAAGTTTTCCTGAAGCTCAAAGAAAGACCGATTGCGTAAGCGACGGTCATGACAACAAGCAAAAATGGGCCTGCCGTTCCTGACAATCCAAAAGCCCATAAGCCTAAAAAGGCCATGAAGGAGGTGAGGGTAAGGATATGTCCTGTCATAAGCGTACCACTTTGACGGACGCTCTGCCCTGTCCGGGCTCCGGGCTTATGATGGCCAGCTCGCGGAGCAGCCTGATGAGCTGTTCGCGGCCCGGCGCTGGAGGTATCTCGGATGAGACTGTCCTTAATCCTACGGAAAAGCCTTTTTCGATATATGCGTTGATTGTGCCGGCTGCCTCATCGACAAGGTCTTCAAACTCACTTGCCGGGCCTGTGTTCTCGAAGACCACTATTACCACCGCATTCGACTCCCTCTCGAACTCTTTCAAAAGGAGCCGTTCAGAGCGCGCGGCTGACTTCCAGTGGATGTGGCGCGCGTCGTCAACCAGCGTGTACTCGCGCAGGCCATAAAGCCCGACCCCGATGCCCTTTCCCGACAGCGTCCTCGCGCCAGCTGACCGGGGCTGTCTGCCTGTTAGAGTAAGCTTCCCTTTCTCGATGGAAGGCAGTATGAGCGCCTCGTCCTCGGCCAGCTCCTCTTTTCCCTTTGTGAAAAGGCCGAACGGGAACCTTGTC
>MGPK01000015.1:3386-11073 GCA_001795535.1 Deltaproteobacteria bacterium GWA2_54_12
ATTGTGAAAGAATAAGAGGGGAAGTGTTTTTTACCGTTGCTTATCTTGAGGGTGACCCTTGAAGGCGTTCCCTTGAATAGAAAGGGCGGCAGGTGTCTTTGTACTTTGATGCCCCGCAGTGTCGATTCAGACATTATTCCGGAGATGATGATAAGGGAAAGAAGGGTAGCGACTACGAGGTACAGGAGGTTGTTGCCGGTGTTTATCGCAGCTATTCCTATGAGGATGAGTACGCCAATGTACCACTTCCCCTCCCTTGTGACGGAAAGGGACCTTGGGAATTTGAAGCGGGCGCGCCTTTTTCCGTTCACGCTGTTGCCCATTTTAAAGAGCCTTCCGGCCAGGCGCACATTTTATACCGGGACCGCTATGTTCGAGAGGACTTCATCCAGAATGGACTGAGCCGCTTCCATTCCCTGGTCGATGCACCTGGCGGCCGTGACTATCCTGTGGGCGAACACCGGGGCGCAAAGATACTTTATGTCGTCGGGTATGCAGTAATCCCTTCCTGAGGTGAGAGCGAATGCCTGCGCCGCCCTGTAAATGGTCATGGTCGCCCTGGGGCTCACGCCGAGCCTTATGGCCCTGTGCGAGCGGGTCGCGTTCGATATGGCCAGTATATAACCGACCAGGTCTTCATCGACCCTGACCTTTTCCGCTAGCTCCTGAAGGGATTCTATGTCAGCGGTCGTAAGGACAGGGGTAATAGAGTCCATCACGCGAGGGGATTTGAGCGATTTGATTATCAATCGCTCGTCTTTTTCATCAGGGTAGCCCATCTTGAGGCACATGGTGAACCTGTCAAGCTGGGATTCGGGCAGGGGGAATGTGCCTGAAAATTCTAAAGGGTTCTGGGTGGCAAGGAGCATGAAAGGGCTCGGCAGGCGGTGCGTTTCCTTGTCGACCGACACCTGGCGGTCGTTCATGGCCTCCAGAAGCGCGCTCTGGGTCTTCGGGGTCGCCCTGTTTATCTCGTCGGCAAGGACTATGTTCGCGAAGACCGGCCCGGGCCTGAACTCGAAGGAATGCGCCGCCTGGTTATAGACGGTCACCCCGATGACATCCGAGGGCAGCAGGTCGCTGGTGAACTGAATCCTCTGGAATGAGCAGTTAATCGACTTGGCAAGCCCGTGGGCAAGCGTTGTCTTGCCAACGCCCGGGACATCCTCGATAAGGAGATGGCCCCTGGCGAGCAGGGCCGATATCGCGAGGTCTATAACCTCTCTTTTCCCCCTTATGACCCGCTCCAGGTTTGTCCTGAGAGCGCTTATTCTGGCGTACGCGTCGTTGAATTCCATGAATAACAGTATAGTTTTTTCGAAAATCATACTCAATAGAAAATTATCTGACCGCGTCTTACGGAAAAGTTGATTTTAGCCCTAAAAAGACGGCCGCATCTGCCGATATATATGGCTGGGTCTTTATCAAGCAACTGGAGGTTTTGATGAGAAAGGTAGTGCTCTTTTTGTTCGCCGCAATCCTCAGCGGCTGCGCCGGCGTGAACTTCAGCCAGGTCAACCCTGAGGCAAAGGATTTTCACCCAAAGACTATAGCCGTCATGCCCGCCACAGTTGGCGAGTACGAATCAAGCCGTGACATCATCGAACAGGTCATATCGAGCAGCCTCCTGAAGACAGGTTATTTCGAGAATGTCATTGACAGCACGAGCATAAAAACCCAGGTTGCCGGGTCGACCGAACTGGCAAACGATGTCTCCTCGTTCATCCAGAAGCTCAATACCATAGGCGTGGCTGATACGCAGGCCGCCGCCAGGATAAAGACCACGGTCAATACCGAGGCGCTTTTCCTGACCTATGTCACCTCATGGGGCTACGGCAGGTCTGAGGGCAACAAGGTCGCAAGGGTCGGCCTGGGCGTGAAGCTCGTCAATGCCGAGAACGGCCAGCTCGTCTGGAAGGCGAACCACGAAGTAACTGAGGACTACACCATAATGAAGCCCAACCTGAGCAATATGGCTAAGGATGTAATGAGCGTCCTTATAAAGGAAATGCCCCGCTAAAACAAAATCAAAGGTGAGGATTTAAAAGATGCTGAAAAGATTTCTGTTGGCTTCAATTCTGTTTTCAACAACTTTCGTGGTCGCGTCCTCCTCGGAGGCCCGGGAGTGGACGATAGTCGGGCCAAGGGCATTAGGCATGGGAGGCGCTGGCGTGGCTGTTGCCAATGACGCTACCGCGAGCTACTGGAACCCGGCCGCCTTCGGCTTTTTCAAGGACAGCACAGGCGGGGAGTACGGCAAAAGGACCTGGAGCGCAGTGCTTGACGCTGGCTTCGGCGCGCAGGTGCACGAAGACCTCGGTGAGCAGGTAGATATCATCTCCCGGATAGACTTCAACCAGTTCACAGGTGGAGATGTCACTATCGCCGAGATGCCTGACTTCATTGAGATGGTCAGCCAGCTCAAGACCTTCGACGACAACCCGGACCGCGCGCTCACGATTACCGTAAACGGCGGCTTGAGGACGCAGGTCGGCCACTTCGGCCTTGCCGGATACGCGTTCACGGATATCTCCGCCAAGGGAGACCTCGACCTTGTGAACATAGGGCCGACCAATGACGGGACTGCGACATTTACTATCGCTGAGGTAACTGACGAGACGACTTACGGCTGCGCCCCCGGCGCGTGTACCACGACAACGGGCTATTTCACCGCGCCCGAGAGGACCCAGCTCGAGACCTTCCTGACAGGCCTCGGCTGGACCTCTGTACAGGCGACCGACTTCATAAACATCGTTGAGAACGGTATTGACAGCCTGCCTCCCGGGGATGTGCCTGCTTCTTCTGAAGTGGTCACGCAGGTGCAGAATGTCGCCACAGTGGTTGACGCCGCGGCAACGGACGGCGGCGGCACAGGCGGCACCATCGACCAGAACGAATCAAAGCTCCTTTTCAGGGGCATAGCCGTGGCCGAGGTACCGCTTACCTACGGAAGGAAGATAACCGACGACTTCGCTGTCGGCGGCAACATCAAATTCATGAAGGCCCGCGTCTATAACACGGAAGTGCCCGTATTCAACACCGACTTCGGCGATGCGCTCAATACGGCAACCGACACTTACGCGGACAGCAATAACTTCGGCATCGACCTCGGCGCGCTCTACAGGTTCGGCGACAAGCTGAGGTTCGGCGTAGTTGCCAGAAATGTGAACTCTCCGTCGTTTGACATGCTGCCGCTGACGCCGGGCGGCGAGGACAGCATAAAAGAAGAGCCTCAGGTCAGGGCTGGCGTTGCCTACAGGCCGTTCGGCTCGCTCATACTGGCCGCTGACATTGACTTGACCGAAAACGAGACGACCGTCTCCGGCACCAGCACCTCAAGGATAATCAGCGCGGGGATCGAGGGCAACCTCTTCAACTTCCTCCAGCTCCGGGGCGGAATATACAAGAACATAGCCAATGAGGACATCGGGCCGGTGTACACGGCCGGTTTCGGAGTCAACCTCTGGGCCGTGAACATCGACCTCGGGGCTGCCATGTCGTCGGGTTCCACGACTGTCGACGGCAACGAGATACCCAAGGAAGTAAGGGCGGAGCTGGCATTGTCAGCGCTGTTTTAAACAACATCGAAGATAAATATCAATAAAGTGAAAAGGGGGCTTGTTCAAAAGCCCCCTTTTCGTTTATATTGTCTGCTACCATGCCGAGAACCTTCGTAATCATATTCATTCTGTTGTCCTTTGTCCCAGGCCTGTCCTCTGCCGCTGGAACGGACGAACTGAAGTCGGCCCTTTCCGTTCTTGAAAAGGATTACCGCGCCTTTTACTTTGACGGCCATGTAATGGGCTCTCTCGGGGCTGGCGTAGCCGGGGCAGGGGTTTTGGCCAACAGCTCGGCTGACCGGGAAGCCCATGAATATTTTCAGGACAACTTGAGGAGCGGCGCGACCGACGCCTTCTCGGACGCCTCTCGCGTCCCAGGGGATGTGCTGGTGGCCATCCCGCTTCTTTTCGGCACTTACGCCCTTGCCGGAGATGGCGCCGTCAAGTCCTGGGCAAGAGACTCGCTCAGGGCCCTTTTTGTAGGCGCTCCTGCCGGGCTTTTCATCCAGTACGCCACAGGAGCCTCAAGGCCCGAGGAGGGCGGCTCAGGCTGGAAGCCCTTCAAAGGAAACAACGGCCTCAGCGGCCACGCCTTCGTGGGCGCGGCGGCGTTTCTCACAGCCGCGAAGATGCAGGACAGCACTGCGATGAAGTCCCTTTTTTACGGCCTTTCCGTTCTGCCCGGACTATCCCGCATGAATGACGAGAAGCATTATTTTTCGCAGGTAGCCCTGGGGTGGTGGCTCGCTTACCTGAGTACCGGCGTTATAGACGATAAAGGGCAGGGGGCTTCATTCAGGTTATCGCCTTTTCCGGAAGGGGTCGGAGTTATGCTGTCCACCTCGTTTTAGTCCTAAAACCGGGCTGCCGGTGGTTGGAAGTAAAGTTTCAGCCAAAACATCCGAATAAGATATTAAGAACCGGCTTGAAGAATGCGCCCGCGGAGATAAAATTTATCTGTTTTTAATTGACAAGCACCTTCTGAATTGTTTATTTTAGTCGAAGTATTCAAACTCATCCTTTTGCCTGGTCGGATTTACTCAACCGTGCTTTGCTTTCTCAAAAGCAGGCCTGAAATGACGGCAGTACCTGAAACTTACCGACAGATGAAGGCAGGTTCTTTCGAGGGCACTGCGGTTTCATTCAGGAGAACGACGGCCATGAAGCCGTACGCATCTTCTGGCCTATCGCGAGCGCTTTTCTTGCGCTCGCTGCCTGGAGTTTCAAGGTTGCTGCCCATCTGGAGACAGCACAAAGATGTTGAAAGAAGGTAATAGATTTATCAGGCAGGCCCAGATCGCGATAGACCTGGGGGTTACGGCTTTATCGTTTTACACGGCTTATGTTTTGCGCGCCCAGGTCGGCGATGTCCAGCTCAAGCCTTTTTCCGCGCACTTTTTCCTTCTCTACCTGATCGCTCCGGTCTGGCTCTTTTTCTTTCTGCATTACCGCTGCTACCAATCGATAAGGGTTAAGAACCTTCTGCAGACGCTCGCGCCTGTACTGAAAGCAGTCCTCGCGGGCGGCTTCATTCTCATGGCGGCCTTTTTCATTTTCAAGCTCCAGTACATAAGCAGGGCGCTTATAATAATGTTCCTTGTCATTGACCTGTTCCTGCTCGCGATGATCAGGACCAGCCTGTACCTCTTTTTCCGTAATGTAAGGAAAAAGGGCTATAACTACAGGTCGATATTGATAGTGGGCTCTGGCAAAAGGGCTGACTCTTTCGCTAGGATCCTCGACCAGCATAAGGAATGGGGCCTACGAATCATCGGCTTTGTCGATTACGACGAAGTTTGCCAGAAGAAGGTCGATTGCAGGCGGTTTATCGGCAACTTGATCCAGCTCCCGGAGATACTCATTTCCAACCAGGTCGATGAAGTCATCTTTGTCGTGCCCAGGAGCGGCCTCGACAAGATAGAAAAGCATGTGCTCCTGTGCGAGGAGATCGGCATCAAGGCAAGCATCACGGCTGATTTTTACTCGCACAAGCTTGCCAAGGGCTCTTTCGAGGAAATTCAGGGCTGGCCCTTGCTGGCTTATACCCCTTATCCGCGCATCGAGGAGTGGTTCGTATTAAAGAGGGCTTTCGACATTGCCTTCGCTTCGGCTGTCCTTCTTCTGAGCGCGCCGGTTTTCGCGTTGATAAGCGTCGCGATAAAGCTCGGGTCTCCTGGCCCTGTCTTTTTCAGGCAGACCAGGTGCGGCATGAACGGCAGGAAATTCAGCCTGTTGAAGTTCAGGACCATGGTGGCGGACGCGGACAATATGAAATTAAGCATCCAGCACCTCAATGAGATGTCAGGTCCCGTGTTCAAGGCTAAAAATGACCCGAGGCTGACCCGCATAGGAAAGGTGCTGAGGAAGTACAGCCTTGACGAGCTGCCGCAGCTCATCAATGTCCTCAAGGGAGACATGTCCCTGGTGGGTCCAAGACCGCCGCTTCCTGAAGAGGTCGTGAAGTACGACATGTGGCAGCGAAGGCGACTGTCGGTCCGCCCCGGCCTTACCTGCGTCTGGCAGGTAAGCGGCAGGAACAACATAGGGTTCGAGCAGTGGATGAAGCTCGATTTGGAGTACATCGACAACTGGTCCCTGACTCAGGACTTCAAGATAATACTCAAGACGATCCCGGCGGTCCTGCGCGGCACCGGAGTTTAGCGACAGGGTTTTGCGGATTTGGACAAGTGAACTAAAGGCCGGTCTCTTTATTACCTGAAGCTTGATGAGATGATTGCGGCGTGCGCAATCGCGCGTAAGCAAGTCCTATTTGCATTGACAATCCGGCGAATATATCTTATAAAACCTACTTACTTTTTAGGTTTTTCAACAACACCCTTTTAGAGTGAACCTGCTGCCGTGACAAAGCATTTCAGAAGCCTTTTACTTATCCAGTTTTTTCTGCTCTTATTCCTTATTCTGCCTGAACAAGCCAATTCCCTGGAGACAGGACAACATGGCCTGAACCTCACAGAAGTTGAGGTTTTGAAGGGGGCAGTGTCAGACGGAGACTTTTCCGTCTTCGAGGCTTATGTCAATGAGACGGCTGGGCCCTACACCGATATACACAAACCGCTTAGACAGTTCGGGTATGATATTTTCAGCCGTCGCGCCGACTTTGACGCGACCCGGCTTATGCCGGTTGGGCCTGACTACCTCCTGGGCCCAGGGGATGAAATCAAGGTCAACATATGGGGAAAGGTCAGCGCCAATATCGCCGTCCCGATAGACCGTGACGGTATGATTAACCTCGGCGAGTTCGGCACTCTTCACATGGCTGGACTTACATTCTCTGAGGCAAAGGATTTTCTCCTCCAGGAGCTTTCCCGGTATTACAAGACTTCCGAAGTGAAGATGAATGTAAGCCTGGGCGCTCTCTCATCGATGAGGGTTTTCGTAGTGGGCAAGGCCGCGTCCCCGGGAAGTTATACGGTTTCTTCAATGTCAACGCTTCTGAACGCGCTTATAACGGCTGGAGGCCCCGGCAGGAATGGCTCGTTGAGAGATATAAAAGTCATACGAAACGGGCAGACCGTTACCGTATTTGATGCCTATGATCTGCTCCTTAAGGGTGACAAGTCAAAAGACATAAGGCTCAGGCCTGACGATGTCATCTTTATCCCGTCAATTGGGCCGATGGTAGCCGTCTCCGGTTTCGTTAAATCCCCGGGCATTTACGAGTTTAAGGGCGAGGCCACTCTCAAAGATGCCATAGAGATCTCAGGCGGCAGAAGCGACCTGGCTTTTTCAGGCAGGGCAAGGATAGACAGGATATCTGAGGACGGAAGGATCATATCAATCGAATCGACCCTTGATGGAAACTCAAATGACATGCAACTGAGACCAGGCGATGTTATTTCTGTTTTCGAAGCGGTCCTTGACAAGAAGGTTGTCATGCTTGCCGGTGCGGTAAAGAGGGAAGGGACATACTCAGTAGGTGAGGAACTCACTGTAAAAGGGCTTATTGGCTTGGCTGGCGGTCTTAAATCCTACGCGTACAATAAGCAGGCTGAACTTACAAGGGTTACGCCAACACCGACCGGCCCGGAAACAAAAAAAATACTCATAAACCTCGATCAGGCGCTTTCAGGTGATCCGGAGCATGACCTGAAGCTTGCTGAGAACGA
>MGPK01000016.1 GCA_001795535.1 Deltaproteobacteria bacterium GWA2_54_12
CGACATAATCGTAGCCCGGGAATACCATGAGGTTTATGTTGATGGGCTGCAGCGAGAAGCCGTGCTGGATGTCCATCGACGAAAGGTTCAGCCTGTATGTCTTGCCCTTCTCTAACTCAACTATCGGATACCACTGCCACATTGAGGCCCTTATGTAGACGGGCTCGTCCGCGCTGGGGCGCACGACCGGGATGCCGTTCTCCTCGCCGACCTTGTACTTCTCGACCATCCCCTCGACGAGCTTGTCGAAGTCCCCGGCGCTGACCGCGTAGGTCTCGGCCGGGGGGTTCTGAGCGCCTACGAGGTGGTATATGGGCATGAAAATGAAGGAGACAAGCATCCAGATAAGCGCAAGGGCGACCCATATCCTCTCGTCTTTGCTGAGGGGGTTCCACCATACTCTTTCGGGTTCGTAAATCGCCATCTGATCTCCTCCTTAAGGCGCTACCGGAAGGGGCGGCACCGTCATTACCTCAATAAGCCCCCAGACCGTGTAGACAAGTGTTGGCAAGACAACTCCAAGAATCAGCAGAAGCCAGATGTTATCGTAGAACACCTGCCAGGAAGGCACGGGCTTTTCTTCTTTTTCGTTCACCATCCGAATAGCCTCCTTTCTAAGCTATGCGTACTCCCGCCGGAAAAGATACGCGATCCCTCAACCAGTTTAATCCGCCTCAATATAATAAGTTAAACGAAGGTGCCATTTGATTTTTGTCAGTTTTTTACTTTTCCTTTAGTCTTCGACTATGAAAAAAAGCAAAGAAACAGACGCTATGATGAGAAGTACCCGAACGGGTGACAAGATAACAGGAATGTTAGAAATTTATCCCAGAAAGTGCGGTTTGTCAATTAAGGCACAGGGTGAAGGCGTCTGATATAAGCAGATTGTTTAGAAAGTCTCAGGAAAAAACACCCGGAATTGGCATTCCATGGCCCTTAAGGCCCGGCAAATAACCTCTCCGTGCCCGAGATTTACCGAGGGTAATAAGATAGGAATCAAGGAGATATCATTGCGAACGCAGTGAGCCGAAGCCATGAGCCAAACGAATGGGAAGAGATCTGGTTTTGACTTCCCCCTTTTCTAAAGGGGGAATGAGGGGGATTATTTATTAAAAGCTAATCCACCCTGCCCCTCTTTGAAAAGAAGTTGTCATTGCGAGCATAGCGAAGCAATCTGGTCTTTAGATGAATAAAGCGCTTAGAGCTTGCTTATCTCGCCCCATCCCTGGGGCTCAACCCTTCGGGCCTTCTCGCTTGCGCTCGAAGTTCAATTTTTGCTATCCTGCAAAAATTGTCGTCGCTAAAGCTCCTCGCAATGACGGAACTCCATACGAATAAAAAAAAGGGCAGGCCGTGAGGCCTGCCCTTTTACAGCTTCAAACCCTTGCGGGATTAGAAGTTTGCGGTGATCTGGAGATACGCCCAGTCCCTGTCGTCCGTTCCTACGCCGGCATCGCCAACGAAGAAGCGGGAGGCACCAGCCTCGAGGTTCAGGTTGTTATTGTACTTGTAGGTGGCTACGAGGTCGATCTCGCTTCCGAGGTCATCGTTCGCGCCGGTGAAGTTGCCTACTGCAGCAGCTTCATCCTGGGAGAAATCCCAGTATGCTACGAAGAGCCTGGTCTTCTCGTTCAGGTCAGCTGAAGCGTTCACGCTCCAAGCCTGGATGTTCGACCACTGGTTCGCGCCGGTCACATCAGCGATGCCGAAGTGGCCGTGGTTTGTCGGGTAGAGACCCTGGAAGGCGTTGAGATCAGCGTCCGCTGTATCCTCACCTGTCGCGAAATCATACTCCGCGCCGACCCTGATCTTCATCGGGGTCGGGAGGGTGTAGCCAGCCTTCACAGCAAAAGCCCACGCGCTGATGTCCTGAGTGGCGCTATTCTCGCCGAACTGGAAGGGAACTTCAGCGGTGTAGTCAACGCCAGCGACCGCGCCCTTGAGCCTGGCGCCGATGGTGTAAAGATTCTGGGTGGTGCTGGAGCCGCTGTTCTGATTAAGGACATACACGTCAAGTGTGTTGTTCGGGACGAGCTGCTTCAGAGTAGCGTAGATGCCGCTGAAGTAGGTATCATCGCCAGCCACGCCAGCTTCTGTAATGGTTGTGGTGAAGAAGTCCACATTCAAGGCATCGGTGGCGAACATGAACTTCGCGCCGTCAAACGCCCTGCCCTGGTTTGACCAGCCGAACGAGCCGATAAGTCTCTCATCGCCGTAGGAAAGTTCCTGGCGGCCGGCCCTGAAGGAAACCGGGGTGCCGAAGATGCTCGAGACATTCAGGTATGCTTCATGAAAGTCCAAGGTGTTGCCAGAATCGGACAGGAGACCAGCAGCGCCGGTCGCACCCCAGGTCCTGGTGTCCTGAAGGGTGATCTTTGCGGAGACATCATCGGTGGCCTTGGCGTTGGCGGTAAGCCTTACCCTCTGCGCCCATACATCACTGTCATCAGATACTGCATCGTTGAAGTTGTTGTTGTTGGTGTACTCACCCCTCAACCTGTACTGACCACTGAAGGTCACATCTGCCGCACTCGCAGGTACAACCCACGCAGCGGTAACCGCAGCAGCGAAAACTGACAATATGATTCTTTTCATCCGTCTCTTCCTCCTTCGTCTTTTGAGAGTTAGTACTGCACTGCTGAAAGCGCCTGCCTTACAGGCACTCGGAATACTCTGCGTTGAGGTGAAGCAACCGTGATACAAACGACTTACGAACTTACTTACTGCATAGACCCTGCTGTGGCGTTGTTCGTTTTTTACTCTTGTATCACTTCTGCTCTGTGCGAAACTGACTGCGATGAAGACATGGCTTGAGACTGGATTTTCTGGTGCGCGTCAGGATTTTTTCAGTTTTATGGCTTAAATTTGCCCACTTTATACCTTACATATGCCAACCTGTCAAGTAATTTAAGCTATTTTCCTTTAAAATATTATGATTAATATCACTAAAGGAACTTTTGCTGAAAATGATTTTGTTCCGGGTGCTCAAAAAGCTCCATGTGCAAGGCGTCGAGGAGCGGGGATTGAGGCGTACTTTTCTTGCATGCAGCTACGGTGAGCATAAACTGTCTCATAAAAAATTAGATATTTTTTCTGAAGTCAAGGAAGGGCGAAAATAAAAAGCGCAGCATATATGAGCATTTTTATTTGCCCTGCCGAGGTCAGGAAAAATAGCATTTTTTAAACTACTCCCGCCTTCAAAAGATCATGCATATGTAGAACGCCTGCCACTTCCCCTTCGTCTCCAGTGACGAAAAGAGCCGTTATGGAATGCTCTTCCATTACCTTGAGCGCGGTCTCAGCCAGCGCGTCCCCGGGGATGACCTTCGGGTCCTTTGTCATAAGCTCGGAGGACTTCATGTTGAGGACATCGCCGCCGCGCTCCAAGGCCCTTCTTAAATCTCCGTCGGTTATAATGCCGAGAAGCTTTCCGTTATCGAATACTCCGGTAAGCCCCATGCGCCCCGCGGTAATGACGAAGAGCGCGTCCTTCACCGGAGTTTCGGGCCCGACCTTCGGCATTGCCTGTCCGCCGTGCATGAGCTCGGAGGCCTTCATGAGCCTCCTGCCGAGGCTCCCTGCAGGGTGGAGCCCGGCGAAGTCCTCTGTCCTGAAGCCCTTCTTTTCGATGAGGGCCACTGCAAGGGCATCTCCCATCGCGAGCGTCGCTGTAGTCGACGCGGTTGGCGCAAGCCCCAGAGGACACGCCTCTTCGGCTACTCCCACATCGAGCACCGCGTCGCCGTACTTCGCAAGGGTGGAGTCTTTCCTGCCGGTCATCGCTATCATCTTCACGCCCATCCTCTTAATGACGGGCAGTATCTTTATCAGTTCTTCCGTCTCGCCGGAATTCGAGATGGCTATGACAATGTCATTTTTCATTATCATGCCGAGGTCGCCGTGCATGCCTTCGGCCGGGTGGAGGAAAAAAGAAGGTGTGCCGGTAGAGGCGAGCGTGGAAGATATCTTCTGGCCGATGATGCCGGACTTGCCCATGCCGCTCACCACGCACTTGCCTGTGGCATTAAAGATGAGGTCAACGGCCTTCGTGAAATTGCCGTCAAGCCTGCCGACAAGGGCCTTCACCGCTTCGGCCTCTATCTCAAGGACCCTTTTCGCTATGTCTATGGCTTGTTTCGTTATCATAAATGAGTTCCAGAAGCGGCCCTGCTTATATCGAGCAGCTCCCTTATTATCCCAGGCAGGTCCTTCAAGGCGATCGAGTTAGGGCCGTCGCAAAGGGCCTTGTCAGGGTCCGGGTGGACCTCCATGAAAAAGCCGTCTACGCCGACGGCGGCAGCCGCCCTCGCGAGCACGCGAGCCATGGACCTGTCCCCGCCGGAGCACTCGCCCTGGCCGCCGGGAGACTGCACGCTGTGCGTGGCGTCGAACACGACCGGGCAGCCGAAGCCCCTCATTATGGGAAGGCTCCTGAAATCCACGACAAGGTTGTTATAGCCGAAACTCGAGCCCCGTTCAGTGACAAATATCCTGTCATTGCCAGTGCTGAGCGCTTTTTTTATCGAATTGTTCATGTCATGCGGGGCCATGAACTGCCCCTTCTTGATATTGACGATGCGCCCCGTCTTAGCGGCGGTCACGATGAGGTCGGTCTGCCTGCACAGAAATGCCGGTATCTGGAGTATGTCGGCCACCTCGGCGGCTTCAATGGCTTCGCCTTCGGAGTGGACATCGGTGAGGATAGGCACGCCGAACTCGTCCTTGACCTTCTTCAGTATGCTGAGGCCCTCTTTTATGCCGGGGCCGCGAAAGGACTTCACGGAAGTCCTGTTCGCCTTATCGTAGGAAGCTTTGAATACAAAGGGGAATTTCAGGGATGAAGCGAGACTCACGAGCTCTCCGGCTGTGCGGAGCGTAAGCTCTTCGCTTTCAATGATGCAGGGGCCGAGTATGAAAAAGAGCTCGCCCCCGCCGATAGTGAAGTCCTTAAGACCTATCTGTCTCATTAAGGACTACCTGCTTCGTTGCTTTCTTCGGCTTTGCCGCCGCGCGGGCGGGAGCCTTTTTCTTGGTGACCTTTCCCTGCTTCTGTTTCCTGGCTGCCTGGAGCTTGTGCGCCACGACGGCCTTTACGAAGCCCTTGAAGAGCGGGTGTGGCTCCATGGGCCTGCTCTTGAACTCGGGATGGAACTGGCAGGCAACGAACCACGAGTGGCCCTTCAATTCCATTATCTCAACGAGCGAGCCGTCAGGGGAAAGGCCGCTGAACTCTACTCCGGCCTTCTCCAGCTCGGGCCTGAACATGTTGTTGACTTCAAAACGGTGCCTGTGACGCTCGCTAATCTCGGCAGCTCCGTAAACGCCGTAGGCCTTCGTGCCCTTTTTCACGACGCACGGGTAAGCACCGAGCCTCATGGTGCCGCCCTTGGCGTTGACAGACCTCTGGGCTTCCATTATATGGACGACCGGGTTCGGCGATTCCGGGTCGAACTCGGACGAGTTCGCGTGCTTCATGCCGCACAGGTCCCTTGCTATCTCTATGATGGCGACCTGCATGCCGAGGCATATTCCGAAGAACGGTATCTTGTTCTCTCTGGCGTACTTAATTGAAGTTATCTTGCCCTCGACGCCCCTGTTACCGAAGCCGCCGGGTATAAGGATGCCGTCAACGCCCTTCAATATGGACTGCGGCCCCTTCTTCTCGACTTCTTCAGAGTCTATGTACTGGAGGTTGACCTTGCAGTTGTTCGCTATGGCGGCGTGGATGAGCGATTCGTGCAGGCTCTTGTACGAGTCCTGCATGTTCACATATTTGCCGACGATACCTATCGTTATCTCGTTTTTCTGGTTGCCTACTTTTTTGATGAGCGCCTCCCAGGCCTCAAGCTTGGGCTGCCTGGTCCAGATATTGAGGAGCTTCACTATCTTTTCATCTAACCCCTGGCTGTGGAAGACAAGCGGGACTTCGTAGATGCACTTGACATCCTGGGCAGATATGACCGCGTCCCTGTCGACATTGCAGAACAGGGCTATCTTGGCCTTGAGCTCCGGCGGGACCGGCCTGTCCGAACGGCACAGGAGTATGTCGGGCTGAATACCAATCTCCCTGAGCTTGTTTACGCTGTGCTGAGTGGGCTTTGTCTTTATCTCGTGGGCGGTGGCTATATAAGGAAGGAGCGTCAGGTGCATGTAAAGGACATTTTCCTTGCCAAGGTCGAACCGGAGCTGCCTTATGGCCTCAAGGAACGGCAGAGATTCTATGTCGCCGACGGTACCGCCGACTTCGATTATAGCTATGTCTACGCCATTTCCTATGGCGAGCACCTTGCTCTTTATCTCGTCCGTGACATGGGGGACGACCTGGACGGTGCAGCCGAGGTAGTCTCCCCTCCTC
>MGPK01000017.1:0-26579 GCA_001795535.1 Deltaproteobacteria bacterium GWA2_54_12
GCCGGAGCCATCCGAGATATAATGCTGGATGAGGTTAGACTCCCACACGGCTTGCATGAGCACGAACATGGAAGCGAAAAAGACGAGCGTATGCCAGTCGATCTTTCTCAGTATCCGGCCCCTGTCCCGGCTGAAGCCAAGGACAGGCAGAGCCGCCGCCACCGCTATCCATGTGAGCCTTATATCAAAGAGGCCAATGGAAACCGATACGACCTTTAAGGCCACAAGCGAGAAAATTATGATAAGCGAAAGCCTGCAGAGCGAAGCCATGCCTTCGTCAGTGACAGGCTCCGGTTTCGTGACTATGGGGGTTGAATGAAACTCCTTCCAGAAAAAGAGCCTCAATATACCGTAGGCAAGGAGCATGTTCAAAATGGTCGGGATGGCAAGCCATGAAAAGAAAGTCACGAACGGGTCTGTGACCTGTCCGCTCAGGGCTATGAGGAGGTTCTGCGGGTTGCCGATGGGGCTCGGCACGCTGCCGATTGTCGTCGCGAAGCACAGCGCGAGCAGCATGAGCTTGTGGGAGACGCCGTGGCGTTTGGCAAAATAAAGTACGAGCGGCGTGCCGATGATGGCTATGGTGTCGTTCATGAGGAAGGCGGAGAAAAAGCCCATTATGAAAAGGATGTACAGGACGAGGGAGTCGACGGAGCGGGCCCTGCGGAAGAGCCCGTAGGCAAGGTGGTTCAAGTACCCGCTTTCGACCATCGCCTCGCCCACGACGAACATGCAGAACAAAAAGAGCATGACATCGAGGTCGATGGCCGCTATTGCGCTGAGAGGCGAGATGGAGCCGGTTAATATGGCGGCCACGGCCCCCATCAGCATTATCTGCCAGATGGCGAGCCTTATATTTCCTACCTGCCTTATTGTGATAAGCGTGAAGACAATGGCGAGGATTACTGGCGGGATTATATTTATCTCTTGCATCGATTAGAAAACGGCAGTTGAATTATGTTGGGTTACGCTTCGCTAACCCAACCTACACGGCTGGCAAATGATCTCACCCGCTTATCCATTTTTTTATTTTTTAGGTATTTTTCCAAGCTCTTGAAGACTAAAATAAGCACTCAATCTAACACCTTCATCTGTATCATTTCTCAATATATTTTCCAAAGTTTTTATAGATTGCTCGTTTTTAACACGTCCCAAATAACTTGCTACTTGGGATCTGACCTCTGGATTCGGATGATCTCTAAAATTCAAGATTTTTTTATAAGCCTTCTCACTTCTGGCAACCTTCAATTCAAAAATCGCTGATCCCAATATCTCTTCATCTTCATTCTCAAGAAACTGAATAAACAAATTTTCAGCTTTTTCTTTATCAGCGCTAATCAAACCTATCGCAGCACCATGTCTACCCTTAGCTGGTGCATTTATATCACTATAGGTTTCCAATAAAGCGGGAACGATATAAGGTGCAATAGATTCAATATTTTCAGTTAATGTCATCATTTCACTGCCATGTCCAGTATGATTCAATTGCCACAAATAGTAATGATAGAGAATAGAATATCTTTTAAGAAATATGACTGGTGTTATAAAAGCTGGGATTAAAAATATAAGCAGAAGCCACTTTATTTTACTTTGCAATTGCATGTTGATTCTCCGCTCATCATCCCTTGCAGGTTCAGGGTTGCACCCTGAACCTTTTAGTTCAACCTGCAACGGGTCCGAAATATTCGGGTTCAGGTTACAAACCTGAACCCGCTAAGCATAAAGTACGCTTTGCGACCATTAAAAAAGGCAGGGCTGCCATGCAGCCCTGCCCATGCTAAATTAACTGCGGCTCAATATTTTATCAGCGAGAACACCTGATTAGGCGCGAGCTTGTCCCTGCCGTTGAGCTCTTCGAGCTCGACTATGAAGGCGCACTCGACTATGTTGCCGCCCATCTGGGTGACAAGCCCGGCAACCGCCGCGGCAGTGCCGCCGGTTGCGAGCAGGTCGTCGGCTATGATTATGTTCTGCCCCGGCTGTATCGCGTCCTGGTGTATCTCCAAGCTGTCCGTGCCATACTCGAGCGAGTAGCTCGTCTTGTGCGTCTTGTGGGGGAGCTTGCCCGGCTTCCTGACGAGGACGACACCTGCCCCTATTTTATAAGCGAGCGCCGCGCCGACGATAAAGCCCCTGGCCTCAATGCCGACCACGAGGTCTATTTTCTGGCCGATGTACCTGTGCCCCAGCAAGTCGACCATACGGTTGAACATAGCCGGGTCTTTGCAAAGGGTCGTTATGTCCTTGAAAAGTATCCCCTTCTTCGGGAAATCAGGGACATCCCTGATGGAACTTTTAAGCTGGTCGATCATCAATCATCTCCTTGAGAATAGTAGCAGGTTTCCTCAAGCTCCCATCTGCGTCGTTGTCAGCGTCGCTTGTCCAGCGTACATTGTAAATACGCCGCATTCCTCGCTTCTTGACCCCTCGCATCTGGAACTTATTTGAAACCTGTTCTGATTTCGTTATTTTTCAAACCTGTAAATAAACAGGGCAATATTACCACAACGGCTCATACCGCATCAAGAGAAGCGACATTGTCGCGGGCGACTATTCTCCTCAGCTTGTCCATGGCCTTGACCTCTATCTGCCTTACCCGCTCCCTCGTGACCCCGAGCGCGTTTCCTATCTCTTCGAGGGTCTCCGGGTAACCAGAGCCGATGCCGAACCTGCGGTTTAATACCCTGCGCTCGCCTTCCTCGAGCATGGCGAGCCAAGCCTTCACCTTTCTCGCCTTGCGCGACTGGTCAAGCATCTCAAGCTGGGTCGGGAAGCTCAAGTCCTCCAGCTTATCGAGCAATGACTGCTCCGAGCCGTCGGGCAGGGCCGCATCAAGGGAATAACTCTTTTTGCTGACCAGGTCAAGTTTCTTGACATATCTGCCGGAAAAGCCGGTCCTTTCAGCCAATTCGCTGAAGTCGGGCTCCCTGGAAAGGGTCATCATAAGCTCGCGCTGGGCGCGGCTCAGCTTGGAGATATCAGCGGAGACATGTATGGGGAGCCTTACGACATTGGCCTGGTTGGCGACCGCTCTTTCTATGGTCTGCCTTATCCAGTAAGTGGCGTAGGTGGAGAATTTGCAGCCCTTGGCGGCCCTGAACCTCTCGACAGACTTGATGAGGCCGATGTTGCCCTCCTCAATGAGGTCCTGGATGGGAAAGCCCCTGTTGATATATTTTTTGGCGATATTTACGACGAGGCGCAGATTGGCCTCTATCATCCGGGCGCGCGCCAGCGTGTCTCCTCTGGCGACTTTTTTGGCGAGAACCTTTTCTTCGGCTGGTTTAAGGAGCGGGAACTTGCGTATCGAGCTGAAGTATTGTTTTACAGAATCGGTTGAAAATGTTTCACGCGGCTCTTTTTCCTCAGTATGGCTTCGATTCCAGCTGGAAGTGCCGTCAAACGCACTCTCAATCTTCTCCATTGGCTTCTACCTTCCCTTCTCAAATAATCCGGGAACACTTGAAGCACGAATCTGAGCTGACTCCGGTGTAACATCCTTTTACATCTTTTTAAAGTCTAAGGCAAGAAAAAAAGCGGGTTCCTTACGGTCTTGCCGTAACGGACTTCAAAGTGCAGATGTGTGGTGGTCGCGTTCCCTGATGAGCCGACGGTCGCGATGGATGCCCCTTTCACAACTTCTTCGCCCATTTTCACGAGATTTTCCTTATTGTGGGCATAGACTGTGAAAAAGCCGTCGACATGCTTGAGTATGACTATTTTCCCATAGCCCCGCATATCAGAATCGATATAAGCGACCACCCCTGAGTCCGCCGCCTTAATCGGCACTCCTTCAGCGGCCTTTATATCTATCCCTCCGTGCCTCGTGCCCTGCCTCATGCCGAAGCTGGAGATAACTTTGCCGGTCACGGGCCACTGGAACCTGTCGCGCCGGGTGACTATCCTGCCTTCCGGCTCTTCTTCTTTTTCAGAAGGGGCTGCTCTTCTTGACGGAGGGACATAGGGCTTGACCTTCCTCAACCTTGAGACACCGGGGATATACAAAAGCTTTCCCGCTCTTATCTCTGCCGGGTCCCTGATATCGTTAAGCTCGGCGACATCCTGCATATCGACCCCATAGGTCTTACTTATTCTATACAGGTTTTCTCCCTTGCCGACCCTATGATATACGCCGGGCCCGACGCAGCCGGAAAATGTGAGGGCGAGGAAAAACAGGGCAAGTATGAAGAGGTTTTTGCGTGGGGACGGCATTATTATTCAGAACTCCGGCATTTTCACGGCTTAGGGTTTAAGGGCAGAAAGGGCGAGCCGCACTGCATCAAAGGCATCAGCTGCCTTCTGGATATCAGGTGAGACATCCCAGGTCTGGAGGCCGACTACCGGCTTCGACGCCTTCAACGCCAGAGCTATCTCTGAAAGCGTCCCATAGCCTCCGCCTATGGCAATGACCGCGGCGGCGCTCCTTACGATAAGGAGGTTACGCATCTCGCCCAGGCCGGTCGGAACCGGGACATCGATGTACTGGTTCGCGGCAGCCGGGTCAAGCCCTGGAAGAAGGCCGATGGTGAGCCCGCCTTTTGATTTTGCGCCTTTTGCCGAGGCGGCCATGACACCACCGAGGCCGCCGTTGATTAACACGCACCCTGCCCCGGCGATCAATTCGCCAGTCTGTTCGGCAAGGGCATTCAGGGTCTCATCCTCAAGGCCGCTCCCAATTACGGCTATTACAGGCCTGGTACGCATCAGGAGACGCGCTCCCGTGCCTCCTGCTGCCAGCCCTGCTTGCCGATGAGTTTGACGAACTTGCAGCCTCCGAGGACTTCCGTATCTGCTCCGCCGTCTTCCCCCCTCGTGATTCTCAAGAGCTTCTGGTCTTCTTCCTGCCCCACGGGTATGACCAGCCGGCCGCCCGGCCTCAACTGCTCGATAAGGGCGTTCGGCACCACCGGCGACCCGGCAGTGACGATTATGGCGTCAAAAGGGGCCTCGTCAGGCCAGCCGAGCGTGCCGTCCGAGACCCTGACTATTACATTCGGGCACATGAAGCCGTCAAGGAGCTTTCTTGTTTTCGCGGCTATCTTCCCAATGCGCTCGATGGAATAGACCTTATGGGCCATCATGGACAGGACTGCCGACTGGTAGCCTGAGCCGGTGCCTATCTCAAGGACTTTTTCGCTGCCCGTCAGTCCGAGCGACTCTGTCATGAAGGCGACCATGTATGGCTGTGATATCGTCTGCTTCTCGCCTATCGGAAGGGCGTGGTCAGTGTATGCCTGCGACCAGAGGGCCTCGTCAACGAACAGGTGCCTCGGGATGGTCAGCATGGCGTGCAGCACTTCAGGCTGCTTTATTCCTCTGGGGATGAGCTGGCTGTCGAGCATGTTCTGCCTGGAGCGCTCGTAAATGTCCCTTTTCACTTTCAGGGAGGACTGCCTCATTGAAAAGCCGCTCATTTTATCTTCCATCCCTTAAGCTCCTCGATGGAGGAGTGATTTGTCATGTCAAGATGAATGGGGGTGATGGAGATATAGCCGTCCTGGACAGCCCTGTAATCAGCGTCCTTGCCCCCTTCCCACCTTTCGAGGTCACCGCCTATCCAGTAATACTTCCTGCCCCTCGGGTCAAGTTTCTCCACGACGGCGTCCGAGAAAAAGCGCTTTCCCTGTGTAGTGACCCGGTAGCCTTTTATATTCTTTATGGCAGGGACATTGACGTTCAGCAGGGGGTCCTTTGGCACGCCCTTTTTCAGGACGAACCTCGTGAGTCTGGCGGCAAAAGACGCTGCCTGCCTGAAATCAAAGTCGCTTCTGGCTGCCAATGAGACCGCTATCGAGGGTATGCCGAGGAGGGTTCCTTCCATCGCCGCCGAAACAGTCCCGGAGTACAATACATCCTCGCCCATGTTGCCGCCCTTGTTTATGCCTGAGACGACTATGTCGGGCCTCACTGGCATGACCCCGTGCAGTGCGAGCGTGACGCAGTCTGTGGGGGTGCCGTCAACTGCGTACATCTTCGGGCCGACCTCGTCGACACGGAGCGGCCTGTGGAGCGTGAGCGAGTGGCTCGCCGCGCTCTTTTCCCTGTCAGGGGCAACGACATAGACAATGCCGACCCTCCGGAGGGCCGAAGCGAGCTTTAATATCCCCTCAGAGCGGATGCCGTCGTCGTTTGATACCAGTATGACTTTTTTAGCTTTGTCTGCCATAGTTTTAAGGTCATGCAAATATAATAAAATCCATGCGGAAATTCAATATGTTTAAGCCTCTGTGAGCCCCTTTCAAGCCTTAGGGCAGGAAAAAGGAGCGAATAATTTAAACTGTGCTATAATTTACCCTCAAAAAAGCAAAAGGGGCGGTCCGGGGATGAATGGAGTAAGATCTGCTGGAGATGCGCTCGTGCTTCACGACACGAGCCACATAAGCGACCACGACATATACTTTTTCAAGGAAGGAAACCACTCTTCCCTATACAACAAGCTCGGCGCGCATATCACCACAAAAAACGGCGTAAAGGGCGTGCACTTCGCTGTCTGGGCCCCCAACGCGGAGCGGGTCTCGGTCATAGGGGACTTCAACTGGTGGAATACCGAAACGCATGTCCTCAAGGTACGCGACGACTGGTCAGGCATCTGGGAAGGCTTCATACCCTCGCTTGACGCCGGGACGCTCTATAAATATCACATAAAATCGAAATACTACGGCTATACCGTCCAGAAGGGAGACCCTTTCGCCTTTCACTGGGAGTGCCCGCCAAAGACAGCCTCGGTCGTTTGGGACCTCGCCTACGAGTGGCACGACCAGGACTGGATGAAAAAGAGGAAAGAGCATAACGGGCTGGATAAGCCCATCTCGATATACGAAGTCCACCTCGGCTCATGGAAGAAGGTGCCCGAAGACGGCAACAGGTCGCTCTCCTACCGCGAGATGGCCCCGCAGCTCGCTGAATATGTGAAGGAGATGGGCTTTACCCATGTCGAGTTCCTGCCCGTGATGGAACACCCGTTCTACGGGTCATGGGGCTATCAGACGCTCGGGTACTTCGCTCCGACTTCGAGGTTCGGCACGCCCCAGGACTTCATGTACCTCATCGACTATCTCCACCAGAACGACATAGGGGTCATCCTCGACTGGGTGCCTTCGCACTTCCCCGGGGACGAATACGGGCTTTCGTATTTCGACGGCACGCACCTTTTCGAGCACTCTGACATGAGAAAAGGCTACCACCCTGACTGGGGCAGCTACATATTCAACTATGGCAGGCACGAGGTCAGGGCCTTCCTCATAAGCTCGGCCCTGTTCTGGTTCGATAAGTACCATATCGACGGCATGAGGGTCGACGCGGTGGCCTCGATGCTCTATCTCGACTATTCGAGAAAAGCCGGAGAATGGGTGCCGAACGAACACGGCGGCAGGGAAAATGTCGAGGCAATCGCCCTGTTGAAGGGCCTCAACGAGGCCATATACCGGGATTTCCCGGATGTGCAGACTTTCGCGGAAGAGTCAACCGCATGGCCGATGGTCTCGAAGCCGACCTGGCTCGGAGGGCTGGGCTTCGGCATGAAGTGGAACATGGGCTGGATGCACGACACGCTCAAGTACTTCTCAAAAGACTCCATCTTCAGGAAGTATTACCACAACCAGCTGACTTTCAGCATATGGTACGCCTTTACCGAAAACTTCATACTCCCGCTTTCCCATGACGAGGTCGTCCACGGCAAGGGCTCGCTCATCGGCAAGATGCCGGGCGACGAATGGCAGAGGCACGCCAACCTCCGCCTTCTTTTCGGCTACATGTACGGGCATCCGGGTAAAAAGCTTCTGTTCATGGGCATGGAGTTCGGACAGGTGCGGGAATGGGACCATGACGGAAGCCTTGAGTGGCATGTGCTCCAGTACGCGTACCACGCCGGGGCGCAGGCGTGGGTAAGGGACTTGAACCGCCTCTACAGGAACGAAAAAGCACTGCATGAGCTAGACTTCTCGCCTGAGGGCTATGAATGGATAGACTTCCACGACTGGGAGAACAGCGTGGTGAGCTTCATAAGGAAGTACCATACCACGAACGAGTCAATACTCGTGGTGCTGAACCTGACGCCGGTCTACAGGCCTGAGTACAGGATCGGGGTGCCTGAAGGAGGCTGGTGGCAGGAGGTCCTGAACAGCGATTCAGAGGTGTACGGAGGCAGCGGAAAAGGCAACCTCGGCGGGATTGACGCCGAAGAGATACCCGCGCACAAGAGACACCATTCGATAAACATGTCCCTGCCGCCACTGGCGGCGGTATTCTTCAAGAAGGGCTGATTATATTATCCCCCTCTCCCCAGCCCTCTCCCGCAAGGGGAGAGGGAGTTTAGCTGGTCGTGATGTCATTCTGAGCGAAACGAAGAATCTGTTTTACTAAAACACAAAGCCCTACTTCTTCCCCCTTGGCTTTTTCTTCGGCGCTTCATAAGTCACCCTGTACACAGCCCCCGCATGGTCATCCGACACGAACATTGCCCCGTCACTGCCCGCAAGCACATCGACCGGCCTGCCCCACGCCTCCTTGCCTGTGTGCCAGCCTGATATCACATCAAACGGCTTTCCTGCGGGCATGCCTTTGTCGTTGAACGGCACGGCAACCACTTTATAGCCTGTCGGCACGCTCCTGTTCCATGAGCCGTGGAACGCTATGAGGAGGGAATTTTCAATCATGTTCGGGAACTTCAGCCCAAAGCCGAAAGCTACCCCAAGGGGCGCTGAATGGGCCTGCATCTCGACTTCCGGTGGCGTGGTCTTCTGGCATCGTTCAGCGCTCCACAGCTCCGGGTCAGGAACCTTGTTACCGTAGCAATAAGGCCAGCCGTAGTCCCTGCCCTTTTCTATGAGGTTTACCTCTTCGGGCGGGATATCGTCGCCCAGCATGTCCCTTCCGTTGTCAACTCCCCAGAGCTTGCCTGTTGTTGGGTGAAATTCAAGGCCGACAGTATTCCTCAAGCCGGTGGCAAAAAGCTCCGCTTTTGAATCGGCAAACCTCGTCACGCCGGCCCGCCTCGCGTCCTCTTCCACGCAAGCGTTGCAGCTGGAGCCTGCCGCCACATAAATGGCGTTGTCAGGCCCGATTACGACAGTCCTTGTCCAATGGCCCCCGCCGGACGGCACATCTGAGGTAATAACTTTTTTCGAGTCAGCCTTGAGGTCGTTATCATCGTCCCTCAAGGCCGAAACGCTGCCTGCTTCGGCTACCAGAAGCTCGCTGTCCCTGAACGCCAGGCCGTGCGGCCTCTTAAGCCCCCTTGCGTATACGACGACCTCGTCAGCCGTACCGTCTTTGTCCCTGTCAGGCAGGGCAAGGACAGTACCGTCGGAAGGCACCGATAAAAAGAGAACTCCGGCACTGTTTTCGGCCATGAACCGCGCACCGATCATGCCGGATGCGAAGACAGACACCTTGACCCCGGGCAGGGCCTTCAATTCCCTTTTGGCTTCAAAAGGCCCTTTCCTGAACTTTTGAGGCACTTCAAGCGTTACCTGCCGGAGTTCCTGGCTGAAACCCGCTTCGGGCAAAATAAGCAGGAGCAGTAATACAATGGCGAACGCTATCTTCATGAATATGAGTGTACTTGGGAGAACACCATGGCGCAAGCTTCTATGATTTTTTTGGATATACTCAAAACATGTATCTAAAGAAAAAAAGACCCTGGGAAATACCCGAAAGCGAGGCCGCCCCTGAGGAGGCATATCTCGGGCGGAGAAGGTTCCTCAGGAATGTGGGTTATCTTTCGCTTGGCGGGGTCATGCTCTCAGGCCTTGGCTCTAACATATTCGGTCTCTTCGATGATAAGGGTAAGGAAACTGGCATAAAAGTCGCGCGCACCCCGACACCTGTCCTGTACCCGGCCCAGAGGAACGCGAAGTACACGCTGGACAGGCCGTTGACCGACGAGCGCGTGGCAGGCACGTACAACAACTTCTACGAGTTCACGTCGGACAAAGACGTCTGGAAACATGTGGATAAAATGGAGGTACGGCCGTGGACGATCGAGGTGACAGGCCTCGTGGAAAAACCCAGGACATACGATATAGACGAACTCGTCCGCTTGATGCCGCTTGAGGAAAGGCTCTACAGGCTCCGTTGCGTCGAGACATGGGCCATTGCCGTGCCCTGGACAGGCTTTCCAATGAGGGATCTGGTAGCTCTCGCGCGCCCGCTCTCTTCTGCGAAATATATACGCATGACCACCTTCATGAAACCGCTCTGGGCGTCAGGGCAGAAGCCCGGGTCAGGGCAGCCGTGGCCTTATACTGAAGGGCTCACGATGGAAGAAGCCACAAACGAGCTTACGCTCATTGCCACAGGCATCTACGGGCACGAGCTTCCAAAGCAGCACGGGGCTCCAATAAGGCTTATCGTGCCGTGGAAGTACGGGTTCAAAAGCATAAAATCGATTGTCAGGATAGAATTCACAGACAAGAGGCCAGCGACATTCTGGAACACGATTTCGCCGGAAGTGTACGGCTTTGAATCGAACATTGACCCGGATGCACCGCACCCGTGGTCGCAGAAGATGGAAACGATGCTCGGTACAGGTGAAGTCAGACCGACCCTCCTGTACAACGGCTACGGCGAGTATGTGGCTGGTATTTACAGAAAGGGATGAAGCTATACCGGAAGAGGCTTGAGGTGGCTTTTGAACCATCTGGCGGCCAGTTTCGCGACCTCTTCGAGAGCGCCCGGCTCCTCGAAAAGGTGGGTAGCCCCAGGCACTATGACCATCTCCTTTTCAGCGTCTATCTTCTCGTAAGCTTTCCTGTTGAGGTCTATCACCAGCTCGTCATGCCCGCCCACTATAAGAAGGGTCGGGGACTTCACGAACGGCAAAGATTCCATCGCGAGGTCGGGCCTGCCTCCTCTGGATACCACAGCGCCTATCGCCTCACCTGCCGATGCTGCCGACTTCAAGGCAGCGGCCGCCCCGGTGCTTGCCCCGAAGTACCCCTGCCTGAGCTTCTTTGTCTTCTCTTCAGCTGCAACCCACCTGCTCGCGCCGTCCAGCCTTTGCGCCAAGAGCCCGATGTCGAACCTCGTCTCGTAATCCACATCCTCCTCACGGGTCAGCAAATCCATCAGCAGAGTCGCGAGCCCGGCCCTCCTCAGTACCTCGGCAACATAATTATTCCTCGGGCTGTGGCGCGAACTGCCGCTGCCGTGCGCGAACAGCACTATCCCCTCCGCACCTTCAGGTATCGCCAGCATACCCTCAAGTCTTACCCCTTCAACCGGTATATCCACGAGCTTTTCGCGATCGCTCACAAGGCCTCTTTTTTTCTGCTGTCATTGCGAGGAGCGAAGCATTGAAGCAATCTCTATGTGCTTAATTTAACAGAAAACGAGATTGCTTCGCTGCGCTCGCAATGACAAACAATAAAGTGAGTATGCCGTACCTGCATAGCCTGTCAAGCATGGCAGGGTCGCCGAGTACTTTTGAGAGAACCTTTTTGTAAAAAGGTTCTCTCAAAGTCCCGCGGCCTGCTACAGCTTGTTAAGGCCGTTCATGGCAGCTTCTTTGTAGGCGTCGGAAAGGGTCGGGTAATTGAAGACAGCGTCTTTGAAGTAGTCTATGGGACCATTGAAGCTCATGACGGCCTGGCCTATGTGGATGAGTTCGCTCGCCCTCTCGCCGACTATGTGAACGCCGAGAATGAGCCTGGTGTTTCTGTCGAAAAGGAGCTTGAGCATGCCGTGGACATCGCCTATTATCTGCCCTCTGGCGACCTCGTGGAAGTAGGCGCAGCCAGCCTCGTAGGGTATTCCCTTGAGGGTGAGACTTTCTTCAGTTTCGCCTATCATGGATATTTCCGGTATCGTATATATTCCGAACGGCAGGAGCGCGGGCATCTCGCAGGTTATTCCTTCTTTCTGGAAGGCGTGGCATACGGCTCGCCTTCCCTGCTCCATCGAAGTCGAGGCAAGGGACGGGAAGCCGATGACATCGCCTATGGCGTAGATGTTCGGGACAACGGTCTGGAAATGTTCGTTCACCGAGATGAGGCCCTTGAAGTCGGCTTTGAGGCCTACGGCTTGGAGATTAAGCGCGTCTGAGTTGCCAACCCTGCCCATCGTGTACAGGAGCTTTTCCGTGACCATGACCTTGCCGCTTTTAAGCCTGGTGACGACCCTGCCTGGACTTTCAACGACTATGTCGATGACCTCTTCATCGAGCCTGAAGGTAACGCCCGAGTGCCTCATCCAGTACATGAGGCTCGTGACAATCTCCTCGTCGGCAAAGGAAAGGAGTCGCGCCTTCTTTTCAACAAGGTTAACTTTAACGCCGAGGGCCGAGAATATGCAGGCGTATTCGCAGCCTATTACGCCGCCGCCAATAATGGTCAGGCTGACAGGAATCCTGTTCAGCCCCAGTATGGAATCGCTGTCATAGATGTGCTCCGCGTCAAAAGGCACCTCCGTTGGCCTCGCGGGCCTCGAACCCGGGGCGAGTATGATGAAATCCCCCCGCACCTCTTCAGTTGAGCCGCCCCCCTTTAAAACAAGCGCATTAGGCCCGGCAAAAGAGGCTTCACCGTAGATGACCTCCACATTGTTTCTGCTGAACTGGTCTACTATGACCTCCATCTGGAGGCGCGCCACCTCGAATTTCCTGTGCATGAGCTCGCTTAAAGCTATGTCCCTGTTGAGGGTAAGCTGGAGTCCGAAAATAGCCCGCTGCTTGAAACCCGCGTAGATGAGCGCGGTCTCCCTCAAGGTCTTGCTCGGCAGGGTCCCGGTATGTATTCCGGCCCCTCCGATAAACGGGCTCTTCTCTATTATCGCGACTTTTTTGCCGAGCTTGGCCGCCTGGATGGCCGCTTTCTGGCCCCCGGGGCCGGAGCCTACAACAAGGACATCGTAACTTCTCATCTGGGGTACCTCTTAGGGCTTTCCTTAGATTATATCGGAAAAGGGTTCTATTTTACTGGAAGGAAAAAAGAGGCAGTTCACTGATTTAAGGGCTTTGCCGGGGACGGCGGCCCAGCTCATTCGATACTGTCTATGACGCGTTCAAGCCTTTCCTTCAATTCCCTGGCTATTATTGCCAGGGCCGGGTTCTCTATCATTGACATCGCGATAACCGGGTCCATTACCGACACCGTAGGCATGCCGTCTTCTTCATATACTATGACATGGCTCGGCAGGAGCAGGCCGATATCGGTCTCGACAGTCACTGCCTTGTGCGCCAGCGGGGCGTAAAGCGCGGGAAGGACGGCATACCTCATAAGCTGCGCCTCGTTCCGGCCATTTTTCACGGCCTCGTCGAGACGGAATTCACCAAGAACGGAGAAGCCTTCCCGTTCGAGCGCGGCCCTGGTTTTGCCCGCGGCCTCATCAAACCCGCTGGCAAGTTTTTTTGTTATGGAGTATTTTGCCATCCCGTTCCTTAACAGTGTGCCGAGCGGCGCGCGGCAAAGCCAACGACGAGAGTTTTTCAGCCTGCTATCTTAAAAAAAGATTTTGTTCAGGCTGTTAAAAAAGCTCCAGATGCAAGGCTTCGAGGAGCGAGTTACGAGGCGTACTCTTCTTGTACGCCGTAGTGACGCGCGACGCTGACAACGACGCAGATGGACTTTTTAAGCTGCCTGCTAAAATGTAAACAGGTCTTTTGAAAGGCCAGGGTCTACCTCAAGATCGAGCATGAGCACGCCTTCCAGAAGCTCGCCTGAGGCTGCGTAAGCCTCGACCTTGACAGGCAGCATCAAGGTCTTTTCAAGCCAGAGCCTGTACCTGTTTGTGCCGTCGACCTCAAACGCGCCCTCGCCGCGCACCTCGACCACGAGAGTCTTGCGGCCGCTGACCTCTTCTTCCCCGGCAATTTCAACCGTGCCGTTGTCCTTGAGCTTCCTCACATTCCTTAAAAGCGAGCCGATGTCCGACTCATCGACAGTATGGCCGCTTGAGCTTCTGATGAGCCTGTCGTCAGGGCCCATGCGCAGCTCCAATGACTTCAGAAAACCGAAGGGCCTAAGGACTGCCTCCTTCTTGAAAGGGTCGTATACCAGCACCGCCCCTTTGTGGGGCTTTTCAAACTCCATCCGTATGTAGCCGGGTTTTTTGAAAAAATACTTTATTACCTCTCCGGAGCTTGACCGCAAAGTGACCTTATAGCTTTCGAGCCTTTCGAAGCTTGAAAGCGCGTCATCTACCGGGCCAGCGAAAGCAAGCTGAAGCGGGAGCGCCAGAAGGGCTATAAGCATTGAAAATACCAGTTTTACCGGAAAGTTCACTTCTTAGAGTATATCGCCGGGGGGAGCTTTTGCAACAAGAGGCAAGGGATTGGCTAATCCTTCTCTCTCTCCAGAATGGGGTAGGCAACATTAGTGATGTAGGAATTTATCCGTTTGAGGTTTGTAAGGACATCAAGATGTATGGCGCTCGTATCTACAGATTCCCTGTGCCCCTTGTACAGGCGGTTTATATGGGATTGTCTCAGGTCCTTTTCAAGCTCCGAGAGCTTCTGCTTATGCGTGACAAGCCTTCTTGCCAGCTCGTTGTCGCTCCCGGCGAACGCCGCGACACCCATCTGGAAGTTTTCCAGCACCTTCCTGTGAAGGGCCTTTATCTCCTCCATGCCGTCCTTTGAGAACAAAAGACCGCCCTTTATCTTCTTTTTCGCCAGCTCCATGAGGTTCTTGTCTATGACATCGCCAATGTTTTCGATATTGTCCGAAAAGAGCATTATTTCCTGTTCGCGGCGGGCCTGCTCGTCCGAGAGGCTTTCCTTCGAAAGCTTTATGATGAAGAACTTCACTTCCCTGTCCAGAAGGTCGACATCGTCGTCCCGCTCCTGAATCTCTTC
This sequence comes from Deltaproteobacteria bacterium GWA2_54_12, assembly GCA_001795535.1. Lineage (GTDB taxonomy): Bacteria > Desulfobacterota > GWC2-55-46 > GWC2-55-46 > GWC2-55-46 > GWA2-54-12. The sequence continues at coordinate 14,792 of MGPK01000017.1, forward strand.
GAGGAGCGCGACATTGCCGTTCTCAAAGACCTCGATGGACCTGGTGAGCATCTCCTGGACGATATCCGCCGACCGGAGCGACTCCCTCGTCGCCTGCACCAGCGCCAGCGACGGAGATGTGAGGACAATGGGGTCGAGGTACTTGGGGCCGAACCGTTCAGGGGCAAACGACTGCGGCAGCAGTGCGCTCACGAACCTCGTGAACGGGCCGGTAAACGGCAGGAAGAGCACTGCTATGCCTATGTTGAAAAATGTATGCGCGTTAGCTACCTGTCTGGCCGCGTCCGGCGAAGAGTGGCCCACGAGCGTGGTGAAAAAGCCCAGAAAAGGTATGACAAGGAGCACGCCGATGACCTTGAACAGGACATGGGCCATAGCCACTCTCTTCGCGTCGACCGTCGCCCCGAGAGAAGAGATAATGGCTGTCACGGTCGTGCCGATGTTCGCCCCGAGCACTATTGGCACAGCGGCCTCTATGCCCAGTATGCCCGAATGGGCGGCTGTGAGGGCTATGCCGAGGGTAGCCGTGCTGCTCTGGAACAGGGCCGTAAGAAGGGCCGATATTATGATCCCGGCGAAAGGGTCCTTGCTGAGGCCCAAAAGGAATTCCCTCATGAACGGGTTCTGGGACACGGGCTCGAAGGTGTCGATGAGTATCTTCAGCGCTAAGAAGACCAGGCCAAAGCCTAAAATGGCCTGTCCCGCGTCCTTCCATTTGCCGGAGCGGCCCAGAAAGGAGATTACTATGCCGAGCCCAACGAGACCGATGGCGTAGTCGTATACCTTGAAGGCGATTATCTGGACGGTGATAGTGGTGCCGATGTCCGCGCCGAGGATCACGCCCATCGTCTGGGTGAGACCCATGAGCCCGGAGCCCACGAAGCCGACAAGCATGACAGTAGTGGCCGAAGAGCTCTGGAGAAGGGCCGTTATGGCCGCGCCGACGCCAACGCCCTTGAGGCGGTTGTCGGTAGCGGTCAGCAGGAAGTTCCTGAGCTTCGCCCCTGCTGCCCGCTGCAAACCTTCCCCGGCAAGCTTCATGCCGAAAAGGATGAGCATGGCGCCGCCGAAAAGGCTCAGTATGGAAAGAGTAGTTGTCATGGTTAAATGCGGCCTCGATGCCCGCCTGTTTTCATATTATCCCCCAACGGGGAGGCGGCGCAAGTTTTTTGGTGACAGCGGGTTTAATTCCTCACAATTCGGCTCTAAACTCTCCGTGTCAAAGAATACTTGATTTGCCTTGATTTTCTGGAAACTAAAAGTATAATTATGTCTCCTGAGTCTCGGCCAAACACATACACTGACATGGAGGAGTCATGACTAATATCGTAGACATTCACGCCAGGGAGATACTCGACTCCCGCGGCAATCCCACTGTCGAGGTCGAAGTCACCCTCGACGGCGGCTATAAGGGCAGAGCGGGCGTGCCATCCGGGGCCTCTACCGGAAAATTCGAAGCCGTGGAACTCCGCGATAACGACAAGAAAAGGTATCTCGGCAAGGGCGTGCAGAAGGCCGTAAAGAATGTCCGCGAGAAGATAGCCAAGGAACTGCTCGGCATGGACGCCACCGACCAGGTGCTCATCGACAAGACGATGATCGCGCTTGACGGCACCGACAACAAGAAAAGGCTCGGCGCGAACGCCATACTCGGCGTATCCATGGCCGTCTCCAAGGCAGCGGCGGCAGCCTCGATGCTCCCGTTATACAGGTATCTCGGCGGCGCGAACGCGAAGGTCCTGCCGGTCCCGATGATGAACATCATCAACGGCGGAGCGCACGCCAACAACAGCCTCGACATACAGGAGTTCATGATAGTGCCTGCCGGGCTGCCGACCTTCAGCGAGGCGCTTCGCGCCGGGGTCGAGGTCTTCCACAGCCTCAAAGCCATCCTGAAGAAAAAAGGCCTTTCCACCGCAGTCGGCGACGAGGGAGGCTTTGCCCCTGAGCTGGGGAGCAACAGGGAGGCCCTTGAAGTAATACTCCAGGCCATCAGCGGGGCGGGATACAAGGCCGGAAAAGACATACTGCTGGCCCTTGACTGCGCTTCCAGCGAGCTTTACAAGAGCGGCGGATATACCCTTGAGGGTAAAGAGCTCGCGCCCGACGAGATGGTCGACTACCTCGCTGGGCTTGCAAAAGACTTCCCCATTATCTCCATCGAGGACGGCGTTTCAGAGGACGACTGGAAGGGCTGGGACCTCCTCACCAGAAAGCTTGGCAGCAAGGTCCAGCTTGTCGGCGACGACCTTTTCGTCACGAATGTCGCGAGGCTCAAAAGGGGCATCGACTCATGCGTTGCCAACTCCATACTCGTGAAGGTCAACCAGATAGGCACCCTTACCGAGACCTTCGAGGCGGTTGACATGGCAATGCGGGCCGGGTACACGGCCGTCATCTCCCACAGGAGCGGCGAGACCGAAGACGCCACCATAGCCGACATAAGCGTGGCCACGAACGCCGGACAGATAAAGACCGGCTCCGCATCCAGGACCGACAGGACAGCCAAGTACAACCAGCTTCTGAGGATAGAAGAAGAGCTAGGCAGCACGGCTATCTACCCCGGCCACGGCGCTTTCAAGGTAACAGGGGCGTTCTGAGCAGAATGAACTGGGGGGCAAGTCCCCTCCAGTTTGCCTTACGCTCAGGGCATATGTTATAATTGGATATTGCAGCCTGAGATTGGCAGCATGATCACAAACCGCGAAAAAAATAAGTTTTTTGCGTAAAATCAACCCGGAGGTTACGTGTCGTCAGAAGGCCTTATTTTTGAGGCTTTATTTGTTTTAGCCCTCATCTTGATCAACGGTTTTTTCTCCAGCGCGGAGATAGCGATAATCTCCGCCAAACGGAGCATAATCGACAAACTCTCCAAAGACGGGAACCTTTCCGCGTCGGTCGTCCTGCAGATGAAGGAAGACCCTGACAAGTTCCTTGCCACGGTGCAGGTAGGGGTCACTGTCGTAAGCACGCTGGCCTCTGTCCTGGGCGGCATCATCGCTTCCGAGCGGATAAAACCCATTATTCAGTCCATCCCATTCCTGCCGATACAGGACGCTTCCGAGATAATCGCCATAGGGCTGGTCGTGGCAATCATCTCCTATGTGAGCCTCGTCATTGGCGAACTCGTGCCCAAGACGCTGGCCATAAGGTACGCCGAAAGGATAGCCGTTTTCTCGGCCAGGCCCCTTAACTTCATCTCAAGGATGACCAACGCCTTCGTGAAGCTCCTTACCGCCTCGACGAGCGCCGTATTGAAGGTGCTTGGCATAAAAGATACCGGGCAGAAGGTCTTCGTTTCAGAGGAGGAGATAAAATACTTCATCAGGGAAGGACGCGCCTCCGGTGTGTTTGAGGAGACCGAAGCGCAGCTCCTGCACGGCGTATTCGAGTTCGCGGACAAGACCGTGAAGGAAGTCATGGTCCCGAAGCACAAGATAAGCGCGATCGAGATAGACACCTCCTCTGAGGAGGCGTTGAAGTTCATCTCCGACACCGGCTTTTCAAGGTACCCGGTCTACAGGGACAGCATAGACAGGATAGTAGGCGTCCTGTATAACAAAGATGTGTTCAACGCGCTTGAAAAGGGCCGCAAGCTCGATGTGAAGTCCATCATAAGGACGCCGTATTTTGTCCCGAACTCCATAATGATCAGCAAGCTCCTTCGGGAGCTCCAGAGGCGCAAGGTCCACATGGCGGTCGTGGTCGACGAGCACGGCGACCTTGACGGCCTGGTCACCATCGAGGACATCCTTGAAGAGCTTGTAGGAGAGATCGAGGACGAGTACGATGTGGGCGCCGGAGGCCTCGTTGAAAAACTGCGGGACGGTACCATGATAGTAGACGCCTCGGCTTCCATCGGCGACCTTGAGAACATAGGGATAGTCATCACCGACGAGGAAGAGGAGTACAATACGCTCGCGGGGTTCATGCTCGCCAAGCTCCAGAGGATACCCAGGGGCGGCGAGTTCGTCATCTACAAAGACATGCGCCTGACGATCGTTGATGTCGAGCAGAACAGGATAATAAAGGTCAAGATAGAGCCGCTGGATGCGCAGGGGCAGAAAAAGGCCAAAGCATAGCAGAGAAATCAATATTGGGAAAAAAAGCGGGCCGGAATTCCGGCCCGCTTTTTTTCGCCTTAACCTTTTGGCTTAATTTGCAGATTGTTCTTTACGGAGACGACGCCGGGGACATCGTCGGCGACTTTTTCGGCTTTCGCGGCGCTTTCAGCGGAATCGACAAAGCCGTTTAACTGAACCACGCCTCTGTATGTATCGACATCTATCTGGAGCGCTTCCAGCGACTGGTCCTGGATGATCCTGGACTTTACCCTGGTTGTCAGCGTCGCGTCATCGACAGACTCTCCCGCGCTCCTTCTCGTCTCGGTTGCCGCGCAACCGCTGATTGCGGCTATGAGCATGATACTGGCAAGAAATCTGAATACGATATGTCTGGTCATGTTTTAGCTCCTTATGTTTAAAATTTCCCTGTTTAAATCGTATATCACTATGGAAGCCTGTCAAGTTCAGCCCGGCTCGGGTGAAGAGATTTGAGCGGAGACGCAGATTGCAAAAAACTCCGTTTTTTGAGCAGGTTGCTGAAAAAGTTCCATATGCGAGGCGTCGAGGAGCGAGGAATGAGGCGTACTTTGTTTGTACGCTGCAATTGCGCGCTTTGAAGCCAACAAAGCAGATGGACTTTTTTGCAGCCTGCTACTTCTTTTTCAGTATCTTCATAAGTTCCACAAGCGGTCTCGTATTTAGAACATCCTTTTTCTCAAGCCAGCCCCTTCTGGCCGTATGGATCCCATACTCGATATTAGCTAAATGGTGTATTGAGTGCGAATCAGTGGAAATTGCGACCAGCACGCCCTTTTCCTTCGCTAGCATGCAGTGGCTGTCGTTAAGGTCGAGCCTGTCCGGGTAAGAGTTGAGCTCAAGAGCGGTATTGTATTTCTTCGCCTCTGCCATGACCTTCGCGAGGTCGATGAGGTACGGCTCTCTCTCCCCTATAAGCCTGCCGGTCGGATGTCCTATGATGTTTATGAGCCCGGTCCTTATGGCTTTTACGACCCGCTTGGTCATCTCATCCATGCTCATACTGAAACCCGAGTGCACCGAGGCGACGACGAGGTCGAGTTTGCGAAGAACGCTTTCCGGGTGGTCGAGGGTTCCGTCGGCCCTTATGTCCACTTCGGTCGATTTCAGGACGGTAAACTTTTTCTTCTGCTTCCTGAGCTTGTCGTTGAACTCGTCCACGGCCTGCATCTGCGCCATTATCCTGGCCTCGTCAAGCCCCCTTGCTATGCCGACGGCCTTTGAATGGTCTGTCACGGCCATGTACTCGTAGCCCAGTTTCATGGCCGCTTCGGCCATCTGCTCGAGCGTGTATGTCCCGTCGCTCTCCTTTGTATGGACATGGAGGTCGCCCCTGATATCAGATCGCTTGAGCGGCTCAGGAAGAGCGCCCTTCTCCGCGGCCTCTATCTCGCCGCGCATCTCGCGCAGCTCCGGAGGTATCCACGGAAGCCCTACCGCGGCGTAGACGGCCTCCTCTTTTTCACCTGCTACCCACTGCCCGTTTTCCCTGAAGACGCCGTATTCGCTGATTTTAAGCCCCATCCTCTTTGCCCTGTCCCGAATCGCCACATTGTGCGCCTTGGAGCCGGTAAAGTACTGGAGTGCCGCACCAAAGGCCTTTTTCTCAAGCACCCTTATGTCTACCTGAAGCCCGGCCTTAAGTACGACCGTGGACTTTGTCTCGCCCATCGAAACGACCTCCCTCACCTCCGGGTGCTTTACGAAATGGTCCATTACGGCCCGCGCATCGCTGCAGGTGGTGAGTATGTCGAGGTCGCCGACAGTCTCCTTCCAACGCCTGTAGCTTCCGGCTGGGACAATGTCGATTATGCCCGGGACCTTTTTCAGCCAGGCAACAAACGACAGGGCAAAAGGCGTTACAAATGAGAGTTTGAAAACCTGCGTCCTGGATTTCAGGTCTTTTATGCCCCTTAAAATCTTCTCTTCCGAGACCTGGCCGAAGCCCGCAAGTTCCTGTATGCGCCCTTCAGCCGCCGCCTTTTCAAGTTCGTCAATGGTCTTGACGCCAAGCTCCTTGTGAATGAGCGCGGCCTTCTTGGGCCCCACGCCCGAAACTTTCAGTATCTCCAGCATACCGGAGGGCATCTCGGTCAGGAGTTCCCTATGAAAGGCGCACCCGCCGGTTTCCAGCATCTCGATTATCTTGGTCCTGGTGGACTCGCCTATGCCGGGTATGCCCTTGAGCCCGTCCTCGCCTCCATCTTCGTACAGGGTCTTGAGACTCTCTGGAAGGCCGTCTGCGACCATTCCGGCGTTCCTGTATGAGCGGACCCTGAACAGGTCGCCGCCCTTCAATTCAAGTAGGTCGGCTATCTCAAAAAAGACCCTGGCAATCTCCGAGTTCTCCATCCGGACCGGCTCCTTTCCAAACAACCTCATATATTATATAATATACAGGGTTTTCGTCCCGGCAGTGCCTTTCGGCAATATGTTTTTCCGTTGACTTGACGGGGCTCTTTACCTAAACTTAGTAATTCAGTTGTGTATAGCTTTATCATTCTGAAAGGTTGTAACTTTGAACAACAAAAGCTCCATCGGAGTCTTTGATTCAGGCATAGGCGGGCTGACCGTCCTCCGTGAGATAACAAGGCTCCTTCCCGGAGAGAATACCATCTACCTGGGAGACACCGCCCGTGTCCCTTACGGCAGCAAGTCAAAGGAAACTATCGAGAGGTACTCCTTCGAGATTGCCGCCTTCCTCCTTAAGCACGACATCAAGATGCTGGTAGCCGCCTGCAACACGGCATCCGCCTATGCGGTGCCGAAGCTCGCAAAGGAACTGGATATCCCCGTGCTGGGCGTCATAGAGCCCGGCGCGCGGGCGGCGGTAGCCGCTACTAAGGCCAACAGGATAGGCGTCATCGGGACAGAGGGCACCATCAAAAGCAGCGCCTACACCTCTGCCATAAAGGCCATAAGGCCGGAGGCTGAAACTTTTGTCAAAGCCTGCCCACTGTTCGTGCCGCTTGTGGAAGAAGGCTGGGCGGAAGACGAAGTGACGGCCCTTGTAGCGTCCCGCTACCTCGCCGGGCTCAAAGACGCGGGGATAGATACGCTCGTTCTCGGCTGCACGCACTACCCGCTCTTAAAGGAAACAATAGCTTCTGTCATGGGCGACAGCGTAGCGCTGATAGACTCCGCGGCCTCGACCGCAATGGAAGTAAAGAAGATACTCGAAGAAAAAGGGCTTCTTAACGACAGCGGGAAAGACGCCTCGCACAGGTTTTTCGTGACCGACTCCCCAGAGCGCTTCATGGCCGTCGGCAGGCGCTTTTTCGGGGAACGCCTGGCTGACGCTGAACTCGCGGCTCTTACCGACAATTAAAGAGGTATTCAGGTGGCCGGAAAAAAAGGAAAGAAAAGCTTTTCAATACTCGTAATTGCCGCCGTGACTCTCGTCGCGGGAATAATCGTGCTCGCCTGGCTGGCCGGAAGGCCGACGGAAAAAGAGACCCGTGAGATAAATGTCTTTTTCAGCGACGAGGACGGCCTTTATCTCAAGGCCGAGAAACGCAGCATAGAAAAAGGCGAGCTTTCCTCAGAGGCCAGGGCAGCCCTTGAGGCCCTCATAAACGGCCCTTCGAGCGCTTCGCTCGGCAAGACGCTGCCCAAAGGCACGAAGCTCGTTGCCCTCGATATCAAAGGGTCGACCGCAGTCGTTGACTTAAGCCCGGAGGTCATAAAAAACCATGAAGGCGGCTCGTCAGGAGAGCTTCAGACCATCTATTCAATAGTCGACACGCTCAGCCTCAACTTCCCGGAGATAAAAGAAGTGCAGATCCTCGTGGGAGGCAAGAAGGAAGAGACCATCGCCGGACATATAGACATAAGCCAGCCTCTGGGGCCGGATAAAAAAATAATCAAGGACTAACAGGTTGCTAAAAAAGCTCCATATGCAAGGCGTCGAGGAGCGAGGAATGAGGCGTACTTTGTTTGTACGCCGCAAAGACGAGCGACAAAGACAACGCCGCAGATGGACTTATTTTCAAGCCTGAATAATAGGAGCGACTATGCCCAAGGAGAACAGCTACAGGCTTGAGCGTGATTCCCTTGGCGAAAAGCGCGTCCCGGCAAAAGCGTACTACGGCATACAAACGCTGAGAGCCTTTGAGAACTTTCCCATAAGCGGTATAAAAGCAGCCCCCGTCCTCATAACCGCCACGGCCATGGTAAAGCTCGCAGCCGCGAAAGCTAACGCGAGGGTCGGCCTCCTTGACAGGAAAAAGGCCGACGCTATTTGCAGGGCCGCAAGCGAGATAATAAAGGGCGGCTTCCGGGGCGAGTTCATAGTGGACGCCTTTCAGGCAGGAGCAGGCACCTCGCATAACATGAACGCCAACGAGGTCATTGCCAACAGGGCCACAGAGATACTCGGCGGCCGCCTCGGCGACAACTCCATCGTCCATCCAAACGACCTCGTCAACATGAGCCAGTCCACAAATGATGTGGTGCCGACGGCCCTCCGGGTGGCGGCCATTCTATCCTCAGACGGGCTTCTTGAGGCGCTCGACAAGTGCGAAAAAGCCTTCAGGCGCAAATCAAAAGAGTTCGACAATATAGTCAAATCAGGGCGCACTCATTTACAGGACGCGGTGCCAGTGAGGCTCGGCCAGGAGTTCGGGTCGTACGCCTCGGCCATGAAAACCGCCACAGAGAGGATTACCGACGCAAGGGAGCGGCTTAAGGAGATAGGCCTCGGGGCTACAGCCGCAGGCACGGGCATCAACACCCACCCCCGCTACAGGTACGCCGTATTGGCAGAGCTTTCAAAAGCATCGGGGATAAAAGGGCTAAAAAAAGCGCCGGACACTTTCGAGGCCCTGGCTTTCTCGTCAGACTTCGCTGCTTTTTCAGGGGCCATGCGCCTGGTGTGCATAGACCTTGTGAAGATATCCAATGACCTTAGGCTTCTTTGTTCAGGGCCCAACACTGGCCTTGCCGAGATATCGTTGCCGCCGGTGCAGCCGGGCTCGTCGATAATGCCGGGCAAGGTCAACCCGGTCATGGCCGAGATGCTCGCGATGGTGTCGTTTCATGTAATGGGCACTGACCATGCTATAGCCCTGGCCGCGCAGGCCGGGCAGCTCGAGCTGAATGTGATGACGCCTGTCATTGCCCACAACCTCCTTGGCTCGATAGGGATATTGACGAACGCCCTTAACTCGTTCACTGAAAAGTGCGTATCCGGAATAAAAGCCGATAAAAAACAATGCGCCTTTTATTTCGAGAACTCGGCGGCGCTCGCAACCGTATTGAACCTGTTTATCGGGTACGACAAGTCGACTGAGGTCGTGAAGGAATCTCAAAAGACCGGACAGAGCATCAAAGAGGTCGTACTCGCTAAAGGCATAATGACCGAATCTGAATGGGGCAGGCTCATGAGGCCTGAGAACCTGACAAGGCCCACTGACTTGAAAAGTCTTTTGAAAAAGGAAAAGAAGAAAAAGTAATGGCCTGGATATTCCTTTTCGCGGCTGGTTTCTTCGAGATATTATGGGCGCTCGGCCTGAAGCTCTCTCAAGGCTTCACCAAGCCCCTGCCCACAATCGGCACTGTAATTGCCATGGCCTTGAGCATGGGTTTCATGGCATTCTCCCTCAAGACCATCCCCATGGGCACGGCATACGCCGTGTGGACCGGCATCGGCGCTGTCGGCACGGCTGTGATCGGGATGGCCCTTTTCGGCGAACCGAGAGCGGCATTGAGAGTCGCTTGCATCGGCCTCATCATAGCCGGAATAGCCGGTCTCAAGCTCACCTCGAACTAACCTCTCTTCCTCAGTTTTCTAGCGCAAAAAGCCCTTCATGCTGTTTTCTGGCATACTCTAACAAGACTGAAAACATTAATTAGCAACAGGTTGTTCAAAAAGGTTCAGATGCGAGGAGTCGAGAAGCGAGGAATGAGGCGTACTTTTTTGTACGCCGCAATTAACGAGCTTTGATGACGACATGGCAGATGGACCTTTTTCAACAACCTGCAAAGGAGGGGAGCCATGAGCATAAGAGGTTTCTTAGGCGGCATTCTGGAAGGGCTAAAATCGAGCGCTTCGGTCTCGACAGTATATGGCAAACCGATACATGCTTCCGGAAAAACGCTTATTCCTGTAGCCAAGGTCGCCTATGGTTTCGGCGGCGGCGGCGAGACTGAAAAAAAAGGCGTATTCGGCAAGCGGGACATTGACACGGAAGAGGGCGGCGGAGGCGGGATCGCGGTAAAGCCCGTCGGCGTCCTCGAAGTAACGGGCAAAAGGACAAGGTTCGTGCCGATAAGCAGGAAGGCCCGGCTGCTGGGTTTCGTGGCAATAGGGTTTATAACAGGCATGGCCTGGTCAAGAGGAAGGCTTACGCACGCAACTGAAGGCGGCGAGCACCATTTTGGGCACGAGCTTGCCAGAGGCCACAAGTAGACGTGATTTCCGAACGAAACAATCCATAAATCGAATTGTTTAAAGACGAGATTCTTCGCTTCGCTCAGAATGACAACAAAGCGAAAGCCCCCTATCGGGGGCTTTCGCTTATTTATTCCCTACCCTGCCTTCCTTTTTTTCTCATGCGTCAGGTCGATATCCTCAAGCGTTGCTGTCAGCGCACCTTTCCTTTTTACTTCCTCCATTGCCCTTTCGGAATCGCCGGGCGACAAGTCAACGCCCTTTACGCCGTCGATAAGCACGGTCACTTCAAAACCATCCTTGATAGCGTCCAGAGAGGTTTCTTTAACGCAGTAGTCCGTCGCCAGACCGCCGATGTAAAAATGGTTCACACCGTCCTCTCGAAGCACTTCGGCAAGGCTTCTGCCTTTTTCGTCATGGCCGAAAAAAGCAGAGTAGCTGTCCTGTTTTGGGTCGTCGCCCTTTGACATGATGACAGCCCTGGGCGGGACTGCAAGGTCCGGGTGAAACTCAGCCCCATGCGTGCCCTGCACGCAATGAGGCGGCCATACCCCGCCATAGGGTTTGAAGTGAACTGTCACGGGCGGATGCCAATCTCTGGTAAAATATATTGGCAGGCCTGCTTGCCTGAAAATCTCGATATACTTGTTAAGTATCGGAACGACACGGTCGCCTTCGGGTACGCCAAGCGCGCCGGACGGGCAGAAGTCGTTCTGCATGTCAACGACGAGGAGGGCCTTCTTTGATATTGCGTTCATAATTAAAGAATATCATCCGCAGAGGGCGTGTCAAGGGCGGCCCGTGGCTGATTTGTGCAATTTATTCAACCAGTTATAGGTTGAAAAGGAAGGCGTTTTGTTTTATTCTTACCTGGCAGGCTGTTGAGAACAGCCTGCCAATGCAATCCATGGATGGATTGCCAAATTGCGAGACTTAAAAAGTTGAGCAATTTGTAAGATTTGGACGAATTCACTTCGCCAAATCGTGGTTGAAAAAGCCAGGGATGGGCTTTTTCAACCTCTGATAGATGCGAAAAAAGACGAATGGAGGACTCGATGATTTATAAGAAGCATATGGCCGTCGCCCTGTCGATATTGTTTCTGCTCATATTCATGGGAGGCGCGGCGCTCGCGGACCCCGCGAAGGTCTACAAAACGAAACTCGATAACGGGCTCACGGTCGTAATAGAAGAGGAGCACTCGGCCCCTGTCGTCTCGGTCCAGATGTGGGTCAAGGTGGGCAGCGCCGACGAGCCGCAAAAGCTCGCCGGCATCTCCCATGTATTCGAGCATATGCT
>MGPK01000017.1:26604-77027 GCA_001795535.1 Deltaproteobacteria bacterium GWA2_54_12
CGCCATACAGCATTCGTCCTTTGACCCTGCGGAGTTGAAAAAGGAGCTCGAAGTCGTCCTCGAAGAGATACGGATGAACGAGGACAACCCCGGAAGGAGGCTCTTCAAATCGCTCCTGGGCACTTCATTTACAACGCACCCGTACGGGCGGCCCGTCATAGGGTATGTCGATACGGTCAAGACCTTCACAAGGAAGGACATCCTGAGCTTCTTTAAAAAGTGGTATGTCCCCAACAACATGGTGCTCGTCATAGTCGGAGATGTCGACCACGATGAAGCTTTGAAGGCCATAAAAGACTCATTTAAGGGCTTCAAGTCCGCGCCGGAGCCGCACAAAAAAAGGGCGGTCGAGCCGAAGCAGAAGGACCTGAAGACCGGCGTATTCGCGATGCAGGTGCAGGACGCGCAGCTCGGCATGACCTTTCACATACCGTCCGTAAAAAACGACGACACCTACGCCATAGATGTCATGGAGAGCATTCTCTCCGGCGGCGAGACTTCGCGCCTGTACAAAAAGCTCAAGCTCGAAGACGAACTTGTGCACGGGATATCGGCCTACTCCATGTCCCTGAAAAACCCCGGGCTCTTCTTCGTCACCTCCATGCTCAAGCCAGAAAATATCGGGCAGACCATTACCAATTCTCTGGAAGTCATGCAGAGGCTTGGGGCCGAAGGCCCTGACCACGAAGAGCTTCAAAGGGCCAAGTTCAACATGGAAAGCTCATTCGTCTACTCGAGGGAGACCATGGACGGCCTTGCCGGGAAGCTCGGCTTCTTCGAGGTCAACCTTGGAGACTACGCCTTTGAAAAGAAATATATCGAGAACATAAGAAAGGTCACGCCTGACGATGTCAAAAGGGTGGCGTCTAAATATCTGACCCCGGAGAACATGACCGTCTCCGTACTGATGCCATTGGGAAGAGAAGGCGAAATCACCAAAGACGGCCTTGCCGCAAGCGTTAAGACCGCTCAGGAGGCAAGCGCAAAGACAGTCAAAAAGGCGGCTGAAGAAGGCCGCACGACAAAGACGGTCCTAGAAAACGGCATGACCCTCATCGTAAAAGAGGTCCATTCAAACCCGACGGTAGCCTTCTACGCCACTTTTCCGGGCGGGCTAAGGTTTGAGGAACGGGCCAAAAACGGCGTCGGCAGCTTCACTGTGGGGATGCTCACCAGGGGCACCGTGAAGATGACCAGGGAAGAACTCTCAAAGGAGTTAGAGGACATGGCAGGCGGCGTTGGGGGCTTTTCCGGCTGGAACTCAACCGGAGCCTCGGGCAAGTTCCTTTCAATGTTCTTTGACAAGGGGCTCGCTACCCTCGCCGATATCCTGATGAACCCTGTATTCCCCGAGAAGGAAATAGAAAAGCTCAGGGCCGATACCCTCGCGGCAATAGCGCGCCAGGAGGACAACCTTTCCGGGTACACTTTCAAGCTCCTGTACCAGGAGCTGTATGATGTGCACCCGTACGGCATGCAGACAATCGGCACAAAAGAGTCGATAAGCGCGCTTAAAAGAGACGACCTCCTCAACCATCACAAGAGCTTTTTCGTGCCGGACAGGATGGTGCTGACCATCGTCGGGGACATTGACTCCGAGTACGCCAGAGAGAAAGTCTCCGAACTTTTTGCCGGATTCAATCGCGGCTCCGCTCCCCTGCCCTACCCGCCTGAAGACAGGCCAGAGACAACGATAGAAAAGACCGGGGCCGTGAAAGAAAAGGAGCAGACGCATGTAGGCATCGGCTTCAACGGCACCACGATAGGCACTGACGACAGCTACGCACTGCGGGTAATGGCGGATGTCCTTTCAGGACAGGGCGGAAGGCTTTTCATAGAGCTGAGGGACAGGAAGTCGCTGGCCTACACCGTAAGCGCCTTTTCTAAAGAGGCGGTCGACCCGGGCATGATCGGCGCTTACATCGCAACCGCCCCCGAAAAGAAGGACGAGGCAGTCCAAGGCCTGCTTGACGAGTTCAGGAAGCTTCGGACCGAGCCTGTATCAGAAGAGGAACTCACCAGGGCCAAGAGTTCTATCATAGGAAACTACGAGATAGCGCTCCAGTCTGTCTCCAGCCAGGCAACCGACATGGCTAACAACGAGCTCTACGGCCTCGGGTACGGCTTCTCGAAAATCTACCCGGAAAAGATACAGGCCGTCACAGCCGAAGATGTCATGAGGGTCGCGCAGAAGTACCTCGACCTTGACGCCTATGTCATCTCCATAGTAGGCCCGAACGGAGGAGCCCCGAAAGCACAGTAAACTCTTTAAACGGAAAAGGCCCGGCAGAGAAATCTGCCGGGCCTTTTTTATTTTGGCCATTTGCGAGGAGCGGCTTTAAGCGACGAAGCAATCTCCAGGTGTTTGATTTAACTAAAGACGAGATTGCTTATCTCGCCCCATCCCTGGGGCTCGACCCTTCGGGCCTTCTCGCTCACGCTCGAAGTTCAATTTTTGCTATCCTGCAAAAATTGTCGCTACGCTCGCAATGACGAGCTTTTCTGTTTTGAATTTTAACGGCACTCGGTCACGGCCACGATTATTCAGCGTATCTCATAAAGCGAGTAACCTCTGGAAGTATAGAGCGTCTCAAGGCGCGTATTGAAGAACGAAACGAGCACCTTTAATTCCTCTTCATTGAAGTTGTCGTTAGCGAACTTCTGGAAAATGGCTTCGTTCACCATGAGATGGGTTGCGCCGTAGCTCCTGAAGCCTGCCGCGAGCGAACCGGCGTCATGGGCGTTCTTCACGATCGCGTTCAGGAATACGCCTGTCCTGTCTCCGTAAATATAATCCCTGTCCCAGTAATAGCCCCTGTCACCTGTGAACAGGAGCATGACCCTGGCATCCTGAGGCAGCGCGCCATTCCCAAAACTTACAATTTCATAATCAGGCAAGGTTGCCTTCAAGTACCCTTCCCTGTCCATGCCTCCGGCAAAGTAGCTCACCGCGCCGGTCTTCTGGTAGAGGCCGAAGCCGTAGTTCAGGTTGAAGGCGATGAGGGCGGCCGCAAGAATGGCGGCTGGCCATTTTAGCGTCCGTGAGCCTAACCCGTTCCTGATGCCGAGCGTCACCAGTATGATGACCGCTGGAATAACCGGCATGAGATACCTTGTCACGAGGTCTACGGTAAGGGCCGCGAGCGCGAAAAAGAATATGGAAAACGCCAGCAGGAGTTTCGCGTCCTTTTCTTTTTTTAAAAAAGCGAGCGGTATGAAGGCCAGAAAAACGGGGTTCAAGACGCCGTCGAACTTCTCTATCGAGTTGTCGGCACCCTCCCAGAAAAGGCGGAGGGGTAGCATGACGAGGTCGAGCGCGCCTTCGCCATAGAGGAGAAACCTTTTGCCTACAGGGGCCATCTCGCCAGTGACATGCAGGCCCTCGCCCCTGGCGACCGAGGCCGCCGCGGTCTCGAACAGCGGATAAAAGGGGCTGCCTGTCCACGCGTAGTTCCGGATCAGCCAGGGAGACAGCACGGCAAGAGCGACGGCAACGAATAGGGCTGACTTTTTTATTGCTTCAGGTATACCTTTTTTCTGATACGAAACTGCCGCTACGAAAAGTCCGATTAGGAAAAACGACAGGAGAACATTGTACTTTGCCCCGAGCCCAAGACCAATCGCGACAGCTGAGACTACAAGCCACTTCAGAGCGCCTTCGTCCCTGAACTTCAAAGCGGCCATGAAAGAGAGCATCGAGTAGAAGGCGGCCCCGTGGTCTATATAGGCCATCCTCGAAAGGTTGAAAACAAGAGGGGTCGTCATGTAGATGAAAAAACCCGCGAGGGCGTACAATCTTCCGGCCCTCGGAAGGATGAACGAATAAACGAGCCCGGCCGTCAGGACAGCGAAGAGAAGGTGCAGGAGCCTCGGCGCTATGTCGCTGCCCAGCGCGAGCGGTATGAGGTAGAGCAGGTCGATATTTTGCGGCAGGTATGAAAAGCCGATATGCCTTATCTCCCAGATGCGGCCCGCGCCGATGTAGAGCTTGGGAAGGGCGAGGTGCTGGATGAGCTCGTCCCTGACAGAAGGCGGCATCAGGGCAAGAGGCATTATCAACAGGACAGACAGGACGCAGGCGGCCAGAAGGAGCTTTTCAACTGACGAAAATCCGTTTAGCTCCTTGAATGACATTCCTCTGAATGAATAGATAAACAAGACGGCGGCAGCTGCCGAGACAACGGCGAGAGAGGCCGGAAAAAGCAGGCCGGCGATGCCCAGGAAAAATACGGCGAGGCTCAAGCCCCCGAGGATAAACCCGGTTTTATAGATAAGCGGCATTGCGTACATCCGGCGCGGAATAGGCCACATTCAGGCGGCACACACCAAATATACCACACCATTACGGCAGCCAGATATACATAAATTCCATGCCTGCGCGCTTCGGGATGCCTGCCTCTATATTTATGATGTTTATCCCGGCAGGAGCTGGCTCTGCCATTGAGTAGATGTTGTTCCTGTATGCCCTCGGGGCGGCATAGGTAACGACACGCGCCTCTTTTACGCCTGCCGCCTGTTTTGCCCAGTCTATGGCGTCATCGAGGTAGCCTATTGAGTCGACGAGCTTCAAGTCCTTTGCCTGGGCAGCGGTATAGACCCTGCCATCGGCGATTTTCCGCAGCTCATCTCGCGTAAAACTATTCGTCCGCCCAAGCATCACCCTGTCGAGGAAGTTTTCGTACATGTTGTCTATGACAGACTGGAGCACCCTTCTCTCTTCCTCTGTCATTGGCTTCAAGGGAGAGCCTATGTCCTTCATCGGGCCTGACTTTATGGTCTGGTTTGTGATGCCGATTTTCTCCATGAGGCCGCTCGCGCTGACGCTTATCGCTATGACGCCAATAGAGCCCGTGACGGTCGTGGGGTGGGCTATTATCCTGTCTGCGGAAGAGGCTATGTAGTAACCGCCCGAGGCCGCAACGTCCATGAGCTCGGCCACTACAGGCACTTTGCGCTTCTTTTTGAAGTTCTCAATCTCGTGGCTTATGATGTCGCTCGTGGTGACCGACCCGCCCGGCGTGTTTATGCGAAGGACCAATGCCTTAACATCATCGTCCTTTGCGGCAAGTTCAAGCTCCTCTTTTATCCGGGCCGTGAGGTTGGGCTTTGACTGGCCGAAGATATTCGCGCTCTCCTCGTCTTTTATGATGCCGGATATGTCAATGAGGAGTATCTTCGCTTCCCCCACCCCAGCCACCACCTTTTCAGTAAGGGGCTGGACGCTGGGCAGGTTTATCGATACGCAGCCTGTAAGGGCAATAGCAAGGATGAAGAGCAAGAGTCGGAGTGGGCTGGACACGCGTCACCTCAGGAGAGTTGTTTTGAAGTACCAGATAAGTATATCAATGGGTTTGCGGGGGTCAAGGGTAAGGTGGTTGGAGGGTGGCTTTAATGCTCCACTAATACCGGAGAGGATATAATGGAACTCGTAAATTGGTTAACTTCAGAGATAAGAAAAGGAGGATAATGATATGAAGAAAATACATCTGATTATGGCTCTGGCCGTCGGAATGATTCAGCCAACAATTGCCGTGCTGATAGTGACTATAATGTAGCGGCTTTAAGCGGTTCTCGAAGCCTCATTTTGTGCGCTGCAGCGCACCAAATCGAGTCTGTGTTGAGTTACGCTTCGCTAACCCAACCTACGAAGCTGATAAGTATATCAATGGGTTTGCGGGGGTCAAGGGGGGTGTTTAGGAAAGAAAGCACAGCCAGTGTTTATCGAGCCAACCTGCTAAGTTTATACCTCAAAGACAATGTCTTCATCAAGCTTTCTTCAGTTGAAAACAACGAATAAGAATTAATATTCATCAAATCCAATTCTTTCAAAAAAGTAAATTTCTGACTTGCAGGAATAAGAATTTTCCAGCGGACATCCTGGCCATCGCGACCGTTTGAAAAAACTTCCTCATGACTTGCAAAATAAGCAATACTATCCCTTATTTGCATACAGAAACTATACCTGCTTTGCTGTAAAAAGTGGCGTTTATGAGTCTTTATATTAGGGCCTAATGTTTTTATCCAAGGCGCACTACTGGATGTAATTTTAACACTGCCAGCATTTTCTAAATAGGCATAGATTGCAACCTCATCATCCCTGTCCCCCTCAAAATCAAACGCAAAAAATAATGCCACATAGGGTGATTTAGTCCAATCCAGAAGCGGTGAAGGGAAGCCATGGTGTCGCAAATAAGCCAGGTACGAATAAAGAGCTGGTTTTGAAAAAAGATCATTCAGAAAATGCATATCAGTTTTGCTTGATTGGTCAATAAACTCCTCATAAGAAGGAATCTCCCAAGTATGTCCTGTAAATGTTTCAATCTGAGCCTTTACAATTAATATCATCCAATAATATTCATCTAGTTTGATTGGTTTATTAACATATCTATCCAAAGTAGTCGTTAATTCTAAATTGGGCTGGCCACGAAACAGCAAATCAGAAACCAAAAAAGCTTTATTTTTTTTCTTATTGTCAACTTCATCAGAAATGGCTTGAATCTTGTTCTGAAAATCTTTCCAATTTTCTACTCTGATTGGTTCCATAAGTTTTGCTTTCAGCACCTTTATAGTTCTTAATGGTGCGCGCAGCGCACCCTACAATGACAACGACAGATATTTACGGCAGGTTGCTCAAAAAGTTCCAGATGCGAGGAGACGAGAAGCGAGGAATGAGGCGTACTCTGTTTGTACGCCGCAATTACGAGCTTTGAGGACGACAAAGCAGATGGGGCTTTTTCAGCGACCTGCTACGTCATCTTCCCCATCTTCGTCAGAAAATGCCCGACAGCAACCCTCAGCATCGCGCTCAGGTCCCAGTCCTGCCCGAGTTTCTCTTTGTACTCCTTTGCCATCTCTTCGAGGGCAACGATCTGGTCAACTTCTAAGGTCACGAGGACTTCCCTTAATTCCTCGTCGTGGTCATCGTGGCCGTGGCCGTCGCTGCCGTGGTCGTGTCCGCATCCAGACATGTTCTTCTCCTCAGGGTATACCCTTCCTGTTCTTCATCCTGGCAAGCCCCTCTTTTTTCTCTTTGGGCTTCGCGCTCTTTATGAGCTTCATCTTCTTGTCCATGTGCTTGTTGATGATGGCGAGTACTTCTTTCGGGTCGTCGGTAATATCTATGTAGTCGAGGTCTTCCGGGTCTATGGTCTTGTGATGGAGCATGGTCTTCTTGATGAAGTCCATCAAGGGGGCCCAGTACTCTTTACCGAAAAGTATGATCGGAAAAGGGTATATCTTATGGGTCTGGATGAGGGTCAACGCCTCGAAGAGCTCATCGAGCGTGCCGAAGCCGCCGGGCATACAGACATAGCCCACGGCGTATTTCACGAACATGACCTTTCTGGCGAAGAAGTACTTGAAGTGCAGAGACCTGCTCTGGTACTTGTTGGCCTTCTGCTCTCTGGGCAGGGTGATATTAAGGCCTATGGACATGCCGCCGTTCTGGAGCGCGCCTTTGTTTGCCGCCTCCATCAGGCCGGGCCCGCCGCCGGTTATAACGGCGTAGCCGTTCTTCGACAGGAGGGTCGCGACCTCGACGCACTGCTTGTAGTACTTCTTGTTGCTCTCTATCCTCGCGGAACCGAAAATCGAGACAGCGGGGCCGACATCCGAAAGCTCGTCAAACCCCTCTATGAACTCGCTCATTATCCGGAATACGCGCCAGGTTTCCTTGCCCTTCAAATCCTCTACCATAATCGGGTCTACTCCCATTCTATAGTCGCGGGTGGTTTTGAGCTTATATCGTATACGACCCTGTTGACGCCCCTGACCTCGTTTATTATCCTCCTGGATATGCGCTCCATGACATCATAAGGGAGCCTCACCCAGTCGGCTGTCATGCCGTCCACGCTGTTAACGGCGCGCAGGGCCACGGTGTTCTCGTAAGTCCTCTCATCTCCCATGACCCCGACGGTCTTTATGGGCAGGAGCACGGCGAAGGACTGCCAGATTTCTGCGTACAGGCCAGCGGCCTTTATCTCTTCAAGGACTATGGCGTCGGCTTCCCTCAAGATGTCACACCTTTTTTTCGTGACCTCGCCTATTATCCTTATGGCAAGGCCAGGGCCGGGGAACGGCTGCCTGCCGACTATCTCTTCGGTCATGCCCATCTCACGGCCCAAGGCCCTCACCTCGTCCTTGAACAGCTCACGGAGCGGCTCAACGAGCTTGAGCTTCATCTTCTTCAATAGGCCGCCGACATTGTGATGGCTCTTGATCGTGGCGGAAGGCCCCTTGAAAGAGACGCTCTCGATGACATCCGGGTAGAGCGTGCCCTGCGCGAGGAACTTCACATTCTTTATTTTAGAGGCTTCCTCGTCAAAGACCCTCACGAACTCGCCGCCTATTATCTTCCTTTTCTTCTCGGGGTCTTCGACTCCCTCAAGCTTCTTCAGGAACCGGGCTGAAGCGTTCACCCTCTTGATGTTCATGTGAAAGGACTTTTTCAGGGTCGCCTCGACCTTGTCTGCCTCTCCCTTCCTGAGGACGCCGTTATCGACGAAGATGCAGGTCAGCTGGTTGCCGATGGCCTTGTGCACCAGGAGGGCCGCAACAGCGGAATCTACGCCGCCGCTTATGCCGCAGACGACTCGCGCATCCCCAACCTTCTCGCGGATAGCGGCAATCGAGGTATCTATGAACGACTTCATTGTCCACGAGGGCTTGCACCCGCAGACGCCCATGACAAAGTTCTTCAATATGCGCGAACCCTTGGGCGTGTGCACGACCTCGGGGTGGAACTGGACGCCGTAGACAGAGCCATTATCGCTCCGCATGGCGCATACGCTTGAGTTCTCTGAAGTGCCTATGACCTTGAACCCAGGAGGGACCTCTTCGACCCTGTCGCCGTGGCTCATCCAGACCCTGACCGCACCCTTGCCGAGCCCTGCGAACAGATCAACCTGGCCCTTGGGTATAAGGTCAGACGCGCCGTACTCCCTTTTCTTCGACCGCTCGACTTTTCCGCCGAGGAGCTTTGCCGTAAGCTGCATGCCGTAGCAGATGCCAAGGACCGGCGAGCTTATATCGTTGAAAAAGCTCTTCGGCAGCACAGGCGCGCCCTTATCGTAAACGCTCGACGGGCCGCCTGAGAGTATTATGCCCTTGGGGTTGAACTTCTTTATGAATTCGGCCCCGCAGTTATACGGGTGTATTTCGCAATAAACCTTCAGCTCCCTGACCCTTCTCGCGATGAGCTGGGTGTACTGGGAACCGAAATCGAGGATGAGTATCTTCTGTGCGTGTATATCCATATCGATTGAGCCGGAATGCGGCCTCAGACCTCCTGCTTGTAGTTCGGGGCTTCCTTGGTAATGGTCACATCGTGCACATGGCTTTCGCGCAGGCCCGACGGAGTGATCTTTACGAACCTGGCCTTCTTGTGAAGCTCGTCTATCGTCTTCGCGCCGCAGTACCCCATGCCAGCCCTTAAGCCCCCGATGAGCTGGAATATGGTTGAGGCTATCGCCCCCTTGTGGGGGACCCTGCCTTCTATGCCTTCGGGCACGAGCTTAAGTTCGCTCTCAACATCTTCCTGGAAGTACCTGTCCTTGCTTCCCTTTTTCATGGCCTCAATCGAGCCCATCCCCCTGTAGAGTTTGAAGGTACGGCCCTGGTAGAGTATGGTCTCGCCCGGGCTCTCGTCGGTTCCGGCGAAAAGGCCGCCTATCATTATCGAGTCAGCCCCGGCAGCCAATGCCTTGGTGACGTCGCCTGAGTACTTTATGCCTCCGTCGGATATGACGGGTATGTTCTTCTTGCTGGCGACCTTCACGACATCGGAAACGGCCGTTATCTGCGGGACGCCTATGCCGGTCACTATCCTTGTGGTGCAGATGGAACCCGGCCCCACGCCGACCTTTATGCCATCTACCCCGGCCTTTATGAGGGCCTCGGCCGCCTCTGAGGTGGCGACATTCCCTGCTATGAGCTGGCAGTTGAAGCTCTTCTTGGTGGATTTTACGGCCTCGAGCACGCCCTTGCTGTGGCCGTGGGCAGTGTCGATTATGATCACATCGGCCCCGGCCTTCACGAGAGCGTCTATCCTTGCTTCCCTGTCGAATGATACGCCGACTGCCGCGCCGACACGGAGCCTGCCGAAGCCGTCCTTGCATGAGTTCGGGTGTTTTTCCCTCTTCTCTATATCTGTAACGGTGATGAGCCCCTTGAGCTGATTTTTCTTGTCCACGACCGGGAGTTTTTCAATCCTGTGCTTGTGGAGAAGTTCTTTAGCCTTCTCAATGGAGATGCCGTAAGGGGCGGTTATGACTTCCTTCGTCATTATCTCGGATATCTTTTTGGAAGGGTTCGTCTCAAACCTCAGGTCCCTGTTCGTCAGTATGCCTACGAGGACGCCGTCCTTTACGATGGGGAAGCCGGAGATGTTCTCCTTTTTCATTATCTCCAGGGCGTCGGCGACCTTCTGTTCCGGGCTCAAGGTCATGGGCCTGGTGATGACGACAGACTCGTACTTTTTTACCTTGTCGACCATCGCGGCCTGCTCTTCGATCGTGAGGTTCTTGTGGATTATGCCTATGCCGCCCTCAAGGGCGATGGAGATGGCCATCCTCCATTCGGTCACGGTGTCCATAGCCGCGCTGATGAGCGGTATGTTAAGCCTTATCTCGTTCGTGAGCCTCGTTGACACATCCGTATCTCTCGGCATGGTCTGCGAGAACGCGGGCTCCAGGAGCACATCGTCGAATGTTAAAGCGGTCCTTATTCTGAGCGGTTCCATATATTAAAGCCTCCCCTCTATTCTCTTTATCTAATAGGTTGTTTGAAAAATTACGGTTTATTCTCGTGTCATTGCGAGGAGCGCAGCTGCGAAGCAATCTCAAAGCTTTTTGCCTCAATAAAGACGAGATTGCCGCGCTTCGCTCGCAATGACGAAAGCTAATATTTCAAAGCCGCGCCCGGATTGACCTTGTCGAGAATAATGCCCTCAAGAAGCCCGGCGTCGCTAACCTTTGCCTCGTTAAAGCCGAAGGCGTCCATGGCAAGAAGCGTTATGGCAGTCCCCGGCACTATGAGGTCTTCCCTGCCCTTTTCCAGGCTCAAGACCGTCTGCCGCTCATTGAGAGTCATCGAGCACAGGCGTCTGTACAAATCGGCTATCCTGTCCCTTGAAAGGGTATAATTGTTTATCCTGGCCCTGTCGTAGACCTCCAGGTCCTGGTCAATCGCGGCAAGGGTCGTTATCGTACCGGCGGTACCCACGAAAGACGCCCCCCTCTTGCCGGAGAAATCGAGCGGGTCTATCCCATCTCCCAGCATCCTGCCCCTGAGGTCTTTAAGCACCCCTTTTATCTCATCTTCCATCGCCTTCAGTTCGCTTTTGGCGGGAGGGTCGCTCAACAGGTACTTTTCAGTGAGGTGCACAACCCCCATCTCCATGGACCAGCCACCTGACATCTCCGGGCCGATCGTGGCGATAAATTCGGTGGAGCCGCCTCCGACATCTAGTACGAGCTTTTTGCCCTGGCGCTCGTCGATGACAGAAAGGACGCCCATGAGAGCGAGCCTGGCTTCCTCGCCGCCCTGTATGACGGTTATCTCCAGTCCGGTCTTTTTCCTGACCTCTTCAGTGAACCACTTCCTGTTGATTGCTCTCCTGACGACGCTGGTCGCGGAGGCAAGTACGGTAGTGACATTTGCCTCGTCTATATGGCGGCGGAACTCGCTTAATGCCGCGAAGGTCCGTTCAGCCGCATCAATGGATATGCCTGAGGCCTCGTCATAGCCGCCACCAAGTCTCGTTATCTTCCTCTTGTAGATAATCGGCCTCAAGCTGTCGCCGTCCAGCTCGGCGATAAGGAGCCTGAGCGTATTGGTGCCGATATCTATTGAAGCGTATCTCATCCGCTGGAGCCCCTATCTGGTCTTGTCGTTTTCCGCTGCTATTGAAAGGCGCTCCGCGCCCGAAAGCCTCGCCGTATCGAGCACCTTCACTATTACCGAATGCTTCACATTGCCGTCCGCCCTCAGGATGACGGTCTTGTCAGTACCCTTTTCAAATTCGGATTTCAGCGAAGCGGCAAGGCCTTCCATGACGACCTGCCTGCCGTTGAGGCTAAGCTCCCCGGTCTCGCTTATGGAAACGACCGCGCCCTTGCCTGTCTCGGAACCCGCTGAGACTGCCTTCGGGAGCTTTACCTTGAAAGAGCCGGACATTATGAGAGGCGTCGTCACCATGAAAATGACGAGCAGGACGAGCATCACATCAGTAAAGGGCGTGATGTTTATCTCCGACATCACCTTCTCGTGGCGGCTGCCAGTCTTCCAGGCCATTCTCAGCTGCCCTCCGAAATGCGGCTTGTGAACTCAGAGGCCGAGGCTTCGAGTTCGAGAGCGTGCCTTGAGGCAGACCTCACGAAATAGTTGTATGCCACGACAGCCGGTACGGCAACGAAAAGCCCGGCAGCCGTCGCGATGAGCGCCTCCGCTATGCCGTCGGCAACCGCAGCAGGGGATGCGCCCTGTGATATGGCGAGGTCGCTGAACGCCCTTATTATGCCAAGTACTGTCCCGAACAGGCCTATGAACGGCGCGGTGGAGCCAATGGTGCCGAGTATGCCGAGGGACTTTTCAAGCTTCAACAGCTCGCGCCTTCCGGCAAGCTCCATCGCTTCATTGACCTCTTCCTTGCTCCTGCCCGACCTTGACAGCCCGGAAAGAAGCACCTCGGACAATGGCGACGGCTTCGCCTTGCAAACTGCTGAAACAGCCAGCAAGCCGCCATCTTTCATCGCGTCTCTTATTGATGAAAAAGAATCGCTTAAAGCGCGCGCGAACCTGCTGAAGGCCCAGGCCCTTTCGAGCGTTATCGCTATGGAGAGGACAGAGAGGAGCGCAAGCACTACTACCGTAATGCCGCCTTTTTGCAGCAAGGCTAAAACAGATAGGTCCTGGAACATTGACTCCTTCCGGAGAGTCTTTCGGCGCTACACCTTTTCCGGCCCGGTATAATTCCTCGAGTACTCGATATAGTTCTGGGCTGACTTGAGTATCCTGGCCTTTTCCTCAGGCTTTAATGCCCTTACCACCTTCGCGGGGATACCGAGGACGAGCGAGCCCGGAGGCACTTTCATCCCTTCGGTTACAAGAGCGCCAGCGCCTACGATAGAGTCTTCGCCTATCTCGGCGTTGTCAAGCACTATCGCGCCCATGCCTATGAGGCACCTGTCCTTAACGGTGCACCCGTGGAGGACTACGCTGTGGCCGATGGTTATATCGTTGCCTATGATAAGAGGGTAGGTATCTTTCGTGACATGCAGGGTCGAATTGTCCTGGACATTGGTCCTGTCGCCTATCCTGATAAAGTGGACATCTCCACGGACGACCGCATTGAACCAGACGCTCGAATTGACGCCTATCTCGACATCGCCTATGACCTGGGCACTGTCCTCTATGAAAACGCCCTCACCAAGTTTGGGCCATTTCCCTTTATACTGCTTAAGCATTCACGACCCCTGAAAAGTAATAGTAAATTCTACAAATTTAACAAATTCACCAGATAATCTCAAGGAGAATAATGGTCAAGACTGCTCTTTTGTGAATTCCAGCTTCAATGCACGGCTGGTCTTCCTGCCGACGCTGAACAGCGCCGATTGCCTGAGGCCCGCAAGCCAGACTATCTCATCGCCAACAATCACTACCGGAGTCTTCTTTCTCTCAAGCAAAGTGACCTTGGCGTCGATGAAGATGTCCTTGAGTTTTCTGTGGCCTTCCATCCCAAAGGGCACCATCCTGTCGCCGGGCCGGGCCTGCCTGACACTAAGTTGTCCGGCCTCGATAAGGGCGTCATAATCGAACCATGCCGTATTGACGCCGCCCGTGAACTTCTTGGGCGTTTTCACCACTTTTGCATCGATTGTGCCTATGCCAGCCATGAGCGTCATACCCGGCACAATGAGGGCCTGCTCGAAAAGAGCAGCTTCTTCGGGCAGGCCAGAGTCGACTACCATCCTCCCGTACTCCCGCCTCGCTCTGGTTCCACCGGGAAGACTTATGGATGCGTTCGGCCTTACACCATCCATTATTTCAAAAAAAGAATCGACATGGAGCGAGCCGAGTTCAACCTCAACGCCAAGGGAGCGGACAGAGGCGAGAAAGACCCTGGAAGAAAGCGCCTTGTGCATGCGCTTCAATTTGCTCCTGTCGAGGACGATTGCACCGGCCCTCTGTTCAATTAGCGCTGCCTCAAAGGCCTTTACGGCGGCCTTTTCGATAAAATCGTCGTCGTTTGCAAGTAGATGCGCTGTCCTGGCGAGCGTCTCTTTTATGGAGGGGTTGTAGTCCTCTTGAAGCTTTGGGATAAGCTCGAGCCTTACCCTGTTCCTGAGGTACTTTACGGTGAGGTTCGTGGAATCAGTGACAAAGGCAATGCCATGCTCCCTGGCGTACTCCTCGATGGAGGCGCGGATTGACTGGATGAGCGGACGAACAAAAATGCCCCTGACCGGAGGGATGCCGGAGAGGCCGGAAAGGGAAGAACCTTTAAGGAGCCTCATGATTACGGTTTCGGCCTGATCGTCAGAGGTGTGCCCAAGGGCAACCCTTTGAGCCTTGTACTTCGCGGCAGTCTCCTCAAAGAAGGCATATCGTTTAATACGCGCCGCTTCCTGCGGCGAGCCGCCGAGACCCTTGAGCTCGCCTTTTTCAAGGAGTCTCGATGTGAACTCGAGGCGGCGGCTTTTGGCGAGTACCTTTACAAAATCGTGGTCGCGCCTTGACTCTTCAGCGCGGAGGCCATGGTCCATGTGGGCGACGATTAACCGCAGGCCCAGCTCTTCCATCAGCTCCATTAAAATATGGAGCAGCACGACAGAGTCAGCCCCGCCGGAGACGGCACAGACAACAGTCTCGCCTCTGGAGAGCATCTTCCATTCTTTTATGGTCTTTTTTACCTGCTGGATTAGGCCGGGCATCGTCTGATTATAATTGCCCGGCGAAGACATGACAAGACATTTGAGGGAAAAGTCAGTCCGTGGTGCTTTTTTCGGTCCGAAGCACTCTTCTCTGCTTGGCGAAAATGTACTTTATTATCTTGTCCCTGGTCGTCTCATCCATGTCAACATACTTTACGGCAACAGAGTAGCCGCCGCCGTCATGGGGAAGGGACCTTACAACTTCGCACTTTATCTTAATGACATGCGCGTAGACAGGAAGAAAGGTCTTCAATACGAGCTTCTGGCCCGCGTCGAATGCCTCCTTCGAAAAGAACCTGAGCCCGCCTCCGCTGATGTTCACTTCTTTGACCTCGGGCATGTTAAAGCCGTTCTTCTCGGATATGTGGTTCAGGAGGATGTTGAGCTTCTGGTTTATGTCGAACAGCAGCTCGTAGAGCTTGGGGTTTTCCTCTGCCCTTGGCTCAAGCTCATCAAACATGACCTCCCAGTCAAAGGCAGCCCTGCCGCCTTCGGCGTCGCCTTCCAGCTCATAGTAAACCGGGATGACATCGTTGGTCCTTACATATTCTCTTCTGGGCGCATCATTCTGGTTGACCTGATCCGGCATAAACTATCCTTTCAGGAGCTCGCTTACAACAAAGGCATCGACGACCTCGGGGTCGAACTGCGTGCCCCTGCACTTTACTATCTCGTCCTTCGCCACATCGAGGCTCAGAGCCTGTCTGTACGGTCTGGTCGAGGTCATGGCGTCGAAGGTATCGGCTACGCTGAATATCCTGGCTACCAGAGGTATTTCGCACCCGGCGAGCCCCTTCGGGTACCCGCCTCCGTCCCATCTCTCGTGGTGGTACAGGACTACCGCCCTCTCGGAGACAAGGAGGTTCAACGGCCTCAATATCTCCTCTCCCCGTACCACATGGCTCTTCATTATCTCGCGCTCCTCTTCGGTGAAGCCGCCCTTTTTGAGGAGTATGTCGTCTCTTACGCCTATTTTTCCAATGTCATGCAGGGGCCCGGCGAAGCTTATGCTGTCGACGACCTCCTGCGGGCATTCCATGGCTTTCGCTATCTCGACCGCATACTTCGTCACCCTGTGCGAGTGGTCCTTCGTGTATGTGTCCCTCGCGTCAAGCGCATTGAGGAGCGAGTTGAGCGCGCCTATTATGCTCGAAAAAATATTCTCGGACAAGGCTATATTCTCGAGCTTCAGCGAAGCCTTGGCCGTAAGGTTTAAAACGAGCGTCAGCGCGTCGCTTGATATCTCATTGCCCCCTGGCCTGCCCGCAAGCCCGAGTATGACAACCGGTTCCCTGTTTATTATCATCGGAGCGAGAAGGACCGGCAGAGGGCCGCCTTCCGGTACCAGGGTGCCAAGTGAGCCGCCGGGAGCCATGTAATAAGAGTAGCACCTCTTCGCGAGGACGCTCCTGAAAGGCTCGTCGGCCAGTGAAAACTCAGCGCCGATCATGTCCCGGTTATCATACCCGGAAGCCGCCTTGACTACAAGTTTTCCGTTGTCATGCTCGACAACCATGATGAAGGCCATGTCCGCGTCGGCTATTATCTGCGCTATGTCCATGGTCTTGCGGAAGATGTCGTCTCTTTCCGAAACCTCGTCCAGCGACTCGCTTATGGTATGGAGTATGGAAAGCTCCTTTATCTTGTCTTCCAGCCTTCTGCGCGCCATCTCGGGGAGCGTGCCGATGGCGCGGGTCTTGTCCCCGGGCCTTGGGGCGCGAACCGAGTTCCCTGCGGCTTTTCTTATGACTATCTCAAGCTCCTCGGCCTTGAAGGGCTTCTGGAGGAAATCGACGGCCCCGAATTTTATGGACTCCACGGCCAGGTCGATTGAAGGGTAACCCGTTATCATCACGACCGGCACATCCGGGGCCGATTCCCTCGCGAGGTGGAGAAAATCCATGCCGCTCAGGCCCGGCATGTTCACATCGGCGAGTATCACCCCGTAATTCTCCCGCTTCAGCGCGGTGATCGCGCTCTCAGCGTTCGAGAAATCCTCGACCAGCCAGCCCCTCCTTGAAAGTATCTCGGTCAGGGCCTCGCGGACGCTGTCGTCGTCATCGACGAGCATTATCCTCAGATTTTCAATTGGTAAGACGGCTGCCTGCACTCTATACTCCGGTTCATGATGTCTTTACGGCCTTTGTCGCAAATCTGTCAGCCTCACGGAGATACTCCTGGTAGCGGGCCGGTTTCAGCACCTCGCTTGAGGCCTGTTCCTGAGCCGCTGCGCCTGTACTTTCCTCCGGCTGAGTCTGCTCGTCCGCTGAAAGCGCCTTCTTCAATACGCCTATCTCACCGTAAGCCGTCCTGAGCTCTTCGAGGAGCGCCCTGTTCTGAAGGACCAGGCGGAGCCGCTCGCAGGCGTTCTTGATGACTATCATCAGCTCATCGAGCCTGAAAGGCTTGGCGATGTAGTCGTACGCGCCGCTCTCTATCGCCTTGACCGCGGTCTCTATGGTAGCGTACCCGGTGATTATGATTACAAGTATCTCCTTGTCGAGGTCCTTTATCTTCTGCAGGAGCGCTAGCCCGTCCATGCCGGGCATCATAAGGTCCGTGATGACGATGTCGAAGCGCTCCATCCGGAGCTTGCGCAGCGCCTCGTCCCCGTCCCGCGCGACCGAGACCTCGTAACCCCAGTTCTTTATCGCCTCGGTGAGAAGCTCCCGGAGGTCCATGTCGTCGTCGGTTATGAGTATCTTGAATTTTTCAAAAGACATGGCGCCGCCCTGATAAATTATCGATCGTATGCCTGCGGCCTGGTCAGACCTTCTTTTTGTGGTCTGGCCCGGACAGGCAGGCCATCACATGGCCCATTACCCGCCTCTTCTTGCCTTCCTCAGAGATCGTTACCTTATCCCCGGCGGCAAGGCTTTCGCGCGCCTGGTCTGGATCGCGCCTGGTCTTGTCCTGGAGAACGAAGCCCTCTGCCATGACCTTGTCGATCTTGATCATAGGAAAGTCCTCCCTGGTTTTTCTGACACTATAACTATCGGCAGGAGCGGGCGAAAACTTTAGGTGTTTTTTTGGGTTTTAAACTGTATTCAGGGCTTTTTTTGAGAGATGGAAGAAGGGTTGAATGGACATGCCAGCCGGGGTATCGCCCTTTAGCGGCCGGTTCAAGGCAAACGAATAAAAATGATTTTTCCGTTACCCAAGATTCTCCGCTATTTATGGCGGAGAATCTTGACAAGTGGGTCCGAATGAATCAATACCGTCCATAGGCCTTGACGGCGCTCATGCCGGTCTTGACCTGGCCGAGCCGCGAGCCTACGGCGTCCATGACCTGCTGGACTACGGCTGAGAGTTCACGGTCGCTGCCGGCAAGCTCTCTGGCAAGCTCCTTGAGCGCGCTGTCGGCCACCGGCTCGCCGGAAAGGTCGAGCATCGAGAAAAGCCCGGCCCGCTCAATCTGCGCGCTCAAGAGCTCTTCGATGCGGTTTTCCTCGACAAGGCGGCGCTGAAGGACAGATATCTCAAGGAGCCTGCCCAAAATCCCTGCCTGTTCGCGATTGTCAGGCGCCACAGCTTACGCTCCTCGCGGGCTCTTCCGCCGCGCGCTTTTGCCTTTCCGCGGCCACGGCTTCCCAGCCTGATTTTATCTCCAGCACGACCTTGTTGACCGACTCGATCGCCGCTGAGTCGCTCTTGAGGTTCGCCTCCGTAAGCGCTGAAGCGCAAAAATCATAGAGTTTGGAGAGGTTCTGCGCGATCTCGCCGCCTTCCTCCATGTTAAGGGAATTGGCCAGCTCGCCTATTATCTCAAGGGACCTGTTGATGTAGCCGCCCCTGCCCTTTATGTCCCCATCCCTGATTGACTGTTGGGCGAGCCTGTTGAAGCGCAGTATCCCGTCATAGAGCATGATAATGAGGCTCACCCTGTCGGCTGTCAAAACCTGTATGTTCTGGTACTGCCTCACCCTGTTCAATTACGCACCCCCGAAGTAGTTGATTAAGGCACTGCTCTGGCCCTTGAGGCTGGCGAGCATTCCCTCGAGCCCGGTGAACTGGCTTCTGAGCTGCTCCTCATAGGACACCAGCTGAGTCTCCTTCTGCCGTATGTCCTGGTCTATCCTGGTCATGTTCTTCTTGAGCCCGTCCTGGCGGCCCTTTATCCTGCCGTCGACAAAGTCATCTATCGAGCTGGCCGTCTGGTGGATAAGCTCGGCAAACCCGGTCGTCGCGGTCCCCTTGGTGAAAAGGCTGACGACCCCGTCAAAATTCGAATTGAGGGCGTTTTTGAGCTTAGCGGAATCCAGAGACATCACGCCTTCCCTGTCCGTCGACACGCCCACATGCAAAAGCCTGTTCATGGTGTCGGGAAGACCGCTCACCGAGGATGAAAAAACCCTCCTCAGGTCATCAGCTATGCTCCTGGCGACGCTGTCGCCGAAAAACGGATAAGCCTTCTTCGTGTCGGAATCATACCTGTTGTTCATCTTGATGTAGCTTGCCACGCCGTTGTAGGCGTCAACCAGCTTCTTGACGCTGTCGGTGATTGAATCGGTGTCTCTGCTGACCGTAACAGTAAGGGTCTTTGCGGGGTCAGCGGCCATGAGGTCGACTGTGACGCCTGTAATAATATCGGACGCGCTGTTGGTCTGCCTGGTAAAGGCCATGCCGTCAACCGTGAACGAAGCGTCCTGCGCGGCCTGGAGCGTTGTTGAAAAAGCAAGAGAGGTGTCGTTCTGGGTAATATTTACGCTGTTCGAGGTGCCGGTTGAAGAGCCGGTCAGAATGAGCCTGTAGGGGTTGGGGGCTGACCCGTCGTTTACGACGGACGCGCTCACGCCTGCGTTCAGCGCGTTAATCGAGTCCTTGAGGCTTGTAAGCGTAGTCGTAGCGTCAACGGCCACCGTCTGCACGGCGCCCGCGCCGACCTGGAAGCTGAAAGAGCCAGCCCCAGCGGCAATCGCAGAGGAGGCGGCAGCCACTCCGTCGGCGGCCATCTTATGGGATTTGGCAAGAGTAGAGACGACGATCGAGTGAGAGCCGTAGGAAGCGCCCGTACCGGCAGTGGCAGATATGGCGTTGCCGTCGGAAACGGTTGTCTTGAAGGAGCCGAAGGCAGTGGAAGTCCTCAGGGTGTCTGCCGCTGACACCAGGTCCTTTATCTTCGAGCTCAGGTTGGAGTACGCGTTATTGGTTATCTCCAGGCCCTTTTTGTCGGTCTGGAGCTGCGTGATCGACTGCCTTCTTATGCCTACGAGCTGGGTAATGAGGCTCTGGTAGTCTATGTTGCTTACAACGCCCGAAGTGGCTGATATGCTCATACCGGCATGCCTCTCGTTCTAAATGGTTTCAAGTGCTGGCGTTATAGAGGACGCCTACGAGGTCCTGCATCCTCTTGCGTATGGCAAGAAGCTCCTCTGAAGGTATCTGCCGGATGACCTCATCGTTTTCAGGGTCTACTATCTTCACGACGACTTCTTTTGAATCCGAATCGACCTCGAACCTCAATTCAGTGTTGAGCCTTTTAAGGTATATCTGGACCTCCGAGGCTATCGCCTCGACCTCGCCCGGCCTGGCTGCTGACTTCAGGCTTTTATCTTCCGCAGCTTCGGCTTCCCCGGAAACCTTCAGCGAAGTCTTCGCGGGCAGTTCCGCTTCAAACGGCTTGAAAGCGCCGTCAAATATCCTCTGTATGCTCATTATGTCCTCATAAGCGGGCGGGGGGTGTCCCCCCCCGCCCTTGTCATGACCCGCTTAAGCGGATGATTACCTCAGGAGCGACAGTACGTTCTGCGGCGACTGGTTAGCCTGGGCGAGAACGGAAGTGCCGGCCTGCACCATTATCTGGTTCTTGGTGTACTGGGCGGTCTCGTAAGCGAAGTCAGCGTCCCTTATCCTCGACTCGGCAGCCTGATAGTTCGTGTAGGTCACCTGGAGGTTGTTCAACGCCGAGGAAAGCCTGTTGGTGGAAGCACCATATATGGCTCTCGCGTCGTTGATGGTCTTAAGGGCCGCGCTTACGGAATCGAGAGCGCTCAGGGCGCCCGCCTGGGTGGATATGGCGCCGGAAACCAGGTTCAGGCCGCTCGTGCCGGAAGTCAGCACATTCAGGCTGATGGAGAGCTGGTCGTTGGTGGTGTTCTTGAAGCCGATGTACATCGTCAGGGCGGAGGTGCCGCCGTTGATGAGCTTGTAGCCGCCGAACTCGGTGGTGTTCGAGATCCTGTCTATTTCAGAGATGAGCTTGTTGTACTCGTCGCTGTAGTAGGACCTGTTGGTAGAGTCCAGGGTTCCCTGCGCGGAGCTGGCGGCAAGTTCGCCCATCCTGGTGACGATGTTGGTTATCTGTTCCGCGGCCTTGTCGGCGATTTCCATTGCGCTGACGCCGTCATTGATGTTCCTGATCGAGGCCTGAATCATCCTCGACTGGCTGCGGAGCTGGTCAGCCCTTCCGAGGCCGGCTGCGTCGTCGGCCGCGCTGTTGACCCTGTAGCCGGACGAAAGCCTCTGGACGCTCACTTTCATCTGCGCGTTGGAAACTGAAAGGTTCTGCTGTGCTACAAGAGCTGCTACGTTAGTGTTTATTACGAGTGACATTGGTGTACCCTCCTTAGTGTGTGTTCTTCCGGCATCCTTGCCGTTTTTTTTGTGTTCTCTTCTTACTGCTGCTTACAGGGTCCAGCTCCGGCCAGTTTTCCCTATCCCTCCTCTTCGGCCCGGTTTGGACTGAAGCTCCCTTAATTGTAATATCGGAACCCCGAATGTAAACCTTGAGGAAAAAATCACGCGTAAAAGTGAAAAAGGTTCTCTTCCATGTCATCGATAAGCGGCTTAAGCTCGTACTCGAGGATGTCGGCTGAGGCAACGCTGTCACGGCCGTCCCTTGCCTCGCGCAGTTCCTCAAGGCCCCTTATGACCGGGTTGAAGTACTGGGCCGGGTTTTCCCTGAACAGGTCCATCCTGTACTTCTCCCCTCCCCTGGCCAGAGCGTCTACCGTTTTTACAATTTCGATGAAGCCGTCGAAAACGGAGGACATGAGAGCGTCCGCTCGCCCGTTGCCAACGCGCAGGTCCTTGACGCAGGCGTCGATATTTTCTTTAGTGACCTTCATGTACTCCTGAACGAGGTCAAGGCCTTCCAAGGCGACCTCTTCCATCGAAGCGGTCTTGAGCTTGAAGTCGCTGTATATCGAAAGCGGCCTGCTCAGCACCTGGCTGCCTCTCCATTCCGGCATCATCTCGCCGTCTATCCAGAGCTCCATGACGAAGCGCCTGAGTCCGGCGAGGTCCTTTTCTATGGTATCTATCAACTCCCTGATCGTAGACCGGTTTTCCCTGTCCTCGAATTCGAGCCTCGTTCCGTCAAGGTAGACTTGTGCCATCTTCATTGCTTCTCCTTTGATTTTTTCATACCGCGGCTTCTGTCGCGCGGGACTCATGGGCGCAACCTGAAGGCTTGAGGCTTGCCCCGGCGCGCATCAGGACGGCTGAGAACTTAGCGCAGCCTTTTGCCAGTTTTCCGTACGCCGTCTGGATCGCCTCTATGTCCTTTTCTATCCCCTTTGACCCGGCGTCAGCATCCCGCCTCAGATATTCCTTGAGTTCGCAGATGCTGGCAATGAGCGTCTCCCAGATGAACGGGGAGCTCTCGGCGGCCTTGAAAAGCTCGTCTTCGAGCCTCTTGACCTTCGCAGCCTTCCTGCCAGCTTCGAGCGTGCCTCCCTCGCGGCCCAGTTCCTTTTTAAGCTGAGAGACTTCCCTGTTTGTAGCATCGGCAATCCGGCCGATTTTCTTGAGGCTCTTGTGCATGCCGTTTATCGAAGCCGCAATCGCAGGCAGGTCGGGATATGCCCTTTTCGCGACGGCCCCCGCTATAACGGCGTCAAGCTTGACTTCGTTTTTCACATATTTTTCAATAACTTCCGCAAGAGTCGCGTGCTCCATCCCCTCTATGTATGCCCCTCCCTCGGTAGCGTTTATTATCCGTACGGGGGAGCCTTCGCTTTTGAGAAAAGCGGCGTAATTTTCAAACCACTGGTGGAATGTCACCCAGTCGAACTTGCTCGGCACAGGTTTGCCGTCAAGGCCCTTGAGCCAAAGGAGGTCGAACTTGCTCCTGGCCTTGTCCTTGAGGGTCACATAATCCTCTTCTATCGACACCTTGCCGTTTTCACGGTCTATTTTCACATCCTGGGCGATATAGACCCCACCGGGGACATGGGTGCCGCTGTCTCCAAAGCACAAGTCCTGGCCGACGAGCACGACCGGGTCGCAGCCGAACATCATGGCCATGTCAAAGGCTGCCGTGGTCACTGACCCGCCAGTCGAGGGAAAGTAGGAAGACCCCCAGAGGGGGGCCTGAGAACGGCTGAGGGTGACAAAGGGGTTGAAGAAGACGAACTTCTCCTTTACTTTTCTTTCGAACATGCCGGGGTGCGCTACCTCCGCGAGGATAAGACGGGTCTTCAAGTCGTCTTCGCCGTAGGTGAAGTACTCGGGAAGGTCGACTTTTTCGGAAGCTATGACGAAATCCGGGACCACGCCGTATTTCAGAAGCGGCTTATAGGCGGTTATTGCCGCAATTATGATCGCCTTGCCCTTTGCCTCTTTCAGCAGATGGGCGTTTTTCTGCAGCGAAGGGCCAGCTCCCGCTATTATCATGGGCACGCCCTTGAATGCAGAGCGCAGCGAATCGATCGGCGGGCACTCCGGGAGGTGCCTGACATTCTCGAAGTAGTTCTCTATCCAATTCTCCCTTGATTCTATGTCAGTCCTTATGCAGACCTTGTTCGTCGTATGAGCGTTATTCACCCGCGTGTTGAAATCGATAAACTCCTGGGCGAAAGTGAGCTTATAGGGCAGCGTCGAGTAGCTAAGCAGCGTGTCGAAACCGTCCAGTTCCCTTATTCTGGATATAAAGGCCGTGAGATCGTTGTACAGGGCCACGCTCCCGCTCGCGAGGGGGCCGGATAAGTCTACAGAAGCGAGCACGCCTACGATAATCTCCGTTGAAGGCTCGTACACGAGTACCCTGTCAAAGCCTTTTTCGAGAAGGGCTTTCAGAAGATGCCCGCAGCCGAGACCGAACAGCAGGACCCAGTCGGGCTTTATCTTATTCGAGGTTATCTCATCTGCCTGGCAGGCGGCCTCTTTTTCAGGGCTGTAGGCGCTGTGAAAGAGCCTGCCCTCGTGCCTGAAGGTCGCGCCTCCGGTCTTAGCCTTCTCTATTACGGCGGAAGCTCCCTGCCATGAAGCGAGCCTTTCGGCAAGCGCGCTGTTCCGTGCCATGAGGACATCTAAATTGGCTCCAAGCATTTCCATTGAATCAGCTCCTTGCGGCCCTCAAGGTGAAGGCGGCCTCATTGTATCCTCTCCAGACCCACCATGCCGTGTCGTCGAACTCGCCGAGCGAATGGTAGACCCTGAGAAAGAATGAATCCTCCGCGGGAAGCTCAAGGTATTTGAGCATGGGCACCGTGAAGAGCTTTGATTTGTCAGTCAGTATCTCAATCGATTTCGTACTGTCGCCTATCCTCACCCAGCCGTCGGTGGCGCCGAGGCATGACGAGGCGGAAACGCTCTGGCTTACGGGTTCGTCGTGCGTAAGCGCGTGCCCCTTCAGATAAAACTTCTCGGCCCCTGCCCCGCCGTTTACAGTTTCGAACCAGAGCGTATCCCTGTCGAAGGCCGACGGCATGAAGGTGAATATGCCAGCCCTGAGGGATGACGCGACAAGTCCGTTGACCTTGAGCCTGTAGGTCACCTTGACCTCCAGGCCGGTCTTGAATATCTCGTATTTTTTCCAGAGAATCCCTATCTCAAGCGGCGTCTTTATCACGAGGCTTACCTTTTCCAGGCTCTCTTCCAGAGAAGCCGTCGAAGCGCTGAGGTCGGTAGTCTTTTTGCCTTCCCTCGAAGAATGTATAAGATGGCCGCTGAAAAAATCCGCGCCCAGGCTTATGTCCTCGTAATGTCCGTGCGGCAAAGTGCCGATGAGCGGCGTTTGGCAGACCTGCGGGAAAGCAAGTGATTTAAGCGCGTGGCCCTTTGTTTCCATGAACTCGGCGACGACAGTGCCCGTATCTATCCGCAGTACCTTGCCATCAGAGGCGATAGCCGCGGCTTTTCCTTTTGACGCGAGCTGCTCTTCAACAACAGCGTTGTGGCCTGTCATAGAGTTGAAATTGCCTCCGTAGACCCAGGAAAGAAGAGGCATCCTCTCGGTGTGGTTTCCAAGGAGCCTTTCGGTTTCTATCTTGAGCCAGCCGAGCCTGTTCTGAAACCAGGCGAACTTCTCGTCTATGGTATTTGTCCTGAAGTCGCTTCCCCACAGCTCGCAGAGGACTTCCTTGAAATGCTCAAGAGTGTCCTTTTCAAGCGCGCCCTGCTCCATGAGGGCCCGGATGCTTTCATATACCCTGTGGCACTCGGTATTGATGTGCACGCTGTCCCTTCCGGCGGCTGCCCAGCGCAAGGGGTTGTACTTGTCCTGCTTCTTGCATACGACCGGAGTTTCAACGGATTCGAGCTTTATTATGGCTGCTCGCCTGTGCTCCCTCGAAGAGGCGAGAATTTTTGAGGGGGTCGTAAGCTCAAAACGGCCGTCCCTGGCTATCCTCTCAAGCAAGAGCTCAAGTTTTTTATATTCATCCTCGCGCGTTGCGTCCGCTCCCGGCCTGTAGCTGAAGACCTCTGCGTCGTTCGTGTAAAGCGGGAAGGACCTGTCCTCGCCTGCGGCGCAATGCGAGTTGAGGAATTCAAAGTACTCGTCTTCGGTTATCTCGCCG
Organism: Deltaproteobacteria bacterium GWA2_54_12; assembly: GCA_001795535.1. Classification (GTDB taxonomy): domain Bacteria; phylum Desulfobacterota; class GWC2-55-46; order GWC2-55-46; family GWC2-55-46; genus GWA2-54-12. The sequence continues at coordinate 52,277 of MGPK01000017.1, forward strand.
TGCACGCACCTCTGGAATTTCTGGAACGCGATGGAATGGCTCCAGAGGACATCTATGTCGGCCTTGAGCCCGGCAGCCCTCTGGGGATGGTAAAGGTACTCTTTTGGGTAATGGTTATGCTGGTGCGCGTTGTTCCAGTCCATTATGAAGGCGTCATATCCGGCTTCCCTGTAAAGGTCTATAAGCCCTCTGGAAAAAGTCTGCTCGTTCACCAGTGCCGTCCTCGGCCTTCTGCCAAGGAGGTCCTGGTAGTACCTGTTCCCTATCTCAAGGTTCCACCTGTTGACATCCGTGGGGATGAGCGGGAAGATGGCCTGCGAGTAGCCAGAGCCGATGAATTCGCATTTTCCTGCCTGCCAGAGCGAGCGCAGCCGCTCGATAAACGACGGGTCTATCCGGTTGACCTCTTTCAAAGTCCACGCGGTCATCTCTATGGCAATTGGGAAGCCTTTTTCAGCCATATCGAGAAGCGGCGAATAGCACCTTTCAACGACCTTCGGGAAATGCTCCCTGGGGATCATCGAAAACGCGAGATTGCAATGAAAGAGAGTATAGAGTTTAAGCATTTTATTTACCTTCGAGCCATTTGTATTCGGGGTCGGTGTTCGGCATTAAAACTCTGCCTTCGCCAGCGAGAAACCAGAGATAATAAAGGCCGTAACCCGGCATGGCGGACACTGGGTGATAGCCCCAGGGTATCGTCACGGCGTCATAATCCTTCACTTTGAAAGAATGGCTTCCCTCTTTGCCGTATATGGTCTGCGTGCCAAAACCCTCGGAAGGGTTGAGCCTGAACAGGTATATCTCTTCCATCTTCGCTTCCACGCCGGGTATCGCGGTGTCGTGCTTGTGCGGCGGGAAGCTCGACCAGCCGCCCGGCCTGTTGAATGTCTCCCCGATGACGAGCCTTGAAGCAGGAGCGTCCGCGCCGACAATATCAACGACCTTTCTTTCCCAGTTCTCTTTGCCGACAGTCTTTTCCTTCGTCATCTCAGGGGAGATGAAAAAGGGCTCGCCTTTTTCCGAAGTCCTTGCCTTGCAGATGGCAATCTCCGTCGGTCTGTCCGCGGTAAAGATTGCCTCGCTATCAATGGGCAGGCATAACGCTGAGGCCGTCTCTGTGAAAACGCTCTCCCTTTTGAGCCTGTACTCGTGGCCTTGGGTTTTCACAGAAGCCTCCCCGCTCAGGATGACTGCCGCCGCCTCAGACCCTTTGGTTGAAAAATGAAACGACTCTCCGGAGCTGAGGACCAGCAGGTCAAGGCTCAGGAGGCCGAGCTCGCCTTCGGATATTACGGTATTGAGCCCGCTTTCTCTTTTCGCGCTGATTTGAATGGGATTAAGCATATTTTTTCTCTGACACCGTATCGATAAGGACGGTGTCCGCCGCCTTCTGCCAGTTTCCTTCAGCCTGTGTCCTGTCTTCTCCAGACGCTATGATGTAGCAGACCCTGTGGCCGCAGTTGCGATACGGCTGGATGACCTCGCCCTCGCCGACCATCATGAATATCTCTTCGACGCCGGGAAGGGCTTTGGCTTCCTTAACGCCTGTAATCGACCTTATGAGGCCCGGGGCCGGAAATACCGCCTTGCATATCGTTACCCTGTCTTTTGAGGGAGTGTAGTATTTTTCCTTCACTTCAAGGCCGGTAGCCAGTGCCAGCGCCATCTTCTGCGGCTCAAGGCCGGTGGCCGAAGGGGTCGTGTACTGCGAATGAAACCCGCCGGAAAGGCGGGCCGGAAGCTCGAGGACCATCGGCCCTTTTCTGGTCATTATGGTATCGGCCTTGTACGGGCCGAAGTCTATGCCAAGGGAGGTGGCCGCGTCCTGCACAACTTTATAAAGCTCTTCCTGAACCGCAGGTGAAAACGCGCTCGGGTTGGTGTGGCCTGTCTCTATGGGGAACGCCCCAAACCCGAAGTGCCTGTCAACTATGCCGAACCGGTAGTGCTTTCCGTTCCAGACGATAAGCTCGACGCTCTGCTCGTCGCCTTCAACGAACTCTTCTATGAGCGCGGTCCCGGTGGTCGAATGGTTCTTCGCGTCCCTGAGCGCGTCCTCAAGCTCGTCTATCGAATCTATGCGCCTCGAGCCCCTTGAGGCGGCGTTGTCTATGGCCTTGACCATGCAGGGCAGCCCTGTCTTTTTGAGCGCGGCCCTGGCTTCCTCGATATTGCTGACCTCTTCCGCCCACGGCGTAGGGATGCCGTCCGCGAGCCATTGCGTTTTCATGAGAGACTTGTTATTCGACCTCTCAGCCGTCTCCATCGATATTCCCGGAAGGCCGAGCGCGTTCGACACGGCAGCCGCAGTAATGGCTACATCCGCGCCAGCGACGACGCCTGATATGTTGAACCTCTTTTTATTGTGCGCTGCCCACTCGGCGTGAGCCCACGCGCTCTTGATGTCGAGCGTCAGGGCAAAGTCAGCCTCCTTAAAGCCTTCGGCGTCAGCGTTCCTGTCGGAAGCGATAACGAAAAGGCCCATATCCTTGGCCTTCCTTATCATCGGGAGCTGCATTACTCCGGCCCCGAGTATCATAACGGCCTTTTTCGTCATCATATCCCCCATGCCAGGAAACCTCCGTCAACTGGAATTACCGCGCCTGTCACGAAGTCAGACGCCTTTGAAGAAAGATAAACGGCGGTACCGGCCAACTCGTCCGGCGTGCCGAGGCGTTTCATCGGAGTATTCGAAAGTATCCTTTCAAGCCGCTCTCCGACGAGCACCTTCGCGTTCAACGCCGTCCTGAACACGCCGGGTGCTATGGCGTTGACCTGGATGTTGAAGGGAGCAAGCTCGACGGCAAGGTTCTTGGTGAGAAGGATTACCCCGGCCTTTGAAGAGGTATAGGCTGCGGCGTCCTTCAAGGCAACGAACGACCCGAGCGAGGCGATATTGATTATCTTTCCCCTGCCCTGCACCTTCATCTGCGTGCCAACGGCGCGGCAGACCCTGAACGAGCCGGTGAGGTTCGTCTCAATGACCCTGGACCATTCCTCGTCGGTGACTTCAAGAGTGTCCTTCTTGAGGTGGACGCCAGCAGAATTGACGAGTATGTCTATGTGTCCGTACTCCTCGACAGTCCTGCTTACCGCGTCGTTCACGGAATCGGTATCCAGTATGTCCATGGGCACGGCAACTGCCTTGCCGCCAGCTTTTGTTATCATGCTGACGGTCTCATTGAGCTTTACGGAGTCCCTGCCTGAGACGGCGACATAAGCGCCAGCCGAGGCCAAGCCAACTGCTATGGCCTGCCCGAGCCCGCTTCCTCCGCCGGTGACGAATGCGGCTTTGCCTTCAAGGCTGAACAGGTCTGTCAATTGTCAGTCCTCCTCGCGCGCACAACAATTGTGTCACCTATGCCCATGCGCTTGGCGATAGTATCCATCGCGCGCTTGTTAACATCGGGTATGGAGCCCTTGGGGTTGCAGCTGCCGAACCTGACCCAGCTTACAACCGAAAAGCCTGTGTCAGAAAGGAGCTTGAACAAAGACTCTTGAGAGAACAGGTGCAAATGCTGCACCGGAAGATAGTAGAGCCACTTGTCGCCGAAAAGCTCGGAGACCATCCCGGTGCACGGCGTCTGGAGAATGACCTCGCCGCCCGGGGCAAGCAGGGAGCGCGTCTTTTCGAGTACCTGCCTGGGGTTGGAGACATGCTCTATGACATCCCAGTAGGTAAGCATGTCGAACTCCCCTTCCATCTTGAAGAGGTCCTTGACGAGGCAATTGAGCCCGGCTTCTTTCCCGGCATTGACCATCTCTTCCGAGATGTCTATGCCAATGGACTGCATCCCGAACTTCGCCGTGTACTCCATGAACTGACCGTTAGCGCAGCCTACATCAAGGAGCTTTTTGTCGCTGAGTTTGGAAAGGTCCATCCTGAGGTCCGCGAAAGTAAGAGACTTTTCAGCGAAGTATGTCTCCCTGTACTCTTTGGTGAAGTGCAGGTGATGGCCCAGGTTGTTGAATTGTTTGGTCATGTAGCCGGAGTCGTAAAACTTTTCTATCTCGGCGGCCGACGGATAGGAGGCCATCCTCTCTACCCCGCACCCGGCGCACCTTACGTACTGGCAGCCGTCTACCACGGCAACCAGGCGGGCTTCATTCGTTCCGCATAGCCTGCAAGAGTCGTTAGCCATTACGCTTCTCCCCGTAGATTATCATTTCCCGTCCTATGCCGTGTTTTGCCATGAGCTCGTACATCTCCTTTTTGAAGCCCTTGAGCTCGGGCTCGCTGAGCATGAGGTCTAGCTTTTTTCTCCGCGCGTGGCTTGCCCTGCCGAGTTCGTCGTTCCCGACATAGTCGTCGCCCATGAGCAGGAAGAAGTCTATGGGGAACATCGAGGTCGCGCCGACGACATTGAAGCCTGTCTTTTCAAGAAGCGCCTTCATCGTGTCGAAATTGAAGTAGTTTATGTGGTGAGGAGGAGCGAGCCAGTACGGCTTGTAATGGAGCTTCTCCTTCAATACCTTCTGCACCGGGCTGTAGTCGTTCGGAACCACGCAGCAGATGAGGCCGCCCTCGTTCATGAGCGACCCGGCGGCCTTCAGTATCATCGACGGGTCTGGCACATGCTCAAGCACCTCCGAGAGATGGACCGCGTCAAACCTTTTCTTGAGGGCGGAGGCCAGGCCGGTGTCAAAAAAGGTGTTCATCACCTCAAGGCCCAAACTCCTCGCGTGCGCCGCAGCCCTGGAAGAAGGCTCCACGCCGAATCCCTTCCAGCCCCTTTCCATGCCTGCCTTGAGAAAATAGCCTGGGCCGCAGCCTATGTCTAGCACCGAGCGCCTGTTTTCGGGAAGCTTCGATTCGAAAAATTCGTACCTGTCGTTATAGACGCTATCCCACCAGGGCAGGTCTTCAATGACCCGCTCGATGAAAAGAGGTTTTTCGTCAGTGTAGTACTCCTCCCTGTAGACCTTGTCGAGCTCGTTTTCCGTCGGGACAGGGTTCAAGTGGATGAAACCGCAGTCAGAGCAGTCGAGAACGCTAAAACCGTTAGCCCTGTCAAGTACGCTTCCGCTGTGCATCATTTCCTTACTCCTGGTATCAGTTCTGTTGTTTTATTAAAGAGCGTATGAGATCCGCTATCCTTGAAGCGCCGTCTCCGTCGGTCAGGTTCCTTGCCTTCAGGGACATCTCCGTCCACGAGGCCGGGTTATCCCTGAAGCTTTCCGCTGCCTCTGATATATCCGCCGGGTTCAGGTCCCTGTAATAACCCAGGCTCCTGCTTATGCCAAGCTCATGAAGAGTAGCGAGGTCTTGAGCGTCGGACTCAAAGTTACCGATGAGGACGGAAGGTACGCCCATGTAAGCGAGTTCATAAACTGTCGTGCCGACAGCCGTAAATGCTATGTGCGAAGCCCTCATCAGCGGGGCCATGTCCCTTGCGTTGAATACGAAGATAAACCTTTCATTGCTTCTCTTTATAAACTCTTCCATGGTTTCCGTGATTTTGAAGGCAGGCCCGATGACTGTCGTGACCTCTATGCCTTCGATGTTCCAGAGAGCCTTCAGCGCCGTTTCCGTAAGATTGAACGGGTCTGACCCGCCCATGGTGACGAGCACCTTCAACGGGGCCGAGTGGACGAGTGGCTCTGTGCCTCTTGAGCGCCTGAAGTTGTCTCCGATGATGAGATAGCTGCTGCCGGAAAGAAGATTGCCGCTGCCTAGCCCCCTGTATACCGGAGTCGGCATTACGATAGCGTCGGCCTCCCCGGTCGAGCTGTTGTCTATGAGAACGACTTTCCTGCCTTCTTCCCTGAGGCTGCGGACCTGGGCGCTCACATCGCGCTTCGTGTCGATGACGACGACGCCGTTCGTAAGCCTGTTCGCGTGCCTGCCGGTCATCGGGTAGACTATGTGGAAAAGGGCTTCCTCGTTGAGCCGGTCGATGACCGGTCGTTCGTTGTTGACGAGAAAGTGCATGGGCATCTCCTCGGTCTCCAGCGCGTGGGCGATATTGATGCACCTCATCACATGCCCCATGCCGATGGAAGGGCCGCCCTCTGTCCAGAAGGTCACGCCGTTCTGCATATTCTTTCGCGCTCCTCAAGGAGGTTTCTCGAACCCTTCACATCGAGGGCGAGCTTCAATGTCTTGTGCCCGTCTTTAATGTCAGCTTCGGGGGCCGTCTTTTTCTCGATGCAATCGAAAAAGTGCTTTGCTTCAGCCACGTACATCTCGTTTACCTGAAACGGCACCCTGCCGGAGTACCATTTTCCAAGCTCCGTCGAATAGGTCTCGACAGTGCCGGTAAGGAAGTCGGCCCTTATGGTGCCGGTGGAACCCGCGATGACCATCCTGTGCTGGTTGGCCCTCTGGAGGAAATCGGTCTGCCAGTTGGCTAATATGCCGTTCTTCAGCCTGAATATGGCTGTCGCGATATCTTCAACATCCATTTCAAGGTCGCTGACCTTGTCTACAAAGGCGTGCGACTCCTCGACCTCTCCGAAAAGCCACCTTATGTTGTCCAGGCCGTGTATGCTCGTAAGGATGACTCCGCCGCCGAGCTTTTTTCTCGCGGCGTACTCTATCCTGTAATCGGCGTTGGGGTGCCAGTCGGGCAGATAGTGGCCGCCAAAGTAGTTCACATGATAGACTCTGCCGACCACTTCGGACAGGATAAGGCTCTTTACCTGCTGAAAGACAGGGTGGAACCTGTAGCACATGGCCATCATCGCCACAAGGCCACGCTCCTCGACGATTTTCTCCAGCTCTCCGATACCATCGAGAGTGTCGGAAAGCGGCTTTTCAATGAGGAGGTGCACGCCGTGGCGGGCAAGCTCTATCGCCATATTCAGGTGTAGCGACGAAGGTGTGCAGATGACCGCCGCCTGAGGGCCCTGAAGGAGCGCGTTCTTGAACTTCGTCGTCAGCACGGGGTTTTCAAGGCCGATGGAAGCCGCCTTCAACGACTCTTCACTGGTGTCGCAGAGTATGAAGTTGCGTATCCCCAGAGACATCAGGTTTTTAATATGCCGTCTTCCTATTGACCCGCAGCCTACGACCAGAACCCTTGTTTCCGCTATCATCTGAGTGTCACCTTTCATTAGTTTCTCTGCCTGAATACGACTCCGACAGGCTCTCCCTCAAGGAAACTTGCCGGGTCACCGCTGTCAATCGCCTTCTTCAAAACCTTCAAGGCTTCGCAGGAAGCGTCTATCGTCTTCTTTATGTCCTTTTCCGTGTGCGAGTAGCTTACAAATACCGGCCCGCCGTAAAGGATGCCTCTTTTCACGGTCTCCTGGAGAAAGACGCTCTTCAGGAGCAGGTCTTCCTCGCCGGATGCGTTCCTCGCGCTGATGCCACCCCTGGGCGGCTTGCCGTATATCCTGAAGTTGAGGTCAATCGATTCGGCAAACGAGTTGATACCGTTATGCAGCACTTCGCCCATATCCCAGATGTGCTTTATTACGGGTTTTTCAATGAGCTCTGTTATGGTGGCCCTCGCGGCCGCAAGGCCGATGGTGTCGCCGGAGTAGGTCATCGAGAAGAAGACTTCGTTCAGCTCCTTCATGAATTCCTTCTTGCCTACGAGGGCGGATATCGCGAACCCGTTAGCCATTCCCTTGCCAAAGCAGGCAAGGTCAGGAACTACGCTGTAGTACTTCTGCGCCCCGCCGAGCGAGTACCTGAAGCCCGTGACTATTTCGTCAAGCACGAAGAGCGCGCCGTTTTTGTTCGCGACTTCCTTGGCGAGCTGGAGAAAGTTCTTGCCTGTCTTGATGTCGATTATCGGGTCAGTGCCCGGCACTTCCATTATCACGCAGCCGATTTTGCCGGGGTTTTCAGCGAAGAGCCTTTCCAGCGACTCTATCTTGTTGTACTCGAAGGCGTGCATGTAGTCTTTCAGGATTGCCGGTATGCCCTTGCTGCGCGGGGTCACGACAGCGTACCAGTCCTGGCAGCCGTGGTAGCCGCAGTACGCGATATGGTCTCTTCCCGTTGCGGCCCTCGCGACCTTTACGGCCGCGCTTGTCACATCCGCGCCGTTTTTTCCGAACCTTACCATCTCGGCTGAGGGTATGACTGTCGAGAGAAGCTCGGCTACTTCAACCTCAAGCGGGTGCATGAGCGTGAAAGTCGTGCCTTCCCTTACCTGGTTTATGACGGCCTCGCTTACGGCGGCGTAGTCATAGCCGAGCAGAATCGGCCCGAGCGCGAGCGGGTAATCTATGTATTCGTTGCCGTCGACATCCCATACATGAGACCCCTTTCCCTTTTTCAGGTACTTGGGAGTAACGCCCATTACGAACTGGTTTGGCCCCTTGCTCAAGGTCTGGGTGCCTGCCGGGATTATAGCCTCTGCGCGCTCCCAGAGCGCGTCGGATGCCGGGAAAAGGCTTACCTTTTTTTCTTCCTTATGAGCTACATTCATTTTCATTATCACCTTTCGAATATTGTTTATCCGGCCTTTTTGACTATTCTGTCCTGACGGAGCGATTTGGCGTACCCTTCGTTTCGTGTGGTCGCCGCGTTTATCTTCAATACCTCGGGCTTGCGCCTCAAAAAGCCCAGCACCTCGTCCATGTGAAAGACCCGCTCGCCAGCGCCGATGCCTTCGTATATTTCGGTCACGAGCTTAAGATCGCGCTCGTCGTCTACTGTCCAGCGCATGCCGGAAAGATCGGTGGCGCTCTTTATCTTGCAGAGGCTGAAGACCTGCGGGTTTTTCCATATGTAGGGCGTTACATGCTCGCGCTCAGAGGCAAGGGCCGCCTCAGCGTGCGCCTTTTTCAGGGCCTCGAACGAGAAGACCTCCGCGTCCAGGCCGTCCGGGTAGGATGAATCTATGCTCACATGGTCGAACCCGCCCTCACCAAACTTCTCTATGGCCCTGTCCACGAGCGCAGGGTCGATGAGCGGGCAGTCCGAGGTTACCCTCACGACGGTCCTGGCCCTGAACGACTTCGCGGCTTGGTAGTACCTGTCAAGGACATCGTCGAGACTGCCTCTTGAAAAGCCGGTTCCGTTAAGCTTGCACCACTCTTCTATGATGTCGTCCTCATGGCCGGTGGTCGTCGCGACGACTATCTCGTCTATCAGGCTGGATGCCTTGAGCCTGTTGACGACATGCCAGAGCATGGGACGCCCGGCTATGCCTTTCATGACCTTGCCCGGCAGCCTCGTCGAGCTCATCCTGGCCTGCACTATTGCTACGACCGGCCTCAACTCATTCCTTAAGCGCATATGTCCTCCCTCTGGACCGGCATGTCCTTCACCAGGTCGCGGAGCGCGGTCTTTCCGATTATCCCGCCCAGGTCCCTTGGCTCTAAGCCGTAGGCGTGACGGACGAGCTTTACCATGTCAGTGGTTATGACATCACCCCTGTGGATGTCGGTCCTGGCGTAAATAGACCTCCTGGCCCCGACCCTTTCGGCCATCTCGCTTTCCGAGGGCCTTTTCACCCCGTCGCCGAGGGCCTTTTCGAGGTTCCTTATCTCAGAGACCATGAACTTGAATTCCTCGACCTCCATTGCGTAGGGGTGGTCTGGCCCCTTCAATTTCCTGTCGAGGGTTATGTGCTTTTCGATTATCGACGCTCCGAGCGCTACGGCGGCGGTGGCGACCGTGTTTCCGGGCGTGTGGTCGGAAAAGCCGACCGGGCAGCCGAACTCCCTGGCTAGCGTTGTCATTGCCGTGATGTTCATGTCCTCGTACTTCGGCGGATAAAGGGAAGCGCAGTGGAGAAGGGCCGCCTCGAAGTTTTTCTGCTCGAGTATGACCTCTACCGCTCTTCTGACCTCTTCGAGGTAAGCGGCTCCGGTCGAAAGTATTATCGGTTTGCCGTATGAGGCCACCTGTTTCAAGAGCGGCTCGTTGGTCAACTCGCCGGAGGCAAGCTTGAATGCCGGTACGCCTATCTCATGCAATAGCTCTGCCCTGCCCTCGTCAAACGGAGCCGAAAGAAATGTTATGCCTACGGAAGCGCAAAATTGAAAGAGCAGCTCGTGCCACTGCTCAGGCACTGTGAGGCGTTCGATTATGGGGTAAGCCGGGTGGGCAGACCACTTGCCGTCGGTATCGGGTCTCAAGGGGTTCAAAAGGCCCTCAGCCGTAAACGACTGGAATTTTACAGCGTCAGCGCCCGCGTATTTGGCGGCCCTTATTATCTCTTTTGCCTTTTCCAGGTCAGAGTCGTGGTTCGAGCCTATCTCCGCGATGACATAAGTGGGGTATCCGGTTCCGACTGATCTTCCCGATATTTTTATCGTGCTCCTCATTTTCATCTGCTCCTTATCTTCAAACTGGATTCGAGCGGAAAATACACTTTGCCGCCCCTTCTGTGCGATTCGTGCACCGCGAGGGCCGCTTCGAGAGCGGCCAGTCCGTCTTGAGGCCCGTTCCTGCTGCTCACCCGGCCTTCCATCGCGTCAAGGAGGTTGGTAAGCGCCCCGGTCCAGATGTTGGCCTCTTCAAATTCCGGGAACTCGACCCTGTAAAGCTCCTTGAAGCCGGTATAATGCGTGCTTGCCGAAGGCCTGTAATATTCAAGCAGGCCGTTGTTGCCTATCCTTATCCTGCCGTGGCTCCCGATAATGTCGAACTCGAAGAAAAAATAACCTTTTGACTCGGCGAAGACCGCGCCGTGAACGCCGTTTTTAAATTTTATGAACGCCCGCCCGCCCCTGTCGTCCGCGATGTCCCAGGGAAGGCTGCCAGTAGCGTCCTCAAGCGTCCCTTCTATCCACTCGATGTCGCCGCCAAACCAGCGGAGGACATCGAAGGCGTGAGTGCCGGTATGGATAAAGCTTCCGCTGAAATGGCTCGTGATGGACTGAAGTACGCCTATTCCGCCGTTCTCAATAATCTCTTTTACCTTTGCGTACTCAGGACTCCACCTTCTCATGTGGGAGACGACCATCTCAGTGCCGTTCTCTTTGGCTGCCTCGACAATCGCCCTGGCCTCATCCATGGAGGTGGCGACAGCCTTTTCGCACCAGATGCCCTTTGCCCCGGCCCCGGCGGCGTCGATCACCATCGCCGCCCTTTCCGGCGCCCAGGCGCATATGCTGACGATGTCTAACCTTTCCTGCAAGAGCATCTCCCTGTAATCAAGGTACAGTTTTTCGACCCCGTACCTTCTGCCAAACTCACGGAGCCTTGCCGGGTCAGCATCCGAGGCCGCCGTGACCTGGACTTTACCCATCCTTGCAAGCTCCTCGTAAGCCCCCATGTGAGTGCAGGGCTTTTTCTCAAGCGGGTCGTCTTCCAGCATCCAGGCGACCCTGCCGCAGCCTATTAGCGCGGCCCTGTAAGGCCCCTCAGGCCGCTTCCGGTCCATCGAAGAACCCGTCCGCCAGATCCGGGACAGCTAGCTTTTCCTTTTTTTCCACGAGGACACCTTCACAATCAGGGCACACGAGGCGTTTTCCGGCCCTATACATGTGATTTACTCCCCAGCCCCAGAATTCCCTGGAGCATTTTCCGCATACGAACTTGGGCATCATCTGTCTCCTTTCCTTGACCTCATATCGCGCAGGCTTGTCCCCGTTTTGGCTGACTTGCCGAAGCGCAGGCAAGCGTCGATAAAAGAGCCTCTACTACCGCCCCTGCTTCTTCATCTTCAAGAAGCGGGTAGATCGGCAGGCTCACTTCTTCATCGTAGAACTTCTCGGTCTTCGGGAAATCCCCGGGCTTGAAGCCCAGGCCCCTGTAATAGGGCTGAAGGTGAACCGGTATGTAATGGACCTGCAGGTTTATCCCGATGGCGCTCATCAGCTCGAAAACATCTTTTCTGGAAGCCCCGAGGCTGGCGAAGTCTATCCGAACGGCGTAAAGGTGCCAGGCGCTCAGCTGCCCCGGATGGACTGCGGGGGTCTTTATGAACTGATACTTTGAAAGGAGGCGGGTATAGAAGGCGGCCAGTTCAGCCCTTCTCGAAATAAACCTGTCGAGTTTTCCAAGCTGGCTCAAGCCTAACGCCGACTGTATGTCCGTGAGCCTGTAATTGAAGCCCAGGTCCTGCATCTCGTAGTACCAGGGCAATCCCTCTGGTTTGAAAAGCCTGTCCGAGTGCTTTACCACGCCGTGAGACCTTAAGGAGATGAGGCGCTCGTAGAGCTTTGGGCTGTTAGTTGTCACGGCCCCGCCCTCGCCCGTTGTTATGGATTTTACAGGGTGGAAACTGAAGACCGTCATGTCTGAATTTGAGCAGGAGCCGACTTTTCTCGTCTCTCCGCGCGAATCGGTCCAGGAGGCCCCGAGAGCGTGGCACGCGTCTTCTATGACAATAAGGCCGCGCTCCCTTGCGATGCGGCTTATCTTTTCCATGTCGCACGGCGCGCCCGCGAAGTGGACAGGGATAAGGGCCTTTATCGACGGGCTGGCTTTGACCTTCTTTTCAACTTCAACCGGGTCGATGTTGAGCGTGCCGCTGTCGATGTCGACAAAATCCGGCCTCGCGCCCACATAAAGAGCGGCGTTCGCCGAGGCGAGAAAGGTCAAAGGCGAAGTCAGGACCTTATCTCCGGGGCCGAGCCCGGCTGCCTTGCACGCCAGGTGCAGGGCGGCTGTGCCGTTCGAGCAGGCTACTGCGTACTTCGCGCCAGTATACGCGGCAAGCTTCCTTTCGAACTCCTCCACGACAGGGCCCTGGGTAAGCATGCCGGAGGCGAGAACCTTTACTACGGCCTCGATATCGTCGGCTTCAATTGTTTGCCGCCCGTAGGATATCGCCCTCTTCTCCATTCGAAAACTCCTGTACTATTTTTCTGATTTCCAGAGTGCTGAGCACCCGGTCGTTCCTGTCGCTCGCGTAAACAAAGCCTTCCGTTACCGGCCTGCCGCCGTTCTTTCTTTCCTCGCCCCACCACGCGAACTGGGGCTGGATGATGAAATAATTGTCGTATTCGAGGGTGAGCCTGCCGTCGTCCTCTGATATGAGGGTCTCGTGCAGCTTTTCGCCGGGACGAATGCCTATGACCTTGATCGCGCAGTTCGGTGCTATAGCCTTTGCGACCTCTGTCATCGAAGCGCTCGGTATCTTGGGCACGAATATCTCGCCGCCCTTCATCTTTTCAAGGGAGGTCAAGACGAACTCGGCCCCTTCATCGAGGGTTATCCAGAACCGGGTCATCCTGTCGTCCGTGACGGGAAGGACGCCGGTATGTTTTAATTTGAGGAAAAGAGGTATGACGCTGCCGCGGCTTCCGACGACATTTCCGTACCTTACGACGGAAAACCTCGTTGGCTTGCTGCCTGCGTAGGAGTTTCCGGCTATGAAGAGCTTGTCTGAGCAGAGCTTTGTGGCCCCGTAGAGGTTAATGGGGTTTGCCGCCTTGTCGGTGCTGAGTGCCACGACCTTCTTCACCCCGAGGTCAACGCAGACATCTATGACATTCTGGGCCCCGAGGACATTGGTCTTTATGGCCTCGAACGGGTTGTACTCGGCTGCCGGGACCTGCTTTAACGCTGCGGCGTGCACGACGAAATCGACTCCGTCAAAAGCCCTGTAGAGCCTTTCCTTGTCCCTTACATCGCCAATGAAGAACCTCAGGCACTTGTCGGGAAAGGACTGCATCATCTCCGACTGCTTCAGTTCGTCCCTGCTGAGTATTATGATCTTTTTGGGGGTGTACCTGGAGAGTATCTTCCTTGTAAGCTTCTTGCCGAGTGAACCGGTGCCGCCGGTTATCAGAATTGTCTTGCCATTAAGCATCGCACAGCTCCTTGCGGTTTTGTCAAAGATGAATTGCAAAACCCGTGCCAGTGCTTTTACAAAGCGGCTCTAGACAATAAAATTCAATTTTTACGGCAAGTTACAAAAAGAAGAGGCAGCTGAGGCGGTTTTCTGTCAGGTGTTTACCGGAGAATAGTCAAATAAATGACTCGCCAGAAGTGTCAGAAAAATTTTCCCTGGGGGGTGGATATTTTTGCCTGGGGGCCCGCAAGGGCCCCCTTTGGCTTACATCTTGATGGAGAAGTGGGAAGGATAGTCCTCTTTATCGAGGACGCACTGGATGGCTTTCATATTGTCGGCGTTGAAAACTACCGGCCCCTTGAGGTTCAGGCTCAGCTCTTTGGTGTCCTGCGAGACGCAGACCATCACGAGAGTTATGAGGCTGCCCGGGTCCTTCACCCCGAGCCCGTCCGCGTCGGCTTTTCTGAGCGGCACCGCGTACTCGGGCTTGAACTGGTTCGGGTCGGTCATGAGGAACGCCACAGCCGGGTCGTCCACGGCCTGAAGCCACCGGAAGACTCCATCGGCGTCGTGGTCTATCAGTATAAATCTCCGGAGCTTCTCGAACCCCGGCACTCCCTGCACGAAACTGATTATTTTCTCTCCGGCAACCGAGATGTCACCGAAACGGCTCGTCTTGAAGCATACTGCTGATACCGGTTTTTCCGCTGTGTTCATTTTTTCCTGAACCCCTTCAGTGTGTCGGCTATCTGGCTCGGCAGCCCCGCGGCCCGGATGTTCTCATCCTGTATCCGGAGGTATACCTCTTCCCTGTGGACCGGGCAGGCGTTCGGAGCCTGGATGCCGAGCTTTACCTGGTTGTCTTTCACCTCGACGATGACTACCTTGATGTCCTCGCCTATCCTTATGCCTTCGCCTGACTTCCTTGTCAAAACAAGCATTTGTTTTTTGCCCTCCCTGGCAGTTCTTAGGCTGCCTCTAAAAAGCAGCTATTTTTTCTGAAATCAAGGAAGGGTGGAAATGAAAAGCGCAGCATATATTTAGAATATGTGAGCATTTTCATTTACGCCCTGACAAAGAGGTCAGGAAAAAGAGCAATTTTTAGAGGTAGCCTTTCTTCTAAAGATAATCGAATATATTCAAGCTGAAGACCTTGCCGGCCGACGCGAGAGCGGCCTCGAGGGCAACCTGGTTGGACTTCATGTCCGATATGAGAGTCGTTATGTCAGCGTCCTCCATATCGGATATTTTTATCTTCACCTCGAGCCTGTATGCAGAGAAGTCATCCTTGGCCGCACTCAGCCTTGATACCCTGCCGCCTATGTCTGAGACCGACGACGAGACCTGGTTAAAGGAATTCTCCAGCCCCGTGATGGCGGAATGTACCCCCGCGGTGTCGTTCGCGGCCAGGGCCGCTGAAAAATCAGCCACTGTCTGGAGTATGTCCACTCCCCCGGCGGTGCCCCTGAAGACCTCGCCCCCGTTCACGCCGATGCTTATCGACCCTGAAGGGCTTATCTTCAACTGCTGGGTGTTAGCGTCTCCCTGGAAAGCCCCGGAAGCGTCAAACGCCGCGGTGTCTGTTTTGTACCCGGCAAATACATACCTGCCCTCGAAGTTCGAGTTGCCAAGATGGATGAGCTCGTCGCGGAGGTTATCCACCTCGGATTTTATCAGGTTCCTTGACTCCGCGCCTGAAAGGCCGCTTGCCGCCGTAACCGCGAGTTCCTGGAGCCTCGTCAGAGCGTCCTTTGCCCTGTCCAGGGCGGTCTCGGTAAAACTCAGCGCGGCTAACCCGTAATCAGCGTTCTTGTCGTACTGGTCTATGGACGACAAAAGCGACTTCGAGGTCAGGATGGCGTGCGCGCTTGCCGGGTTGTCAGAAGCCGAGTTGACCTTATGCCCGGTAGCCATCTGCCTGTTCAGCCTGTATATGGCTTCCTGGCGCCTCATGAGATCGTTCACATAGGCGTCATACGAAAGGTTCTGGGTTATCCTCATCTGCCTACCTCAGCCTCAGAATCGTATCCATCATCTGGTCGACGGTGCTCAAGACCTTGGCGGCCGCCTCGTAAGCCCTCTGGAGCTTTACGAGGTTTATCGCCTCTTCCTCGATGGACACGCCTGAGACAGTTTCCTTCGCCGCCCTTAGTTCCTGCGTGAAGTTGCTCTGGGCTTCGTAATTTATCCTCGCGTCCTTGGCGGCTGTGCCAAGGTCCGTGACTATGCTGTTATAGAACTGGCTGAAAGTCGTGCTCCCTATGACCGAGCCGTCCTTCAAGTCCGCTATCGCCAGCGCGTTTGCATTGTCGCCGGGCAGGCCCGTGGAAGTGGCGGACGCGGCAATCTTTCTCGGGTCGGTCAGGGCGACTTCCATCTCAAAGGCCGCGTTTTTCGTGGAGCTCACGACAAACCTGTCGCCTCCCTGCGGGGCCTTGGAACTGTCGGCTATGATGACGCTCAGGCCGTCGAACGATATCACGGCCCCGGAAGTATACGCGCCGTTCGAGACCACGGCGTCGGTATTGAGGTTGACTACATTGTAGGCCCCTGGCCCTGAAAACCTTATCTCGTAATCATCGAGAGTAAGGGCGCTTAAGTCTGTTACCATACCGCTGGTTATGGCCGCCCCGCCGGAATTGGCGCTGCTGGCGTTAGCGTAGACGGAAAGCGGCGAGAAAAAATCCGCCCCTGTCGAGCCGTCGAGGCCGTAACCCTGAGCGTGCTGCAGATTTACTTCTTTTATTATCGAAGCTGAAAGGAGGTTTATGCGCTCCTTCGCGTCTTTGTAATAAGCTATGCCTTCGAGGTCGCCCTTGAGGCTCCCGCCGGTTATCCTGCCGTTGATCGTGCCGCCATTGAGCATGAGGCCCGGGGTGTCAATGTCCCTGGGGTCGGGCCGCACAGTAAGGGTCGCGGTCTTGTTTGCGGCCACAATAAAAGAGCCGCCGATATAGACATCGACCTGCCCGATATCGTTTTCCGTCACATTAATGTCAACCAGCCCGGAAAGCTCCTCCAGGAGGATATCCCGCTTGTCCCTCAAGTCGTTCGCTGATGTGCCTGAAAGCTCAACCGAGGATATCTGGGCGTTGAAGCCGGCTATCCTTTCAGCCAGGCCGTTTATGTCAGCGACCTTATGCTCTATCTGGGAGTTTACGCTCGCGAGGTTGCGGTCCAGGTTGGTTGCCGCGTGATTGAAGGTGTCAGAAAGAACCCGCGCGTTGGAAAGCATCGCTGCCCTCTCACCGTAGGCAGAGGGGTTTGCCGCGACATCAGCCGCGGAATTGAAAAAAGCATCTAACCTTGTGGAAAGGCCAGCGCCGTCAAAGTCGTTAAGTATGGATTCCAGGCCCGCCAGGTGCTGTCCCCTTGTCTCAAACCTTGAAAGCGCCGATTGAGCGTCCCGGAGCTGTATCGTCTGAAAGCTGTCGTATACGCGCTCGACTGCCGCTACATCCACGCCGGTGCCGAAGAACTGGCCGCCGAAGTTCACGGGGTTCATCGTCTCAAGGACGACCCTCTGCCTCGTGTATCCGGCCGTGTTCGCGTTCGCTATGTTATGGGAGGTGACATTTATTGCCTTCTGGTTGGCCTGAAGGGCAGTCTTGGCTATGTCGAATATGCCGTTAAGGGTAGACATTGACTATGCCCCCTCTGAAAGGCGCGAGCCTTTTACGGCAAAGCCGTCAAAAGAGCCTGTCGCCTTGTAAGTGCTCGGCTGCATGAAGTTCCCCAGGAAACCCAGGGTCTTGGCCACATTCTCCATGGAACTTTCAATGATAAGGCTGTTGAGCCCGTTTATCTCTTTTATGGTGTAAGAAAGAGAAAATAATGTCTTCTGGCATTCTTCGAGTACAGATGATTTTGCCGCCGCCAGCTCTATCAGGGAAGTCAGGTTTACTTCCCGTGCGGGCTCGCCACCAAGGGCAGCCAGACTCTCCTTCAGAAGAGGCTGCCTTGCCTCTGTAGCCGCGCGTATCCTCATGGCCAAGTGCTCTTTTTGGCTTACGGTCTCATAAAGCCCCTTGTAGTCCCGCCCCACTATGCACTCGGTTTCCCTGTGCAATACGCAGATGAGGTCCTTGAAAAGCTCTATTTCACGATTGAGATGGCCTATGAGGTTTTCGTTTTCCATTTTCTCATTTCTTGTGCAGGGCGTCCCTTACGGCGCGTTCTATCATTCTTTCCGCGACCTTGCCCGCATCAACATGGTAGTTGCCATGCTCTATGTCGGTTTTGAGCTTCACGACCTTCTCTGTCCTTACATCCGGAACCGAATCAAGAAGGACCTTTGCCCTGTTCATCTGGCGCGCCATCGAGGAGATGTCAACATTGTCCCCTGAAGATACCCCGCCTCCGGCCACGCCGTTTTTCTTTATATTTCCGCTATCTCCGGCCTTTTTGACGAAATTGTCGGTGCCTACGCCACCGGGTTTTTTACCGCCTATTTTCATTTGTACCCCCTCCTGTAATGCCGTTTATCCGGTTACTTACCTTCAATATCGGCGGAGGGTGTCAAAAACTTTAGCGAAACGCTACATATTGTTGTATGAATTTAGAAAAGCACAACTCATCCGTCAACCATAGAGGCTTTCCGGGTCAAGGGCTTTTCCGTTTCTAAGGACCTCGAAGTGAAGGTGCGGCCCGGTCGACCTGCCTGTCGAGCCGACGAAGGCTATCGGCCGGGATGGGCTTACAATGTCCCCTTCCTTCACGGCGTTCTCGGCGTTGTGTCCGTACCTGGTGACAAGCCCGTCATCATGGAGTATCTCGACCATGTTGCCGTAGCCGCCCTTTGTGCCGCTGAAAATGACCTTGCCACTCGACGCCGGATACACCGGCGTGCCCTGGCTTGCCGCTATGTCCATGCCGTGGTGGAACCTCGTATGTCCGGTGAACGGGTCAGTCCTGTCGCCAAACCTGGAGCTTACCCGCTTCAATTCCTTCAAAGGGAAAGAGAATTTTTCGGGCTCCTGTACGGGCGCGGCGGCAGACAGCGGCCCGGCCTTGACCTGGACCGGCTCGATTGCCGGAGCCTGCGAAATTGCCGGCTCACCCTGAGGGACTTCAGGCTCCAGGTCTGAAAGCTGCCTCATCAGCATATCCGCCAGCCCTATGCCTCCGGCCTGGGCCATATTTTTGGAAAGTTCCGCGTCCAGCATGGAAGAATATATATCTTCGGCTTTTCCACCGTGAAAAAGTTCGCTTTTTCCGATCGTCTCGCGCATGCTCTTGAACATCTGGTTTATGAACAGCGACTCGAAGTCGGCAACGGCCCGCTTGAGCTCCTTGTTGCTATCCCTTGACGGCCCTTTGGGAGCTTCAGTCTGGGAATACGCGTTGACCTGCGTGATGCTCATTTAAAGCCCCACCTTTTCGAGGTCAAAGGCTATGTGCCTGATATAGACCTCGAGCTCCTTCAAAGCGTCCGGCTCGTCCTTTATCTTCATGGCCGCGCCCATTATGGAGACCAGCCCGTTCCTGACATGGTGGGAGATGTACCGCTTACACTCTTTCGGTATCTCGCAAGACCTCTGGATAGCTAACTCTTCGTCCATCATCTTGGCGCCCATTCCACTCACCTTCCCTTAGATTATCTCCAGCCCGGCCTGTAAGCCGCAGATGGGACTTTTTCAACAGCCGATTAGATGATTTCCAGTTCGGCCTGCAACGCTCCGGCAGCCTTTATGGCCTGGAGTATGGCAACAAGGTCCCTGGGAGTGACGCCCACGAGGTTCAATGCCCTTACAACCTCGCCCAGCGTCACGCTTTCAGGCAGCACTACGAGCCTGGATTTCTGCTCTTCCACCCCGACCTCTTCATACGGCACGACGACGGTCTCTCCCTTTTTCGAGAACGCCGGGGGCTGGGATATGAGGTACTGGGTCTTTATCTCTATGCTTATGTCGCCGTGAGATACCGCGACGGTCGATATCCTGACATTTTCGCCCATGACTACCGTCCCGGTCCTCTCGTTCACTACGACCTTGGTCACGGAATCAGGGGCGACGATTATCCCTTCTATCCTTGATATGAAGCCCACGACGCCGTTCGAGAAATCCGGAGCAGGCACCTGCAGGCGTATGCTGCCCGCGTCAACGGCCTCAGCCACATTTGACGAAAAGTTCAGATTTATGGCGTCGGCCATGTTCCGGGCCGTCGTGAAATCCGGGCTCCGAAGAGACAGGTACAGGGCCTGCCTGCCCGCGAGCAAAAGCGGCACTTCCTTTTCTATTATCCCGCCGTTCGGTATCTTTCCGGCTGTCTGGTGGTTCTTGGTTACTTTGGCCCCCTGCGTACCGGCTGAAAAACCGGCCAGCGCTATCGCGCCCTGCGCTACCGAGTATACCGCGCCGTCGTGTCCACGCAGCGGGGTGGCTATGAGAGTGCCGCCCTGAAGGCTTGTAGCGTCACCGAGAGACGACACCAGCACATCCACCTTCATGCCAGCTTTGGCAAATGGCGGCAGCTCGGCGGTAATAAGCACGGCAGCGGTGTTCTTTACCTTTATCGAGCTGGCGTCGAACTTGAGCCCCATCTTGTTGAGCATGTTCGCTATCGACTGCGTCGTGTAAACGGCGCTGGATTTGTCTCCTGTGCCGCTGAGGCCAACGACAAGGCCGTAGCCCACGAGCTGGTTCGGACGCACGCCGTCAATGAAGGCGATGTCCTTTATCCTTGCGGCGGATGCCTCTGCCGTAAAAAACGCGCCGATAAGAAACACTGACAGAGCAACGCTTATGAAAAACCGTTGGGCTTCCTTAAAAAGGCCAGACATTATCAAGTACCCTCCTCATCCATCCGGGCGACTGCTCGTCAGATATGACGCCCTTGCCGTTGTACTCGATTCTAGCGTCCGAGAGCAGTATCGAAGGTATGATGTTCTGCTCGTTTATGTCCTCGGGCCTTGCTATGCCGGAAAGTATTATGAACTGGTGCTCGTTATTAACGAGTATCTCTTTCCTGCCCTCGAGAACGAGGTTGCCGTTCCCCATGACCTCGGTTACTCTCGTGGCGATGACCGCGCTCAGCTCGCCGGATCTCTTGGTAGTGCCAGAGCCGTCGAACCCGGCGTCGTAGGTGGCCTGCACCTCAGGGCTGAAGGACGCGCCCTGGCCAAGGAAGTCTCTCATGCCGAAGTTCAGTGGCAGTCCCAGAAACTTCTGTATGCCGATATCGGCGGTCGACTGCCTGGATGTCGAAGTCGAAGCTTCTTTTATGGCGCTAGTCTTCTCTGTAATCTGTACGGTTACGACATCTCCGACATTCTTGGCCCTCAGGTCCTGAAAGAGCGCGTTCCTCGAGTTCTCGCCGGGCCATATTGAGCCGGTCGTAGTTGGCGCTGCGGCGCTCTTCACAGGTATGGTGGAAGAGTCGATCTTCTGGAGCTTCGGCGGGGCCGCGCAGCCGATCAGGAGCGCTGAAGCCGCGATTATGAAAATATACTTCCTTGCCATGTCATCTCCGTGCTTTGTTCAAGCCTTAAAAGCTTATGACTATCTCACCAGGGCCAGTGACCTGTCCGGGGACTTCCTTGCCGGAGGCGGTGCGCACGGCGATTGTGCCGCCAATGTGCCCGTCCTCGGTTGCCACCCCGTGAGACCTTATCCTTATGCTCGGCCCTTCTATCATAAGCCCAACCTTCTCGCCGCGCTTTACGACCGTCTCGGGCCTTACGAATTCCCTTTTTATGACCGAGCCCGCTGTTATGGGCCTTTTCGCGACCATGCCTGAGAGTTCATCCACCGAGGCGAATGAGCTTGAAGCCTCGATTAACTCCACCCTCGCGGTTTTGACATCATCGGCCGTTATCTTTGTCCTGACCTTCATGGGACGAAGGGCCACAACCGCCTTTTTGAAAACCCTGACCCTCGCGCTGCCCCAGAAGACCCTTGCAGGAGAGCCTTTTTCCCTCACCTCGACCTTGAAAGATACCTTGCCCGGCCCTGTTAGCCTTTTGGGCATCTCAAGACTCAGTGAGGCCCCTTTCCCAGCGGCAAACCCCGGTATTTCGACCTCGTCGACCTCTATCGCTTCTCGCTCCCAGGGGAGCATTGAGGCAAGCTCGCCTGTTACGAAATCGTCTACCAACGCGTTTGAGGCCGCCGGAAAAAGAAGCGTCAGGAGGAACGCCGCTATGTAAAGGAGGCGCTTCACAGTTACCTCTTCATGGAATTGGCGGTCTGGAGCATCTCGTCGGTCGTCTGTATTGACTTGGAGTTTATCTCGTACGCCCTCTGCGCGGCTATCATGTTGACCATCTCTTCTACCACGCTGACATTGGACATCTCGAGGAAGCCCTGCGCGAGAGTGCCGGCCCCGTCAGAGCCGGGAGTCGATGTCGTTGCCTCGCCGGAGGCGGCCGTCGTAGTGTAAAGGTTTCTGCCCACGGGCTGCAGACCTGAGGGATTGATGAACCTGGCGAGTTCGAGGTTGCCTACCTGGGTCGGAGTTGCTATGCCGGGCTGGGTGACAGAGACGATTCCGTCCGCGCTGATGGTGATTGCCATGGCGTCGGATGGAATGGTTATCTGCGGCTCGACCGTGTATCCGTCCGAGGTAACAAGCCTTCCTTCGCTGTCCACCTTGAACTCGCCAGTCCTTGTGTACGCCATCAATCCGTCCGGCTTGGTGACCTGGAAAAAGCCTTGGCCCTCCACGGCTATATCGAGCGGGTTTTCCGTCTGTTTGAAGCTGCCCTGGTTAAAAAGCTTTTCGGTCGACACGGTTCTTACGCCCTGGCCTATCTGAATGCCGGTCGGCACCATCGTAGAAGGCGAAGAAGAAGCGCCCGCCGATTTCATCTCCTGGTAAAGGAGGTCCTGGTAGTCTGCCCTGCTCTTCTTGAAGCCGGTGGTGTTAACATTCGCGAGGTTGTGCGCGATTATGTCTATGTTAAGCTGCTGGGCCTCCATGCCTGTGGAAGCCGTCCATAAAGCTCTTATCATCTCCGTAAACCTCCTTTTTTATGAAGCCCGTCCGACCTCTTCGATAGACTTTCTGGTCTGTTCGTCAATGGATTGAATCATCTTTGAATGGGTCTCGTAGGACCTCATCGCCTCTATCATCGTAGTCATCGCCTTAACGGCATTCACATTCGAAGTTTCAACGAAGCCCTGCTCGACCTGGGTGTTCGGGCTTACAGGCTGCTCCTTTGCGCCAGGGGCGGCCCTGTAAACGCCCCCTTCCCTTCTTAATACGGTAAGGTCGTTGAAGGTCGCGAGCTTCAAGGCCCCGATCGTCTTTCCTCCGGAATTGAGCTTTCCGAGCGCGTCGACCGAAACATCAGCGGCTGAGAGCTTCACCGGGCCGTCCTCGCCGTGGACCGGGTACCCTTCTCTTGTGAGGAGCTCTCCGCCCGCGGCGACAGTGAAGCTTCCGTCCCTTGTGTAGCCCTTGCCAAAAGGCGTATCCACAACAAAAAAGCCGTCTCCCCTGATGGCGAAATCGAGCTTCCTCTCGGTCTTCTGCAATATGCCCTGTGAATAGTCTGTCGAGACTTCCCCAAGGCGGCCAAAGTTCCTTATGCGGAACTGGTCGGGAAGCGACGCCTCAAAAAGGGGCTTTTGCCCCTTGTAGCCGGTCGTATTTACATTGGCGAGGTTGTCCGTAAGGACCTCCATCCTCCGCTCCTGGAGCACGGCCCCTGATAGAGCTACGAATATGCCCTTGTCCATTCAAGCCTCCCTGAAACTTCATTGCGTCAAATACTTGAATACTGCAACTGCCGTGCCAGCCCTTATAAGCCTGCTTTTAAGTCCCCACCCTGGAACAATTCTTCCGGGTAGGGGAATTTTTTTCCTACGACCTGTGGAGCGAGGACAGAAGCTCCGCTTCTCCGCTCAAAAGCCCCAGGCTCCTTGCTATCTCTCCTGCCGGTACGCCGGATTTGAGCATCTTCAGCGCCTTTGAGTAGATGTCCTCGGCTTGCGCTTCCCTCCGTGGGGAGTTAACCGACGCCTTGGCCTTGACTATGAGCTCTTCGAGGATCGCCTGCCTCTCCCTGAGCCCGTTTTCATACCTTGAGAGGTCCATGCTCCTGGTCTCAAGTTTTTCAAAAACGGTCTTAACCTCGGAAAGCCCGTCATTGAGCTTTTTAGCCAGTTCGTCCTGTATGGCGGCAGGCGCGCCCTGGGTCCTGGCAACGGACTTTCTGAAAAGTATTATGTAGAAGATGAACCCGATCAGGACCAGGTTGACGATGAGCAGTATCACACCCCAGAGCATCATAAACGGCCACCTCATACACTCGGATTAAGTTCATTGAGAACCAGTCGGAAGATATAATATGCAAGAGCCGTGCCCGGAAAAACGCGATTATATGAAAGGTGGGCGAGCGGAAATAAAAAAGGGGGGCCGAATGGCCCCCCTGGAAGTCTAACTTGCTGATTTTACGGTTAATAAATCTCTGTGCCCTGTGTGAATGCCGCCCTGACGCTTTCGGTTAACTCCGGCATGACCGCCTCATCGAGACCCAATATCTCCGGAAGGTTGCCGAAAGAGACCTCTGAGGCGCCAGCTTTCCTCCATCCCATGCCAAACTTTTGGCACATCCTGTCAGACAGGGTGATTATGGCCACGAGGTGAGAGAGCTGCTTGTCCCTGGCCAGCGCCTCATTGTCATCAAAAAATTTTATGAGCAGTTCGAGGTTTTCAGGGAAGCCCCACTTCTTCACTACAAAAGCTCCGACCTCCCTCTGGGTGAACTCGAAGATATCCCTTTCGGCAGTCTCGAAGGAGACCTGGTCGTTATAGACCATTTCAATAACCTTCGCGAACTTTTCAGGGTATTCGTTATTGACGACGACCTTGCCGATGTCATGCAGCAGCCCCCCTATGAAGGCGTCCTCGGGGTCGACCGTCCTGGTATGCCTTGCGATGACGCTCGCCGCAAGGGCTGAGCCTATCATCTGCTCCCAGATGAGCTTTTCGGCAAGCCCGAACTTCTTATAGACATTCTTCATGGAGGTAGCCACAACTATGTTCCTTACGGCGTTCAGACCCAGCCTGAGGATCGCCTGGCTCAGGTTCTGTATGTTCCGGTAGCTGCCGTAGAAGGCTGAGTTTGCGACCTTCAGTATCTTGGCCGTAAGGGC
>MGPK01000017.1:77072-93552 GCA_001795535.1 Deltaproteobacteria bacterium GWA2_54_12
TTTAGTTCGCCCCGCTCGCCTTTAAAAGGGTGAGCTTGGCGTGAGCCTTCTTCCTGGGTTCGATGGACCTCACCTCGGCTTCGTGGGTGGTTATCCTGAAGTTCGCTACCAGGTCTTTCAATTCCGCGGCGAGGCGCGCCATCTCGTTCGTGGCGTTCGCCACTTCGCCAATGGCGGAGACATTGGACTTGGCCACTTCTGCTATGGAGTCCATGTTCCTGGAGATCTCGTCCGTGGTCGAGCTCTGCTCCTCGGCTGAGGTCGCAATATGGCTTATCATGTCGGTGACGCTTTCGACTCCGGTGACTATCTGCTTCAAGGCGTCCCCGGCCTGGTTGGCGAGAGTCACGCCGTTTTCGACCTTCTGGGTGCCTTCAGCCATCGCGTCAACGGCCTTGCCGGTCTCGGTCTGTATGGTGCTTATCATCCCGCTTATTTCCTTAGTGGCCTTGGTGGTCCTTTCAGCCAGCTTCCTGACCTCGTCGGCGACGACCGCGAAGCCCCTGCCCTGCTCTCCGGCCCTGGCGGCCTCGATGGCCGCGTTAAGGGCCAGGAGATTGGTCTGGTCGGCTATGTCGTTGATGACGGAAACTATCGTGCCTATCTCCTCAGAGCTCCTGCCGAGCTTCTTTATGGTCTCGGCGGTTATCTCGGTTGACTCGGAGACTTCCTGCATGGCCGAGATCGCCTGCTCGACTACCTTGCCTCCGTCCAGGGCTATGTGCTGCGCGCTCCTCGCGGATTCCGAGACCTGCTGGGAGTTTTTGGCTACCTCTATGACGGTCGCGTTCATCTCTTCCATCGCAGTAGCTACCTGCGCGGTCTGGCCTGACTGCCTGTCAGCGCCCTCCGCTATCTGCGTGGAGGAGGCGGAAAGCTGCTCAGAGGCCGAGGCGAGAAGAGCCGAAGAGTCCGATATCCTGCCGATGACATTGGATACCTGAGAAGCCATCGCGTCAACGCTGTCCCCGAGGCAGACTATCTCATCTTTGAACTCCCTGCCGAGGAACCTGACCTTCACATTGGCCCTCCTGGTCAGGTCGCCATTGGTAAAGTCCTCGACGGTCTCTTTTATCCTCACGAGCGGCGTTATCATGTGCTTGTTGGTCGTCCACATGAAGAACACGGACATGGCTATCGAGATAATGACCGTGACGGCCATGATGACTATGCCCTGCATGGCCCCGCTCCTGGCGTTGGCCGCGATGACTCTGGTCAAGTCCTCGCTGGCGGCCACGACCTTCGGGGTATGTTCGTTCGAAAGGCTGTTGACCTTGCCCGCGAAGACCACCTTATTTTTCATGCCGATATCCACGAGGCTCTTGCGCTTGCCCCAGAGGTCCTCTATACCCTCGAACCTGGCCGCGATACCCCCGTTGACGGCGCGAAGCCCGAGCGCGGCAGAGCCGTACCTGAGCCCGTTGAGCGTCTCGTCAAACTCCTTGATGGTCTTGTTGATTGTCGCCGTGATATCTTCTAACTCGTAATTCGTCCTCGCGTACCGTTCCATCAGGTACGAAAGGTTTACGGTCCTCATCCTCAAAAAGCCTGAAAGGTCTATATTCTTGCTTAAAGACGGGTCCCTGAGGGCCACCATGCCGTGGACCACCTCGTTGAGCTTGTCGACCATCGGGTAGGTCGATTTCTCAAGGTCGATCATCGTCAGGCTCAGAGTATCTCCCGCGTCCATCGCCTCGTCCAGCGATGCCCTCATGCCGTTCCATTCCTTCTCGACGGTATCGAGGCTCGCAAGGGCTGACGAATCCTTTATGGCCGGCAGGGTCTCAGTGCCGGTCCTCAAGGACTCCACTATTTTGGTGAACTCGGCCTTCTTGGCCTGAAAGACGGCCTCCTGCTCCTCTTCGCCATTCATTATGTGGCGGTTCAGGATGTAGTTTATCTCTACGGCCCTCTTCTTCAGGTCGCCGGCGGTCTCAACCTGGGCGTACTTCTTGCTCATGCCGCCGACGAGAAGATAAAGTATCGGCAGCTGTATCACGAACAACAGTATAAGAAAGGTGTAACTTCCAACAAACCTTGACTTGAGCGAATTGAGATTCATCAGCTTCCCCCTATTTAGGCGACAAGGCCAAGCGCGTCACGCTCGGTCCTGGTCAGTATCTTCTCAACATCAAGCAGTATTAGCAGCCTTCCGTCCAGCTTGCCCACTCCCTTTATGTAATCGGACTCAGCGCCGGTCACTATGGCTGGCGCCGGCTCGACCGTATCCGCAGGGAGCCTGAGCACTTCGGAGACCGCGTCAACCTTCAGCCCCACTGTCTTGTTGTCAACATCCACGACGATTATCCGCGTCTCGTTGGTCTTCTCGTCCGAGGGCAGCCCGAACCTCTTGCGAAGGTCAAGGACCGGGATTACGCGGCCACGGAGGTTTATGACGCCGTCGACGAAGTCGGGCGTCCTCGGCACTCTGGTCAGTTCCATGTGCCTGATGATCTCCTGCACCCTCAATATGTCAAGAGAGAACTCCTCGTTCCCGAGCCTGAAGGTGACAAGTTGAAGCAATTCCTTGGAGTCAAAATCTTTTTTCAAATCCATTTGACAAGACCTCCTTGTTAAAACATCTTTCAAAAAAAATCTTGATTTAAAAACTTATTCGGTGGATTCCTGAAGAAACTTAAGTTTTTTTTGAAAACTCGCCGGTGGCGTTAACCGCGGCTTGGCTGTCGTGGGCAAGCTGGAAAAGGAAAATCGAGGGTGCGTATGGTTTCGGAAACGCCGCACTTGACGCAAAAGCGAGCCTGCTATCAGCGGTTAAAGCTCTACAGAGTCACCGTTCAGGACCATTATGTCCACGCGCCTGTTCTTGAACCTGCCGCTCGGCGTGTCGTTCGTATCGATAGGCCTGTACTCTCCGAACCCGAGGGCTGAAAGTTTCTTCGGGTCATATCCGTGCTGCGAGATAAGATACTTGAGGATGCTTATCGCCCTGCCGCTGGAGAGGTCCCAGTTCGACGGAAAACGGGGGGTGTTGACCGGTATGTTGTCCGTGTGCCCTTCCACCCTGATGCTGTTCGGCAGCTCACGAAGGACGGCGGCGACCTCGTCAATTACCGGAAGGCCCTCTTTCATTATCTTATCGGTGCCAGGCTCGAAAAGCATGCTTTCGGAGATCCTTATGGTTATCCTGTTCTCCTCTTCAATAAGCGTAAGCTTCTTGTCGGCCTCGAGGTCTTTGAGCGCGTTCTGAATCTTCTGGTAGTTGTTCGTGAACATGTCCTTGAACTCATTAGAGACATGAGAGCGCTGCTCAGTTACGAACCGCGGCCCTTCCTTTGCCTTTGAAGAGGTGAACAGGGTCGGGTTGAAAGCGATAGCCAGGGAATCGCTCATTATCCTGAACTTGCCTTCGTTCACGGACGAGATGGCGTACATGCTCGTAAAGAACGCGAACAGGAGCGTGATGAAGTCCGCGTACGAAACAAGCCACCGCTCGTGGTTCTCGTGCTCCTCGTGTCTTTTCTTCCTTGCCATAGCGTATCTCCGGGTATGAAAAGGGCAAAGCCGCGCCCCGGTCATGCGTTTTATTTCTTCTTCTGCGACTCGCGGAGAAACCCTGTGAGCTTCTCTTCGACCCTTCTCGGGTTCTCGCCTTCGGAAAGGGAGATAAGGCCCTCTACCATCATCTCCTGCATGATGACCTGCTCCCTTATCTTGAGCTTCATCTTCCCGGCAAGCGGGAGATAGATGAGGTTCGCCGTGCCAACGCCGTAAACAGTCGCGACGAACGCGACCGCGATACCCGCGCCAAGCTTCGTCGGGTCCGCGAGGTTTTCCATTACATGGATAAGCCCCATGACCGCTCCGAGGATGCCTATGGTCGGCGCGTAGCCTCCGGCGGAATCGAACACCTTGGCCGAAGTCAGGTTGTATTCCTCAGCGTGGCTTATCTCGATCTCGAGTATCTCGCGGGTAAGTTTGGGCTCGGTGCCGTCCACTACGAGCTGGAGGCCTTTGCGCAGGAACGGGTCATCGACTTTCTTGATGCTCGTCTCAAGCGCTAAAAGCCCGTCTTTTCTCGCGACCGACGCAAGCTCCGCCAGGAGCTTTATTATCTTGTGCGGGTCGCCTTTGCCGTTGAACAGCGCGAGTTTGGCGTTCTTGAGGGCAAGAATGAAGGAAGACATGGGGTAGTTCACGAGGACAGCGCCAAAAGTGCCGCCGACGACAATGATGGCCGCGGTGAGCTGCATGATGGAATGCATGGAGCCGCCCTCGAGGACTTGGCCTCCAAGTATCGCTCCGAAACTGAGCGCCAGACCTATAATCGTCAGTATATCCATATCAGATCATGTTCACGATCTCGGCGGCTATCTTGTCGAGCGGGACCACCTTATCGGCAAGGCCCGCGTCGATGACAGCCTTCGGCATGCCGTAGACCGTGCAAGTTTCCTCGTTCTGTGCGAGCGTTTTTCCGCCCTTTTCCTTAATCAGTCTCATCCCTTCCCTGCCGTCATGCCCCATCCCCGTAAGAATGACGCCCATCGACCTGCCGGGGTAGCACTCCGCGACCGAGCTCATGCAGACATCCACGCACGGCTTGTACAGGGACCCCCTGGGCTCGTCGTCAATATGGACATAGAAATCCATAAGCCCCCTTTTTCTTATTTTCGTCTGCGAACCGCCGGGCGACAGGAGTATCTGCCCGGGGCGCACCTTCTCGCCATTTTCAGCCTCTTTAACGGGGAGCTTGCACAGCTCGTTCAGCCTTTCGGCGAACGCTCCGGTGAAAGCCTTTGGCATGTGGACCGCCACGAGAAAGGGAGTGACCAGCCCTTCAGGCAGATTGGAAAGCACCTGCTGCAAAGCCCTCGGCCCGCCGGTTGACGCGCCTATGGCCACGAACGCCATCTTCTGGGTGGCAAAGCTTTTCTTAGCTGGCGACGGGTACGGGACGCTCGGCGCATGGGCCGCCGCGACCGGCGCGGGTTTATTAATTAAACGAAGCGATGTAAAATAATGCTTCCTTCTCGCCACGGCCCTGACTTTTCCAAGAAACTCTTCCTGTATCTTCATCAGGTCGAGCGCCGAAGTGGTAAGGTTTTTCGAGATATAATCAGCGGCGCCCTTGTCGAGAGCTTCAAAAGTGGCCTTGGCGCCTTCGACGGTCAGAGAGCTCACCATTATGATCGCCGTGGGCATCTGCTCCATTATCCGTTCGGTGGCCTCAAGTCCGTTCATCCTCGGCATCTCGATGTCCATCGTAATGACATCGGGCTTGAGCGACAATGCCATCTCGACGCCCTCGGCTCCGTCCCTGGCCGCGCCAACGACCTCTACATCGCCGCTGTCTTCGAGCATCTGCCTTATGACGCGGCGCATGAAGGCCGAATCATCTATTATAAGAACTCTTATCTTGGACAAATCATTCTCCTCATCAGTGCACGAATCCGCGCTGGACGGATGTAAGAAGGCCGGCCATATCGAGTATCAGGATGACATTGCCGTCTCCGGTTATGCAGGCTCCGGCAACGCCCTCTGTGCCCTTCAGGTACTCGCCCATCGACTTCATCACTATCTCTTCCTGGCCGTGAAGCCTGTCCACGAGTATGCCGAAGTGCTTCTCGCCGATACCGATTATGACTATATACTTCCACTCGGTCTCAGACGGCGCAGAGCTGCCCGACACAAGGCTCCCGAGCCTTACTACCGGGTATATTCTGTCTCTTATGTTTATTACTTCCCTGCCCTCGACGCTTTTTATCTCATTGGCCGTCACCCTTATATTCTCGATGACATTCGACAGAGGTATTCCGTAAACTTCTCCGCCAGCCTCGACCGTAAGCGCCTGTATTATCGCGAGCGTAAGCGGGAGCCGGAAGGTTATCCGCGTGCCCTTGCCCACCTCGGAATCTATCGTTATAGTGCCGTTTATCCGGGAGACATTGGTCTTGACGACATCCATGCCGACGCCCCTTCCCGAGATATTGCTGACGGCCTTGGCGGTCGAGAAACCCGGAATAAAAATTATATTGAGCGCGTCGCTCTTCGTGAGCCTTTCGGCCTCTTCAGCAGGGATGAGCCCCTTTTCAACGGCTGACCTTTTCAGGGCCTCAGGGTCCATTCCCTTGCCGTCGTCCATTATAGAAACGACTATATTCCTGCCCTCCTGGTACGCGGCGAGCTCCACGCGCCCGCACCTGGGCTTGCCCTTCGCCTCTCTTTCAGCCGGACTCTCCACGGCGTGGTCTATGGAGTTCCTTACGATGTGGACAAGCGGGTCGCCTATCTCCTCAATAACGGTCTTGTCGAGCTCTGTTTCCTCACCGCTTATATGGAGCTCGACTTCCTTTTCCATCTGCCTGGCAAGGTCCCTTACCATCCTGGGGAATTTATTGAAGACCTTGGCTATGGGCTGCATCCTCATCTTCATGACGGCTAGCTGCAGGTCCGTTGTGACAAGATCGAGCTGCGCTATGGCTTCGTTTACATGCGAATGGAGGTCTGACTCCGCGCTGCTGTCGGAAAGCTTGCCGCCGAGCCTCATGAGCCTGTTCCTCGAAAGCACAAGCTCTCCAGCGAGGTTCAGGACCGAATCCAGCCTGTCCAGGTCTACCCTTATCGACTGCTCCTTGGTGGCCGCCGCGGCTTCGTCAGGGCGGGCCTGTTTGTGCTCTTCCTCTGCTTCCGCCCCCTTCGGGACGGCTGGTGCGGCCGTGGGCTCGTCCTTGAACCTGCCCTCGAGAATATCGTGAAGGAGCGCGACCGTGGGCTTCAGGTCCTCTTCCCTGCCGTTTTTCTCCTTGATGTTATTAAGGAGGAGCTTTATAAGGTCGACGGACTGGAGGATAGCGTCCATGATCCCGGGCGTCACGAACATCTCGGCCTTGCGGAGCTTGTTGAGGACATCCTCGGTACAATGAGTGACATCGACCATCTGCTGAAAGCCAAGGAAGCCTGCCGCGCCCTTGATAGTATGTATGGACCTGAATATGTCGTTTAGCAGCGCAGGGTCGTTCGGCTGCTTTTCAAGGTCCATGAACTTCTGGTCAAGCTGTTCGAGAGACTCGGAAGCTTCTGCCAGAAAGTCATTTATAATGTCATCCATCTCATCTATAGGAAAACTCATAACGCTACCTAAGCTCCTCAGGCTCCGAGCTCTTTCAAGAGCCTGTCTACGATGTCCTGGTTGATCGGCATCTCCGCCGTCTTCGCGCCTGCTCCTGCCCCGGCCGCGGGTACATCATCGAGACTGCCAACACCGAAGCTCAAAGCCATCTCGAGAAGCTTTTTCTCGACTACGGCGAGCGACCCTATTACCTTCTTGAGCTTCTGGCCGGTAAGGTCCTGGAAGGACATGTTGGCAAAAATGTCCATCATGTCGCTCCTGGTCTTCACATTGATCGCCTGAAGGTCGCCTATAAAGGACAGACCGGATTCCCTGTCCGCCGCGCCTGACTTTTCGGCCCACTCAGAAAGTTTTTTAAGCAGCGAGTCGGCCCTGTCCTGCTCGGACATGAGCCCCTCGAGTATGGTCATTATCACATTAGCGGCGTTCTCGAGCTCGCCTGTGACCGCGCTCAGCTGGTTTGAGGCCTCAGGGAACTTCTCCGAGCCAACCTTGACGGTCGTCTCGATAGTGTCTATGCCCTGCCTGGTTTTGTCGATGAAGCTCGCGAGGCTCGAGAGCTCCCCGCGGAGCTTGTTCAGCACTTCGTTCCAGTTTCCGCTCATTTATTATTCCTCCGGGGATTCGATAATTTTTTATAAATGGCTCTGCTACGCGTTGACCTTCTGAAGGATGAGGTCAATCCTCTCCTTGAGAGCGGCGGCGGTAAAAGGCTTTACGATATAGTTATTAACACCCGCCGCGACCGCGATAACGACATTCTCCTTGGCCGCTTCGGCCGTGACCATCAGCACAGGCGTGTCCTTGAGGCCGTCGTCCTGCCTTATCGCCTTCAGCAGCTCGATGCCGGGCATGTTCGGCATGTTCCAGTCGGTCACTACGAAGTCGAACTTCGCGGCTTTGAGCTTCTCGAGGGCGGTGGAGCCGTCGTCGGCTTCCTCCACATTGTTATATCCGATCTCCCTCAGGATATTTTTTATAATCCTTCTCATGGTTGAGAAGTCGTCGACGACGAGTATTTTCATGTTCTGGTCGAGCATTTTGCCTCCTTGTTATTGAGCTCTGTTTAATTCCGGTCAGATAAGCTTTTCTATTTCGTACAGAAGCCGCTGCGGGGATATCGGTTTGGAAAGATAGGTCGTCACCCCCGCCTCAAGCCCGGCCTTGCGGTCCGCGTCTCCGGCCTCCGTCGTGACCATGATAATCGGTATCTCCCTCGTAGCGTCCTGAGCGCGCAGGCTTTTCGAGAGCTCATAGCCGTCCATCTGCGGCATATTGAGGTCGGTCACTATGAGGTCGACGGCGTTTGCCGCCATGACCTCGAGCGCCTCGATGCCGTTAGTCGCGCTGATGATCTTGTAGCCGCGCTCCCTTATGATGTAGGAAAGGAGCTTTCGAGTCGTGTCGCAATCGTCGACAACCAGTATTTTCTTATCCATGCCTGCCGCACCTCAAACTTTTTGGTAAACTACCGAGCGTTCTACGCTCACTGGCCTGAACAGCCTTGTTATATTGTGAAGAGACTCTGAGAAGCCGACGAAGAGGTACCCCCCCTTGTTGAGGCTGTCATAAAGATGGGAGATGACCTTTTTTTTCGAGTTGTCGTCGAAGTATATGAGCACATTCCTGCAGAAGATTATGTCCATGCCCTTAATCATCCGCATCTCTATAGAGTCGATAAGGTTCACCTTCCTGTATTTCACGAGCTCGCGGACCTTGCTTGCCGCCGTGTAGCTCTCGCCGTTTTGCAGGAAGTACTTCCTCAGATAGTTATCCGGCGTATTTCTTAGAGAGTACTTTTCGTATACCCCGGCGGCCGCTGGCTTGAGGACATTGTCGCTTATATCGCTGGCCAGGATGTCAATGTTCCAGCCCTTTATCTGCACGCCGTCTTCCAGGAGCATCATCGCCAGCGTCAGCGGCTCTTCGCCGGTCGAGCACGCCGCGCTCCAGAGCTTCAGCGTCCTGCTCCCGGCCTTTGCCTTCTCGTCAAGCAAGTTCGGAACCACGCCCTTCCTGAACGCGTCGAGCTGGGGAAGGTCCCTGAAAAAGCTTGTCTCGTTCGTGACTATCGAATTGAAAAGATTATGCAGTTCCTTTGCCCTCTGACTGTCGTAAGTGATAAAATAATAGTAATCCTCGAAGGACTTGAGGCTCATCTCCTCGAGCCTGCGGAAAAGCCTCATCTCCAGGAAATACTTTTTGGCCTCCGGGAAAAAAATTCCGCACTTCGCGTATATGATGTCGCGCAGAAGCCCGAAGGTCTCGTTCGAAAGCCGGGGCTTGCTGTTAACTCCAAGTGTCAGCATCTAAGGGATTCCAGGGCGCTTTCCACCGCTCCCCTGACGCTCGGGTCAGGGTGGCTCAGGAACTGCTCGAGATGCGCGGCCGCGCTTACCGCGCCAAGCCTCTCAAGCGCCTTTGCGGCGGCTGCCTTCACGGGCGCCTCATCCTTGAGTAATTTTTCCACTATCAGCTCTTCGACATCACTGTCGCCGAGTTCTCCGAGAAGCACTACGGCGTGATACCTGACCCAGATGTTGCGGTCGCCGAGAGAAGAGACCAGGGCCGCCTTTATCCGCTCTCCGGTCCAGCCGCCGAGCCCCTTCATCACCGAAAGCTTGACATCGTCGTCACTGTCCTCGAGGCCTTTTACTATCTCGTCCACGGCATTCGGGATGCCGAGCCTTGCCATTGACTTATAGACTGCCTTTCTTACGGCCGGGCTCGAGTCTCCCGCTGCTTTTATCAGATATCTGAGACTCTCTTCGTCGCCTATGCTCCCCAGGCCCCTGGCGCCCATCTCGCGCAGCGCCTCATTTTCGCTAACGAGCAAAGCGCAAAGCCCCTTTTTGACGGGTTCCGACGGAATGGTGGAAAGCACATCCGTGACTTCCTCCATTACATCCCTGTACACCTCGGAGCGGAGAGTCTCGAAAAGGTTCGGCACGGCTGAAGGGCCTGCCAGAGACGCGAGCGCCCTGGCCGCAATCTTTCTCGTGTGCCCGTCAGAATTCTTGAGCGACTGGTACAGGACATCTATGGCGGCCGGAGAGCCGATAGCCTCAAGCGCGGCCGCGACCTCGCGCAGCTCGTGCTTGGCCACCTTGCCGATGAGTTCTTTCAGTATCGGAACAGCCTCTTTGGATTTCAGCTCCCCGAGGGTCCTGACAATTATCTTGAGGCTCTTTGCGCCTTTGGCCAGCCTTTCCATGAATATCCCAGGCAACGGGCCGCGGCCGGTTATCGAAACAATAGTATCAACAAGGAACTCTTCAGTGTCCTCGTCTATATCGTTCAGGCTGTCGATGAAATTGAATACCGATTGGAGGCCCTCAGGCGACTTTAAAAGGGCTATCCCTTTCAATGCCTTGATCTTCTCCGACCTGTCGCCCTCTTCGACTGCCCTGGCGAACATGTTAAAATATGTTTTTTTGAATTCCGCGCCCGGACGGAAATCCGAACCAGGAGTGACTACCTTTTCCAGAAGCTCTATGACGGCAGGGATATTGAATATTTTTCCCTTCTTGACCAGAGGT
Organism: Deltaproteobacteria bacterium GWA2_54_12; assembly: GCA_001795535.1. Lineage (GTDB taxonomy): Bacteria > Desulfobacterota > GWC2-55-46 > GWC2-55-46 > GWC2-55-46 > GWA2-54-12. Next base: position 87,699 of record MGPK01000017.1, read on the forward strand.
TCGAGCTTCAGGAGGACCGTGGACGCATCCTCTGGGGCCGCTATCCTTCCGGCGGCGTCTATGGCAGCCTCTTTTATGAGGCCAGAGTCGGTTTCGATGAGCTTGAGGAGCGGCGTCAAAGCCCGCCTGTCCTGGATGAGACCGAGGCCCTCGACCGCGGAAAACCTTACCCATTCTTCGCTGTCGTTCAGCGCGGAAAGGAGCACCGGCACGCTTGAAGCGGCCTTGAGCCTGCCGAGACATACGGCAACAGAGGCCCTGACATTCGGGTTGGCGTGGTTTATGAGCGCGAACAAAAGCCCGATGGCGCGCTCCTCGCGCGTATTAGCGATTATGTCGACGCCGAACTTCACAACATCGTCGTCCGGGTCGTTAAGGAGCGAAGCTATGGCCGGGAACGCCTCTGGCCCTATGAGCTCGAGTATCTCGATCCCCATGTTGCGCAGGACCGAGCTTTCTTCCCTCAGGAGCGGGGCTACCGCCTCCGCGACTTTTCTGCCTCCGATGGCGATAAGAGCGTTCAGGGCTGACTCCCTGACCCCGGTGTCGCCGTCGCGCAGCATCAATGCGAGCTGCGGGACGGATTCCGGGCTTCGCCCTTCCCCCAGGGACTCGCAGGCGTCCCGCCGGACGCTCGGGTCAGCCGAATGCAGCATTTGTACGAAAGTGTTCGCGTTTTCCATATCTACCCTTTCATATGTATCGGGAATGAAGCGCGTTTCCTTGAATGTTTTCCCGCTTTATATGCCCGCTCCCACGCATTTTTTCAGCTTGCCCTTGAGCCTGTGCATCGTCTGGCTGTGCAGCTGGCATACCCTGGACTCTGTAATATCCAGCACCTTGCCAATTTCCTTCAAGGTCAACTCATCGTAATAGTACAGAGATATGATGAGTTTTTCCTTGTCAGGGAGCGTTTCCACGGCCTCGGCGACCTTCCGTTTGATCTCGTTAAAATTAACGATGGTCATCGGGTCCTTGCCTTCCGGGTCCTTTATGCACTCGAGGATGTCCATGCCGTCGTCGTAGTTGACTCCCAGGTCCTCGAGGTTTAAAACGCTCAACGCGCTCACCTGGCTCAGGATGGTGTTCAGTGCGTCCGTCGAGATGTCGAGGAACTTCGCTACCTCCTCCGACTCGGCCGGCCTGCCGGTTTTCCTTTCGATCTCCACATAGGCCTTTTCCAGCTGATTGGACTTGTCCCTCATGGACCTCGTCATCCAGTCCATGCTGCGCAGTTCGTCCATTATCGCGCCCCTTATCCTGATGGAAGCGTAGGTGTTGAACTGGACGCCCTTAGAGGAATCGAACCTGTCGATGGACTCCAGAAGGCCTATTGTCCCGGCGCTGATGAGGTCGTTGACATCGATATGGGGCGGCAGGTTCACCGCGACCTGGTAGGCGATTATCTTTACCAGGTGTATGTTCTGCTCCATGAGCCTGTCTCTGTCCGGCTTCAGCATTGTCATTGTCATAGTCTTGGCCTTTTTCCTGCCGTCTTTTTTCAGATAGTCCTGTTCAGGAACTGTCTCCAGAAAAACTGCATTCCGCCCTTCAATCCGCTCTGCACTGGTAGCTCGCATATCTCCCTCGCTATTTCCTGGTAACATTGACTTGCCTTGGTCTGTGGATAAAGCTCCATGACCGCCTTTTGCCTGATTACGGACCTGCTTACATTTTCATCCAGCAGTACTGAACCCAGATACTCGACCGATATGTTGAGAAACCGCTCGGCCGCGAGGCTTATCTTCCTGTAGACCTCCACACCCTCTTTGCGCGTCTTGACTGAATTGACAAGAAGCCTGAACCTCCTCTCACCGTGTCTCTGGAACATCACCTTCATGAGCGCGTACGCGTCGGTTATCGATGTAGGCTCGGGAGTAACCACCACGACTATCTCCTGGGCGGACGAGTTGAAGAAAAGGACATTGTTTGAGATGCCCGCGCCAGTGTCGATGATCAAGATATCGAAGCCTTCGCCAAGGGACTCGAGGTGGGAAGCGAGCGCTATTCTCTCTTCCGCGCCCAAATCGGTAAGCTCGTGCACGCCCGAGCTCGCAGGGAGTATCATTATTCCCTCCGGGCCTTCGACCAGCACTTCGTCTATCGTTTTTTCTCCGCTAAGCAGATGGCTGATGTTGTATCTCGGGGCAAGCCCGAGAAGGACATCGAGGTTCCCGAGTCCCAGGTCCGCGTCAAGCAGCAGGACCCTTTTCCCCATCCTTGAGAAGGCGATGGCGAGGTTCACGACCGAATTGGTCTTGCCAACCCCTCCCTTGCCGCTGCTCACGGCTATGACCCTGGTGCCGGTACCCGCCATCTCATTTTCCACTTGAGCGTAACTCCTTAATTTCAATGCCTGGTCCATTCAATGAATCTCCTTAATTCGGCATAAAAAAGCTGAGTAGTCTTTCCCTTGAAGCCGTCTCAATGTCTTCAGGCACGCGGCTTCCCGTCGACAGGTAGGCGATAGGCTTTTGCGCCAGCACCATCGCGTTCAGGATAGAGCCGTGGGCGCTTCCCTCGTCAAGCCTCGTGAAAGAAAGCGAGTCGATGGGGAGCGCTCCGAAACCCTTGACGCTCTCGTACATGGACTCGTCCCTGGTCTGGGAGTTGAGCACCAGGTTGAACTTCATCTCCGGGCACTCGTCCGCAAGCAGCTTCAATTCGTTCATCCTGGAGGCGTCTTTCTGGCCCCGCCCCGCGGTGTCGATAAGAAGCAGGTCCTTGTCCCTGTGGCTGGACATGAAAGACTTGAGTTCCCTTATGTCCCTGGCGACCTCGACAGGCACGCCTATGAGCTTTCCGTATACCTTGAGCTGCTCGGCGGCGGCTATCCTGTAGGTATCCATCGTAAGAAGGGCCATGCGCTTTTTGCCTTTCAAGGCGTGATGCGCCGCGAGCTTCGCTATCGTCGTCGTCTTGCCGACGCCCTCGGGGCCGACAAAGGCCACCACGCCTCTGGCCGCGAGCGGGTCTTTTACTTTTATTCTTTCGTAGACCTTCTTCCTCATGCACGCCTTCAGGTACATGATGTCAGCAGTCTTTTCCTTCGTGGCCCCGGACAGAGTGTTCATGAGGATCTTTCTGGCCAGGCGTTTGTCAACGCCGTTTTTGACGAGGTTTTCCTCGAGCTTGTTGAACACATCGGACACCGGGCTGCCGGAACGGGTGACGAAAGAGACGCACAGGTCCTTCAGTTCGCTGAGTTCTTTCAACTCTTTTTTAAGCTCTGCCGCCATGGATGTACCTGTTGCCTGGCTAAAAGCCTGACCAGAATCCCTGCCTGAATCCCTGGAAGACGCTCCTTTTGGCGTCTCATTCACGCTGGAGGTCTTGCCGCCCTGCCCAGCTGAGCCGGAGCGGTTTGAAGCAGCCTTCAAGTCCACGGCTACCGACCCGGTAAGGTCGTAATCCACGGCACCGACAACTTCGTACAGGCCCGTTGCAAGCCTCTTGTTGCTGAGTATCAGCGAGTGCTCCCCGAATTCCGCCTTGACCAGTTTGAGCGCTTCCCTTACGGAAGGGCCTGTGAAACTTTTTATCCGCATGTTACAACCTCACCACTTTTAGTGTCTGCACCCTTGCGCCGGTCGATATCTCGCTGTGAGAAAGGACCGCTGTGGCCGGGAAGGACCTTTCAGTCAGCCTCCTTACGAACCTCCTGGTCTGATGTGAGACCAGCAGGACAGGCTGGTAGCCCTTTGACATCGCCTCTTCAAGCGCGTCCTTTACCTTGCCGAGTATCTTCTGCGCCGCGGCAGGCTCTATCGTCATGAAAGAACCCTGGGGCGTCTCGTGTATGGACTTTGATATGGCTTCCTCTATCTCCGTGCTCAAAGCCAGGGCCTGTATGGAAGAGTCGGCTCCCGCGTGGGACTTTGATATCTGTCTGGCGAGGTTCATCCTCACATATTCGGTAAGGAGGTCGGTGTCCTTGGTCATCGTCGCGTAATCCGCGAGCGTCTCTAGCACGGTCTGGAGGTCCCTTATTGAAACCCTCTCTTTCAGGAGGTTCTGCAATACTTTCTGCACGGCTCCGAGGCTCATGAGGCCGGGCACAAGCTCCTCGACGACCTTGGGGTGCGTCTTGGCTGCCTTATCCAGCAAGCCCTGCACTTCCTGGCGGCCGAGTATCTCGTTGGCGTGGCTCCTTATGACTTCCGTGACATGGGTCGCTATGACCGCAGAATGGTTCACGACCGTGTAGCCCATGAGCTGCGCCTTTTCTACCTGCGTGTCGGCTACCCATATCGAGGGCAGACCGAAAGCCGGGTCGGTTGTCGCAAGCCCCTCTAAGCCGGGCTGCGCCGTGCCGGGGTCTATAGCGAGAGAATGGCCCGCGAGCAGCTCGCCTCTTGCTACCTCTACTCCCTTTACGAGAAAGACATACTCGGAGGGTTTGAGCTGCAGGTTGTCTTTTATATGCACGGGCTGGACCATTATGCCCATGTCCTCGGCGAACTGCCTTCTTATGGCCTTTATCCTCTCAAGCAGTTCGCCGCCTTCCGATGAATCAACCAGAGGGATGAGCCTGTAGCCGACCTCTAAACTCAGGGTATCGATGAGCGGCACTTCGTCGGCGGCTTCCTTCTTCGGGGCAGGCCTGGCGGCCTTTTCCTTGTCAGAAGCTTCCTGTGCATCCCTTGCCTCGGAGTTTTTGTACACGAGATAACCGACGGCTCCCGTGGCTATCGAAAGAACGAGGAATGCCACATGCGGGAGGCCGGGGACAAGACCGAAGATAAACAGGATGCCGGAAGCTATAAGTATCGGTTTGGGGTTAAGGACGAACTGCTTGCCTATGCTCTCGGAAAGGCCCGTGCCGGAGTTGACATTCGACACGACGATACCGGCGGCGGTAGAGATGACAAGGGCAGGAATCTGGGCCACAAGCCCGTCGCCGACCGTAAGGAGCGTGTATGTGGCCGCCGCTTCAGTTACGGGGAGCCCCTGCTGGAGCACGCCTATTATGATGCCGCCGATGATGTTTATTACGGCTATGAGTATGCCCGCTACCGCGTCTCCCCTTACGAATTTGCTCGCTCCGTCCATGGCTCCGTAAAAGTCCGCTTCAAGGGCTACTTCCTTCCTTCTCTTCCTGGCTTCCTCGTCGCCTATGAGCCCGGCGTTGAGGTCGGCGTCGATGGCCATCTGCTTTCCGGGCATGGCGTCAAGGGTAAACCTTGCGGCTACCTCTGCTATGCGCCCTGCGCCCTTTGTTATGACCATGAAGTTTATGATGACGAGTATCGCGAATACGACGAAGCCCACAGCGTAGTTGCCGCCAACGACGAAGTTTCCGAAAGATTTTATGACCTGTCCGGCCGCTTCCGGCCCTTCAGCGCCGTGAAGAAGGATGAGCCTCGTGGAGGCTACATTCAGTGAGAGCCTGAAAAGAGTCGTGACCAGAAGCAGAATGGGGAAGGTCGAGAAATCAAGAGGCTTCTTGACATACACCGCGACCAGCAGGATGATAATGGCAGCCGTGATGTTGAATGTAAGGAACAGGTCGAGGAGCAGCGTCGGGATGGGGAGGATCATCACGAACAATATCCCCACTATGCCCAGCGGCAACGCCAGGTCGGCCCCTCTTTTAAATATCGCGTTGTCCGTATAACCTGCCATCGCTTACTTCCTCTTCTGCTTGAGCCTGTATACATAAGCGAGCACTTCCGCTACCGCCTTGTACAGGTCTGCCGGTATTTCCATCCCAACCTTGACAGTCTTGTGCAGGGTCCTCGCGAGCGGCTTGTTCTCAAGTACAGGCACGCCGTGCTTCCTCGCGATCTCCCTTATCTTCTCCGCTACATACCCCGCGCCCTTGGCGACGACTATCGGAGCATTGCCCTTTTCC
>MGPK01000017.1:93567-96529 GCA_001795535.1 Deltaproteobacteria bacterium GWA2_54_12
TTCCTCTTTAATCTCTTCCTTGCTCATCCTGAGGCCCTTCTCGAAGTTCCACCTCTGGTAGGCGTAGTCGAGGATTGCTATCACGACGAGCACCCAGACTGTCTTGACCATGATGGTGAAGCTGACCTGTGCGATATAGGCGGCCGAGCCTGCCACTTCCATGTCAATCAGCATGGGCATGTTTGCCCATTCCTTCTTGACGGCGGCAAAGACGACATAAGTGAGGATGGATATTTTGAGTATGGATTTGACGAGCTCTGCCAGCGCGTTGAGCGAGACTATCTTTTTAAAGCCGGATATCGGGTTTATCTTCTTGAAGTCCGGCTCGAGCGGCTTTGCGGTGAAGTTGATGCCGTTCTGGAGCACATAGGAGATCGCGCCAAAAATCGGTATCAGGAGAGCCGGAGCGATTATCATCAGGAAGCTGAAGGAGAGGTCCTTGAATATGGTATGCAGCTCAGATACCGTCAGCTCGCCTTTGTAAAGGTGGAAACACTTCTTCATGATGTCGGCAAGCCCGGAAAACATCCAGAGGCCGGAAAAGTACAGGACCAGAACGCCGGCGCCGACCATGAAAAGGGTAGAGACCTCCTTCGAGGAGGCGAAGTTGCCCTCCTGGCGGGCCTGATCTCTTCTTCTGGATGTGGCTTGTTCTGTGCGTTCCTGGTCGTTGTCGGCCATCACATCACCCTTAAAAGATTATCAACGCCCTGCCACATGCGGTCGAAAACGCTTATGGCAGCGTCCTCGAAAACCGGCATCGAGATGAGTATCATCACGAAGCCGACCGATATGGTCACGGCGAAACCTATCGCGAACATATTAAGCTGCGGGACCGTCCTGGCCATTATGCCCATCGCCAGGTTGACGAATATGAGGATCGCCACGACCGGGGCCGAGAACTTGAGGCCCAGTATGAATATCTCCCTGGAGAAGATGATGAGGCTGTCCATGAGCGTGCCCGAGAGCGTAAAGCCGTAAGGGGGTATCACTTCAAAGCTCTTTTCCAGAGCCATAATGACCATGAGGTGGCCGTTCACGGTGAGGAAGATAAGGAGCGTCAATATGCTCATGAGCTTTCCAAGGACCGTGACCTGAGCGCTGTTGATGGGGTCGTACGCGCTCGCCATGCCGATTCCCATCTGAAAGCTCGCTACCTGCCCGGCGTACTCTATCCCGGTGAAGACGAACTTTATCGCCAGTCCTACGGCCGCGCCTATCATTAACTCGCCTGCCAGGCCCATGATAATGCCGGTAAAAGTCTGAGGCGCCGCTACAACCGGCGCAAGCGGAGTCAGAAGAAGCGCCAGCAGAAGAATAAGGCCGAGCTTCACCTGCATGGGGATGTTGAAAGCGCTGAATATCGGCGCCGTCATGAGGATCGACCCCGTGCGAGCGAGCACGAAGATAAAGGTCGAATAATTAGCCAGCATGTAGTTTGTAATATCCATTTACCTGATGTAGTTGGGAATGTTCAGGAATATGTTGCTTGTGTACTTGATCATTATCTCCATCATCCAGGGGGCCAGCCCCAGCAGCACAAGAAAGACCACTATTATCTTGGGCACGAAGGTCAGGGTCATCTCCTGAATCTGGGTCACGGCCTGGAATACGCTGATGATGAGGCCCACTACCATTCCGGCAATGAGGACCGGGGCCGAGACCAGAAGGATGACCTCTATGGTCTCCTTGCCTATGGCTGTTACGAATTCAGGCGTCATAGCTTTCTCCTTAACCGAAGCTCTGCACGAGCGAGCCGACCAGCAGGTACCAGCCGTCGACCAGCACGAAGAGCATGAGCTTGAATGGCATCGAGACCATGACCGGCGGGAGCATCATCATACCCATCGACATGAGGACGCTCGCGACCACCATGTCTATGACCAGGAAAGGCAGGTAAATGAGAAAGCCGATCTGGAACGCGGTCTTTAATTCGCTTGTAACGAACGCCGGTATGAGGGCCAGCGTCGGAATATCAGACTTCACTTTCGGGGTTTCGGACTTCGAGAGCTTCAGGAACAGCTCCATGTCCTTTTCCCTCGTGTTCTTGAGCATGAATTCGCGAAGCGGGGCGAGAGCGCCTGTCATGGCCGCTTCCTGGCTGATGGTGCCCTGCATGTAAGGCTGGAGCGCCGTAGTGTTTATCTTGGTGAGCGCCGGTGACATTATGAAAAAAGTAAGAAACAAAGACAGCCCGATAAGCACCTGGTTAGGCGGGGCCTGCTGCACCCCAAGAGCCTGCCTCAAAAGGGAGAAGACGATGATGAGTCTCGTAAACGAGGTCATCATGAGCAGGATTGCGGGAGCGAGGGTCAGGACCGTGAGGAGGAGAACGATCTGAATTGCGGTCGCAAGCCCCTGGGGTGAGTTTTCCCCGCCTAGCGTCAGGCTGACATTCGGGAGGCCTATCGCGTCTGCCGCGAAGGCGCTGCCCGCTGTGAATACCGTAATTGCCGTCAATAATATGGTAGAGAGTCTTTTCATTTTCATATGCCGCCCTGCAGAAGCCCGAGAAGCGGCTTTTTCCTGTTTTCGCCGAGTTTTATAAGCTCTTCTTTCGCCCCGGCGTCCTCGACCTTTGTAAGGAAGGTTATCGACTGCGGGGTAAGCCCCAGTACCAGCACTTCTCCTGCCACTTCCACGACCGCTATGTTCCTCTTGGGGCCCATAAACGCCGTGGTGATGACTCTCACCGGCGCTTTCTGTGCCTTTGCCGAGGTGGCGCCGGACTTCCTCATATACAGCCTGAGGGCGTAAAGGGCAGCCCCCATGAGTCCGAGCACGAACAGCAGGGTCAGTATGGATTTGACGAGAAGGTACAGGTAAGAGTCGGTCATTTCAGCCTGCTTATCCTCTCGGACGGGCTCACGATATCGGTGAGCTTCACGCCGAACTTGTCGTTGACTACGACAGCTTCTCCCCTTGCGATGAGCCTGCCGTTCACGAGTATCTCCATCGATTC
>MGPK01000017.1:96627-105924 GCA_001795535.1 Deltaproteobacteria bacterium GWA2_54_12
AACTTTTTCCTGGGCCTGCTTTTCCTCGGCAAAAGCCGCGCCCCATTCGTCGTCTATCGAGCTTCCGCTCTGTGAATCCAATTCTTCGTTCATCGCTTAACCCCTTTCCTTTATGAGGTCCATCACCTTTACCGCGTACTGGCTGTCCATGACTCCAGGCCTTGCCAGCAGCTTAGGTATGCCCTCGATGCTCACTTCAAGAAAATCTTTAGCCTTCCTGTCCAGCTGGATTATGTCGCCGACCTTGAGGCCCACCAGATCATTCACGCTTATCTCGGCTTTTCCAATGTCGCTGGTGAGCTGCAGTGCCACGCCGCAGAACTGGTCCTTGAGGTTTTCCGTCCATTTCGCGTCTATTTCAGTCGCGTCTATCCTCTGTGTGCCGAGGAGCTTGTCCCTTATCGGCTCTATGGTCGAATACGGAAGGCAGAAGAAAAAGCTGTTGGACGCCGACTCTATCTCCATCCTGAACGCTGAGATGATGACATGCTCCGCGTGTCCGATGAAGTTCACGAACTGCGGGTTCATCTCGCTCCTCGTGAGCCTGAAATCCACCGGCTCGACGGCCTTCCATACCTCGTTCATTTCCTGGAAGATGACATCAACTATCTTCTTTACGACCGCCTGCTCGACATTGGTGAAGTCCCTGCCCTCTATCCTCGTATGGAACCTGCCGTCGCCGCCGAAGTAGCTGTCCACAATTATGAAGACAAGCGACGGGTCTATGGCCAGCAGGCCATATCCCCTGAGCGGATAGAGCTGGAATATGTTTAGGCTCGAAGGTACCTGGAGGTTCCGGAGGAACTCCTCGTACTTTACTGTCCTGGTCCCTTCGGAGAAGATATCTACCGAGCGCCTGAGGAGGTTGAAAACCGAACTGCGGAGCGACCGGCTGAACTTCTCGTTTATCATCTCGAGAGCCGGGAACTTGCCCCTTACCACCCTGTCCTGGCTGGTGAAGTCATAGGGCCTGACATCGCCGTAATCTTCCTCTGCCTGCTTTTCCGCCTCGGTCTTGATGTCGCCGTTGGATAAGCCCCTCAAGAGCGCGTCTACTTCAATCTGTGTGAGTATCTGCTCTGCCATTGTATCCGTCCCGGGTTACTGGATTACGAACTCAGTGAAGTACGCCGTCTTGACCTTGCCTTTTTTGAGGAACTGGTTGACTCTCGCCACTATCTCGTCCCTCATGAGGTACTTGCCTTCGACGGTGCCTATGTCCGTGTAGCTCTTGGAGCTGAGAAGGATTATGAGCGAGTCCCTTATCTGGGTAGCCTGGGCTGTGAGGTCCGCCGCGCTTGCCCCTTCCGAGAGTTCAAGGTTTATGGTCAGCTTCAGATACCTTGTGCCCGAGTTGTCCTGAAGGTTAACGATGAACGGCTCGAGGTTAAAGAGGCCGCCGTCTTTAGCGGCCGGTTCGCCGTGAGAACCCGCAGGGCTTTCATGGGACGATGCCTCCGCTTCGGCGCCATGGCCTTCCGCGGGGGCGCTCTTTTTGCCGCCAAAAATGAAGTACGCTCCGGCCGCCGCCCCTATTACCGCTACCGCGATGATCGCTATCAGGAGCCCCTTGCCCTTTTTGGCCGGGGCGGTAGATTCCTCTTTCTTATCGACTTCAGCTGCCATACTTACCTCCTTGTTTTCTGGCGGCCCTGTAAGGCCTGTATGATTCCTGGATGCACATTGCTTTTGCAAACCCCGTGCCACATCACAGAAGGGTTGACATATAAACCTTAACTTATCGAAACTATTGATTATTTACTTAGCGGCAAGAAGGGTCCGTGGCGAGAGGGCGTATGTTGGTCAAGGAATTGAATGGGAGGCGCGTCAGAAATATGACTTTAAGGCTGCCAAGCAAAATAAAAAAGGCGGGGGCCTCATTCTCCCCCGCCTTTGAAGCTTCAGCTTAACCGTTTATCTCTTGAGGTTCACAAGCTCCGCCAGAATCTCATCGGTGGTGGTTATTATCTTTGAGTTAGCCTGGAAACCCCTCTGGGCGGTTATCATGTTCACGAACTCACGGGCTATGTCTACATTCGAAAGCTCGAGGGTACTTGATTTGACAAGCCCTCTTCCGGCGCTGCCCGGCCCGCCGATGAGGGGCTGGCCCGAGTCATAGGTCTCCTTGTAAAGGTTCATGCCAGCGCTTTCAAGGCCTGTCGAGCTCGCAAAGTCAGCCAGAAGGACCTGGCCCAGGGTGAGGTCGTTGCCGTTCGAGAAGATGCCCTTCAGGACTCCGTCCTGGCCGATGCTTATCCTCTGGAGCGTGCCGGAAGAATAGCCGTCCTGGGTCAGCATGGAAACCCCGGCTGTGGTGCCGTACTGGGTCGTGCCGTCGGTCCCGGTGCTGCCCTGGGTTATAGAAGTACCGAAGTCAAAGTCGATCATCTGGCTCTGAAGCGCTCCTCCCGTGAAGTTGAACCCTCCTGTAGGGTAGGTGACGCCGCTTTCGGAATATAGCGCGCCGCTCGTATTGAAGGTCACTGAGCCCTGCGCCTGTATCTCGGTCGTCCCGCTCGTTGACTCGGCGGCGTCGACCACGCCGAACCACTCCCAGGTGTTTCCGGCAGAGCCAAGGTTGTCCTTCCTGAAGTACAGCGTCACGACATGGTCGTTTCCGAGAGAATCATAGACCGTGACCGGGGTCGAGAAGTTTGAAGTGTCTCCAGCGGAGTTGAGGTCGAAAGCCCCGCCAGCGGCTTTTACCGCTGCCGCGTCGTCAGCGCCAACGGCTATGGCGGCCATGCCCGCGCCGCTGTAGCCCAGGAGAGTAGCGGAAGTGGACGCTCCCCAGTCTATTGTTATGTTTGCGGCGTTGCCGGTGTCGTTCGCTATGGTGAATATGCCGGTCTGGTCGTCGTAGTCGACGGTATAGGTATCACCGTTGCCGTTCTGGGCCTGAAGCGCTGATTTTATCGCGGCCGCCACATCCGCGCCCGTTGCCGCCCCGCCGGAGACGAGGCCTCCGTCGGTCACGAGGCTTGCGGTTTGGGGGACGCCTGCCACATCAAATGTAATCTGGTCGTTCGTGCCTGAGGTGAAGACGAAACCCGTGACCGGCGCGTTGGAGTCGAGGTTCGCGTTCAGGATCGCGCTCGTAGTTGCGCTCGGGGTAATGGTCTTGGTAGTGAGCTGAAGGTCCTGGACCGTGTTCTGGAGCGTACCGGCGGCATTCGCCAGATAACCCTGGAGCCTCAGTCCCTCAGGGTTCGTGATAAAGCCGTCCTTGTCGGTTGAGAACTGGCCTGCCCTGGTGTAGTAAGTCGAGTTCAGGGTCGGGTCTGTCACCATGTAAAAGCCGTTGCCGCTTATGGCAAGGTCCAGCGTGTTTCCGGTCGTCTCGAACGCGCCCTGAGTGAAGACCTTCTGGATGCTGCCCATTGATACGCCGAGGCCGACCTGGTTTGTGCCTGACCCGCCCGTGAGAGTCTGGCTCAGCACATCGCCGAAGGTCACGCGGCTGCCCTTGAAGCCAACTGTATTGACATTCGATATGTTGTTGCCGATGACCGAAAGGTTCGACATGTTTGCGTTGAGGCCGCTTATTCCGGTATAAAGGGATGACTGCATTTTTTATATCCTCCTTTTTCTCAATCCTGTTTTTTTCAATTTATCAGTATATTTCCGTTACAAGGTCCCTGGAGATCTCGAGCCCGTCTATGTAGATGGCCTCACTTCCCCCGAGGCTCACGCCCGTTACAGGCCCTTTGATAAAGGTCTTGGAGTCTACTGCCTTGCTGTCAGCCCCTTTAGCCTCCACTGAGAAACTGTACAGCCCCTGGTTAGCCTGGGTTCCTCCTGTATTGGTGCCGTTCCATTCGGCCTCGTTGTACCCTGATTTAAGCTGGCCCAGCTCTATTTCCTTTACGGCCTTTCCGGAAGGCTCCCTTATGATAAGGGTTGCGGAGCTGGCATCTGAGCCGAGTGAGAACCCGAGCTTTCTGGGTGCGCCGCCGTATACGAAGGAAGAAGACTCGGCTTTAGCGTTCTTGCCTATAAGGGAAGCAGAGCCGAATTCCTGGAGCGCGTTCATGCTCCCCTTCATGTCTCCAAGGGAAGTGTTCAGGTTCTGTATGCCTTCAAGCGAACTGAACTGCGCGAGCTGAGCCACGAACTCGGTGTTGTCCGTCGGGTTCAACGGGTCCTGGTTTTCGAGCTGGGTCACCAGGAGCTTCAGGAAAGCGTCCTTGCCCATTGCCGCTTCCGCGCTCTTTGTCTTTGCCATGTTGCCAGTTGCTGAACCGTATACGCCTAACCCTTCGATCATTGCCCTCTCCTTTTCAACCTAAATAAAGAAGTCCACGCCGCCGTCTTCATGGCGGGCGTAGTTTTTCCTGAAATGCCTGTGCCAGCCGCTGTTTTCCCTGTTTTCCTTTTCATCCCTGTCTTTCATCGGCCTCTGCTCATCCCCGTAAAAAGATTCGCCGTTTTTATCGCGGTGGTTTCCAGCCTCAAAAGACCTGCCTACCTCTACGACGCATTTATCGAGCGTGAGGCCGTGCGCGCCGAGTGAATCCCTCAAAAAGGCGGAGTCAGATTCGATGATGCGCTTGACCTCGGTGTTTTCGACTGTTATCTCGGCCTTTACAATACCGGAGGTGACATTGAGCTTTATGCGTACCTCGCCTAACGACTCGGGGTTGAGCTTCATCTTCACTTCGCCGCCGCCCTGCTCGACGGACACCTTGATGCCTGCCTGGACCTTTTCCTGTACCTCGGCCGCAAGAGGCGCGACCCTTACTGGCGAAGCAGAAGGCTGGCTGGCGGGCGAGTCAATGATCTTTTCAAAGCTGATGCTGCTTACGATGTTCTCAGGCTTTCCGGCCTGCGTTTCCTGAACAGTCTGGCTTCTGGAAGCATCTGTTTCATTTTGGCTCTGGCCCTCTGACCCCTGGAACGCGAATCCGGGCATCTCGGCCTGCTGGCCCCTGACCTGGTCAGTGGTGGCTTTTTCAGCATTGCCAAAATGCTCTAAGCGTTCGACAGGCTCGCGCTCAAATACCTGTGAGAGCGCGGCGCTTGAGTGCGGGGCTTCGGCCTTTGTTTCAGAAGCCGCTATGGCTGGCCCGGCCCCGGGCTCTATCACTGATTGCTTCAATATCTCTTCAGCTGGTATCTCTACCTCAAAATGCTCCTGATGCGGCTGGCCGTGTAAAAGGCTTTCGGCAAGCTCTACTCTGCCTTTTTCGCTCATGGGGGCTTGCGCTTTTTCAGGTGATTTTTCAGTATGCCCTGCCCTGACATTGACGCCTGCCGTTACTGAGTCAGCTTGAAGCGCGGCTACCTTACTGGCGTTAGTGTCAACAACGCGCCCCTGAACAGCCGGGTTCATCAAAGGAACTTGCGTCTGTGGAAGGCTGGTCTCGTAAAATCCATTGAAAGGCGCAGTCACAGGCACATTCGCTGGAAGCTCTGCTGGAGCGGCAATAACGCCAAGCTCATTTGGAAGAACATTCAAGAGCGCGTCAGCGACGGAGGCCTCTCCGTCCTCCTTCACTTCAACTGTCTCTTCTGATTCAGGGCTGGCCTCAAGGGGCTTGTCTTTGACGCCATCCGCAAGCACAGGAGTATCAGATGCCGTATCAAGGAGATTGTCTTTCACACCACCCGCAAGCACAGGACCAACAGAAGCCGTATCAATGAGCCCTGTTTCCAAAGGCGTGCCGCTTTGCGCCGTTTTCAGCATCGACGAGAGCAGGAAAGAGAATTCATCCGCAACGCCTGCCTGAGGAGCGCTGTTTATTTCGGTCTTCATGTCAGGTACGGGAAAGAACGCTATTTCCAAAATCAACCCCTCTGAATCATTTTGCAGAGTTTATAAAGCAATCGCCGTGCCAACACCAATTCATGCTTCTGTTGTTTCGCTACAACGCGTGCCGGCGCTCAATCGGCAATTTTTTCCCGGTGCCAGGGCTGCATATTTTTCCTACCGCCTGTGTCCCGGGTTGCCACGCTAATTTTTTATACGGAGCGACTGACTGAGCTTTGCCGACTTCGACACATCGACGAAGCTCAGGATTTTGGCCGCTTTCCTCTCGCTCATCGAGGCGAGTATCATGACCGCCATCTCCTCGTCGAGCTTCTCTATGCGGGAAGCTGCCTCTTCCGGGCTCATCGACTCGTATATCTTCACGATCTTTTTATTTCTCTGGTCGTTTATCTCGTCCATCTTCTTCACGAGGGCCGCTATCTCCTCATGCTCGCGCTTCAATTCCGTAATCCTCTGCTCGATGTCCGCCTTGACTATATTGAGGCGCTCCTCATTTCTTACGAGCTCTTCCTCTCTTGCCTGAAGCTCCTTTTCCTTGCGGTTCAACGCGGCAAGGATGCCCTTCTCAGCATCCGCGGAAGACGCGGTTGCCACTGGCGCGGCCTCAGCCTTTTGTTGCGCCTGTTCGGCGAAGACCGGCCTTATATCAAGGAGGTCCAGCCCTGAAAGAGCGATGAGGGCGCAAGCGGCAGCCGCCAGGAGCGCTATCAGCTTAATTCTCATTCCCTTTTCTCCTCAGCCTGGCCGAAGTGAGGTCGTCGGCCTCCTTCTGCTCGAGCTTGTTCTCCTTGAGATTATGCGCGTTCAAGGACCGTTCCTTCATTATCTCTATGACCCTGCGGTTACGGGCAGCGTCAATGAGTTCAGCGCGTTTTTTTTCAACGAGGTTTCTTAACTGGCCAACCGCCTCTTCCTGCGCCTTTATGTGGCGCTTGAGTCCTTCGAGGTACAGGTGCTGCATCTCGATGTCGCTGACAGCCGCGCCCTTTTCCTTCAGAGCGTCCATCTCAAGAGCCGAGTTCGCGTATAGCTCATTCATCTCAGAGAGCCTTTTTTCTTCAGCGGCGAGATGGAGGTTCACTTCCGCGAACTCCTTCTGGCTAAGCTCCTCGAGGCGCTGCCTGTAATCGTAGAGAGGTTCGAGGTTAAAGACGAACTTGCTCATACTGTCACCGGCAGGCCGAACAGGCCCTGGAGGCTGTCATCGTACCCGACGCCTTCGGTTATGTCCTGCCTCAGGTACGCTGTTATTTTGTCTATTGATTTTATGGCGTGGTCGACCCTGGGGTCGCTGCCTTCCTTGTACGCGCCGATGCTGATGAGGTCATAGGCTTTCTTGTAGGTCGACAGAACCGACTTCAGGCCCATCGCGGCCTTCCTGTGCTCCGGGTTCACGATGTCGTTCATAACACGGCTGATGCTGGAGAGAATGTCTATCGCCGGGTAATGGCCCTGCGTGGCCAGCTCCCTCGTGAGCACGATGTGGCCGTCCAGTATGGCCCTGGCCGCGTCCGCGACCGGGTCGTTAACATCGTCGCCTTCCGCGAGTATGGTGTAAAAGCCCGTGATGCTGCCGTGGCCCGCTGAAGTCCCGGCCCGTTCCAGAAGCCTGGGGAGGTGCGCGAAGACAGAAGGCGGGTAGCCCTTTGTTGCGGGAGGCTCGCCTATGGCAAGGCCTATCTCCCTCTGCGCCATGCAGAACCTCGATATGGAGTCCATCATGAGAAGGACGTCTTGGCCCTGGTCCCTGAAAAACTCTGCGATGGCCGTAGCAACGAGGGGCGCCCTCATCCGTATGAGCGGCGGCTGGTCTGAGGTGGCTACGATTATGACTGAGCGCTTGAGGCCTTCAGGCCCGAGGTCTTTTTCGATGAACTCCTTGACTTCCCGGCCCCTTTCGCCGACAAGGCATATGACATTCACATCGGCCTCGGTGTTCCTCGCCATCATGCCCATGAGCACGCTTTTGCCAACGCCGCTTCCGGCGAAGATGCCTATCCTCTGCCCTTTGCCTACAGTCAGCAGGCCGTTTATAGCCCTTATGCCCACATTCAACGGGCTTTCTATTCTTTTTCTTGAAAGCGGGTTCGGAGGGGTAGAATACAGCGGGTAATCCTTCTCGGCGTCTACGGGGCCGAGACCGTCAAGCGGGCAACCGAGCCCGTCGAGAGTCCTGCCCAGAAGCTTTCTGCCGACCCTGACTGACGCGCTCACCCTTTTGGCCACTATCCTGCTGCCAGGGCCTATGCCTCTCACTTCGCCGAGCGGCATCAGGAGTATCTTGTCGTCCGAAAAGCCTACGACCTCGCACTGTATGGGCTCGGCGCTGTCCTTGGGGAAGACATGGCAGAACTCGCCGACAGACGAGCCCGGCCCGATGCCTTCCATGACAAGGCCGACGACCCTTGTTACCCTGCCGTTAATGCGCACGGAGCTTACTTCGTCGACGGTCTTTTTATGACGGTTCAGTGATTCAATTACCGCTGTATGCATCGTTCAGCTTTTCCTCTACTTCCTGCAATGCTGTTTCTATGGTGGCGTCTATCTCACCGAAGTTCGTGGAGATAGCGCAGCCGCCTCTTGATATCGTCTCGTCAGATTCGACGCTCATCCCTTTTGCCGCACCTGAGAAACGGGCCAGCTCTGCCCTGTTGGCGTTAACCATGTCCAGGTCCTTGGGGTTGACCCTTACGGCTATCTGACCGCCTGCCACGACCGCCCTTAGCGCGGCCCTGAGGCATTCGAGGACTCCGTCTTCCTTTATGACAGTCTCCCTCTGGATGACTTTTTTGGCGATTGACAGGCTGAGCTCGACCATCTCCCGTTCGCACTTGGAGTAAAGAGATTGCTTGAAAGTGGACAGCTCGTTCAATACTCCCTCGATGCCGCTGAAAAGGACTTCGGCCTTTTTGCGGCCAAACTCGTACCCGGCCTTCTCCCCGGCGTTGAAGCCTTTTTCGTAGGCCTCCCTTTCGAGCGATTCGATCCTCGAACCGATGCTTTCGGAATTATCCGGCTCCGGGATAATCTCTTCCAGGGCTTCTACGCCCCCGAGCTCAAAAGGCTCCGCGTCCGCTAGAATCGCGGTATTCTTGAAAATGCTAGACGAGTACATCGCCGCCCCTTCCAGACCTTACGAGTTTGCCTTCCTGCTCGAGCCTGCGCGCTATCTTTATTATCTCCTGCTGGGATTTTTCCACATCCGAAAGCTTCACCGGGCCTTTCGCGTCCATGTCTTCCCTGAGCATCTCGGCCGCGCGCTCCGACATGTTCTTGAGGAACTTATCTTTTATCTGCTCTTCCGAGCCCTTCAGGGCGACGCCAAGAACTTCTCCGCTCAGTTCCTTGACGATAAGCTGCATGCTCCTGTCGTCCACGCCCATGAGGTCGGAGAATACGAACATCTTCTCCTGTATGCGCACCGCGAGGTCCGGGCTTGCCTTCTCGATAATATCCATTATCTCGCCCTCGGACTTGGTGTCTATCTGGTTCATAATCTCGGCGGCAAGCTTTACTCCTTCTACCGA
>MGPK01000017.1:105959-122008 GCA_001795535.1 Deltaproteobacteria bacterium GWA2_54_12
CGCTTATGAGCATCTCAAGGTCTTTCACTGCGGCCTGGGGTATCCTCTTCAGATTGGCGACCCTCAGCATTATCTCGCCCCTCACCCGCTCTTCAGGCATGTGCAGGAGGACCTGAGCCGCCCTGTCAGGCTCGAGGTGCGCCAGGATGATGGCGATTATCTGCGGGTGCTCGCTTTTTATGATATTGGCTACAATTGCCGGGTCCATCCATTTGAGCGACTCTATGCCGCCGCCGCCCATGTCACGCGTAATCTGGTCGAGTATGAACTGGGCCTTTTCAGGCCCCAGAGTCCTTATCATGACATTCTTAGCGAACTCAAGCCCTTCCACGAAAACATCGCCCTTGTCGATCGAGTCGATGAACTCGCCCACGACCTGGCGGCCCACCTGAAGAGAGACCGACTCCTTCCTCACCATCATGCCTCCGAGAAGCTGCATCTCTGCCGGGGTCATGAACTTCAGGACATCACTGGCGAGGTCCTCTCCGATGTTCATAAGGAGAATGGCCGCTTTTTCAGAGCCCGTAAGCTTTAATTCCCTTACCATCCTATCTCTCCTTTATCCAGCCTTTAAGTACCATCGCGACCTGCTGCGGGTTCTCGCGCACTACGCGCTTCAAGCGCTCGACAGCGTCGTGGTCCTTCTGTCCGGCTTCAAGCGCCAGCTCGGCGCCGCCGCCCAACGCAGGCATGCTCCTCTGTATCTCTTCGAGCGCCTTTTTCTCGCTCGTAAGCCTCTTCATCACAGGGCGCACGACGAACAGTATTATGAAAAGCGTTATAAGCGTTATTGTCGCGTATTTCAGCAGCACCGGCACGAGCTGAGGCGGCACCAGCGGCGCTTTTTCAAGGGCAATATCGGCTTCAGAGATTCCCTGTTCAAACGGCGTGCTGACTACCGTTATGACATCTCCCCTGGTCTCGCTGTAGCCTACCGCAGCCTTGACCATGTCCGTGAACTTCGCGAGTTCCTCTTCTGTCCTGGGTACATAATTTTTAGCCCCGCCAGCATCTGTCCCGCTCGCTGCGGCCTGATAAGTGCCGTCGACCAGGACCGACACTGTAAGCCTCTTTATCGCGCCAGTCGGTTCGACGACATGGCTCGTGACCTTGCTTATCTCGTAGTTTATGACGTCGTTTTGCCTGTTGCTGCTCGGCGGGGCAGCGCCTGCCGCCTTGCCTCCCTGCGCCGTCTCAGGCATATTGGAGAGCACCCCGGGTACTCCAAGAGCTGCTACCCCTCCAACCGAAGTCTCCTTGCTCTTCTGCTCGCTCCTTACGACCTGCCCGTCCGGGTCGTAGCGCTCTTCAGTCGTTTCAACCTGCCTGGTGTCGACATCGGCGGAAACCCTGGCAACGACATTGTCCATGCCGACGGCCTTCTCCAGCATCGACTGGACCCTGTGCTCGTAGTCCTTCTCAAGCGACCTCTTATACTCGAGCTGGGTTGACGAAAGCATCATGCCGGAGTCCTCGTCAGCTTCCCTCGTCCACATCTTGCCGGCGGTATCGACGACAGCTACATCCTCGGGCTTCAAATTGTCAGTGCTGTTCGCGACCAGGTGCACTATTGAGCTCACCTGTCCCTGTGTGAGCTGCTTGCCCGGCTTGAGCTTTACTATTACCGAAGCGCGCGCCTTTTTCTGCTCGTCAAGGAATACTCCTTTTTCAGGCAGGGCCAGGTGCACTCTCGCCGTGTCTATTTCCTTTATCTGGGTAATGGTCCTGGACAGTTCGCCCTGGAGCGCCCTCTTGTAATTGATCTTCTGGACGAAGTCGGTAACTCCGAAGGCGGTCTTGTCGAATATCTCGAAGCCGACCCCGCCGCCCTGCGGCAGCCCTTCACCGGCAAGCTCCATCCTGGTCTCGTAGACCTTGTCCGCCGGAACGCTTATTGAAGTGCCGTCGACCTTGTACGGGACCCTCTTTTCCTTGAGCTTTTCGATGACGGCGCCGGAGTCTTCCGCCGATAGCTGCGCGTAAAGCGACTGGTACTCGGGCCCCTGGTTCATGAGGAGGACGACCGCGACGAGGGCGGCGGCCAGTATGGCCCCTCCCAGCATCATCAGCGGCTTTTCCTTCGCAAAGGCCTTTATCTGTTCGAGCAGCTTATCCATGGATTATACCTGCGTCCTCATTATTTCCTCGTAGGCCTGGACAAGCTTATTTCTCACCTGCACCATCATGTTGAATGACAGGTTGGCCTTTTCTATGGCTATCATGGTCTCGTGGATGTTGTTGACCTGGCCGGTTGAAAGCCCCTTTATGGCCTGGTCAGCCTCGCCCTGTATGCTGTTGACCTTCTGGATGGAGTCCTTGAGCACATCCGCGAAGCCGCTTTCCTTTATGCCTGTTGACGGCTTGCCAGCGGAAGCCGCGTCTATCGTTGTATTAAAAGCCCCTTTTATCGAATCAACCATGGGTCATCCTCCGGATTATTTTCTCTACTGCCCGAGATCGAGGGCCTGCAAAGCCATCTCTCGCGTGGCCTTGAAAGCCGCCACATTGGCTTCATAGCTTCTGGAAGCGGCTATCATGTTGACCATCTCTTCAGCCACATTGATATTCGGGAAAGCGACATACCCTTCCGGGTTGGCGTCCGGATGGGCCGGTTCATATACATTCTTCAAGGGCCTCGCGTCTTCTATTACTCCGGCTATTTTCACGCCCGGGGCGGCCCCGTCCATCGCCTGCCTCAGAAAACTCCCGAAGCCGCCTTCGCCCTGTGCCGCGAAGACTATGTCCTTGCGCCTGTAGGCTCCGCCGCTTTCGGTCCTGGTGGTCTCGACATTGGCGAGGTTGCTCGCTATGATGTTCATCCTGAATCTCTGCGCCTCCATGCCGGAAGCGCTTACTGAAAAAAGGTCTGCCATTGACTACCTTCCCCCTTCCTTGATGGCGGTCATGAGGAGATTGAATTTGTATTTGAGCATCTGCGCTGAAGTCTTGTACATTATCGAGTTCTCGGAAAGCCTTGCCATCTCGGCCTCTATTCCGACCGAGTTCTTGTCATACCCTTCGAGGTCGGTGACCCTGTCCACAACCGTAGGGACCAGACCAGGCGGGCCTCCTGTTGATATATGCCTCATGTTTGTGCCGGTTAAAGGCTGGCCCGACGGCATGGAGCCCTCGGCCTTTTTCATCTCCTGCTCGAAGTTGATATCAACCGCTCTGTAGCCGGGCGTTTCCTGGTTAGCGATGTTGGATGACAGGAGTTTTTGCCTCTCAGCCCGCAAATCCAGACTGTTCCCTAAAAGATTTACCGTACTGTCGAACATCCCGACTGGCATATGAGCTCCTTTCGTTCAAAAGCATTGCTGAGATAGATATAAAGCAATTTCCGTACCAAAATACAAAAGGCTGGCATTTGCCAGCATTTTTTTATGCGTAAAAAGGATTTTTTTCCTATGCTTCAAGCATCTGCCCGTATTCCTTGAGTTTATTTCTCAGAGTCCTTACCGATATCCCGAGTATCCTGGCTGCCTGGGTCCTGTTACCTTCCACTTCGCCGAGGGTTTTCTTTATGAGTCCCTTCTCCATCTCCCAAAGCGTCATCAAATTGGCGCTATCGCTGACAACTGCCTGGCAAGTGCTGGAAACTTCAGTATCTTTGACAGTGGTCACTGAAACAGGGTCCAAGTCGCCCGCAAGCTCCTGGCACATGCGAAGGTGTTCGGTTTCAAGAGTAGAGCCCTGGCAAAGGAGCACGGCCCTTTCAATGGTATTTTCCATCTCGCGGATGTTGCCGCGCCATTCAAGCCTTTTTATGAGCTCCATGGCATCGGCTGACATTTCCTCTATCCTCCGGTTGTACTTCGAGCTGAACTTGCGCATGAAGTGAGCGGCGAGGTGTACGAGGTCTTCCGCCCTCTCGCGAAGCGGCGGCAGCATCACCGGGAATATATTGAGCCTGTAATAGAGGTCTTCCCTGAAACGGCCCTCTTTCACCTCTTTTTTCATCTCCCGGTTCGTCGTGGCGATTATCCTTATATCAAGCGGCAGCGGCCCCCTGCCGCCTATCTTCTCGACTTCCTTCTCCTGTATGACTCGCAGCAGCTTTGCCTGGAGCTTCAGGTCCATCTCGCTTATCTCATCAAGCAGTATGGTCCCCGTATTGGCCTGCTCGAATTTTCCCTGCCTCGAAGAGTGCGCGCCGGTAAAGGCACCCTTCTCGTGTCCGAAGAGCTCGCTTTCAAGGAGCCCCTCAGGTATGGAGGCGCAGTTAACCGCGACAAAGGGCTTTTCCTTCCTCGGGCTCATCTCGTGTATGAACCTGGCGAGTAGCTCCTTGCCAGTGCCGCTTTCACCGGATATGAGCACAGTCGCGTCGCTCGTGGCGGCAACCGTTGCCATTGATACGACCTTCTGCATGACCGGGCCTCTTGCGAGCATGGCCTTGCCCCTGGCCTCGAAGTCGGAGACAGCCTCTCTTGTGCTGAAAGATTTTTCGACCATCTGCTCAAGCATCGCAAGGGTAAAAGGCTTCAGAATGAAGTCAATAGCGCCTTCTTTTACCGCCTCGACCGCGGTCTCTATGGTGCCGAAGGCTGTTATGAGGAGGACAGGCACATGGGGCGAAGTCTTTTTCAAAGCGCGCAGGACCTCCATGCCGCCCATGCCCGGCATGTTCATGTCGCTTATGACCATGCCGTAGCTGGATTTTGAAAACTCAGCGAGCGCCTCAATGCCGTTGGCGGCCAGGCCGACCTCATAGCCCTTGCGGGTAAGGGCCTCCTTTATGGCGAGCCTCATCCCCGGCTCGTCGTCTACCACGAGAACGCGTCTCATATCCTGTACTCCCTCAGCAGTGGAAAGCCTATGGTAAAGGTCGTCCCCTCTCCGGCAACCGAGTTTACATCGATGAATCCGCTGTGGGCGTTGACTACCGTTGAAACGATCGCGAGCCCCAATCCGGTGCCGCGGTCCTTCGTCGAAAAGAACGGGTCAAAGACCCTGTCTATATGCTCTTTTTTTATGCCCCTGCCGGAATCGCTTACCTTTATCTCCATGTACCTTTGCCTGTCGTCTACAACCTTCGTGCGTATCTTCAAAGAGCCGCCCTCGTCCATAGCGTCGATGGCGTTTATTATGAGGTTCAGGAAAAGCTGCTTCAGTAGCACGCCATCGGCCATAATGGAGGTCTGGCCGCAGAACTCGGCCTTCACGGAAACATTGCTTCTATCGTGCCCTTTCGCGAGAAGGAGCGAGTCTTCTACGATTTTTCTGATGTCGACCGATTTCAGCTTGGCTTCAGGGGAGCTGGCGAAAAGGAGCATATTGGAAAGCAGGTTGTCGAGGGACTTTATGCCAGTTGAAATGTGATTGGCGAGCCGCTGTTTTTCCGGCTCGGATGCAAGCTCCCTCTCGAGCAGGTTAGCGAAAATGGCCATCGAGCCGAGCGGGTTTCTTATCTCATGGGCCACCCTGGCGGCCATCTCTCCCATCGCGGCCAGACGCCTTGTCCTTTCAATTGCCTTGTTCTTTTCCGCAAGTTCCAAAGACAACTCGTCTATCCTGTCTTCGAGGAGCGCGTACTGCTCTTCGAGTTTCCTTGACGCGTCCCTGAAGACATTGAAAGCGTCGCTCAGTAGCTCTACAGGCAGCTGCTCGTTCATCACAGAGTCCTCCTTAAAGGCTTTTCGCTTTTTCGTAAATCTTTTCCGACCACTGGCTGTACTCTCCGCCCAGGGCCTTCAATTCCTTCAATGCCTCAGTCTCTTTGTCTTTCATGCCGGTTCTGGAGTAGCACTGGGCGAGCCTGTACAGGGCCCAGGACCTGTCCTCTTTTTTTCCAGTCCCGGAGTCCATTCCTTTTCTGTAGGCTTCGGCGGCGCCGGAATAATCGCCGGAGGCGAACCTCGCGTCAGCGCTCCGGAGCCACGCCACGGAGGCCGCGTCCTTTTCGCCTTTCTCACTGAATGTGCGCGCCGCGCTCTCGAAGTTTATTGTCGCTTCTTTTGACTTTCCGGTCCTGGCCAGGGAATCCGCCTTCATGGCAAGAAGGGCCGGGTCAGACCCGGCATTCGACAGATTGGCGCTCATTTTATAATCCTTGTTTATGAACGCCATCCTCGCGTGCAGTTGTTCGATCTCCGCCGTCCTCTTTGTCCTGGGGAACCTCGTGCCAAAGGCCTTCATGAGCCTTTCGGCTGAGCCGGTATCGTTCTGGTCGAGATAAATGCCAGCCAGAAGAATCATCGCCTCTTCAGCGACAGCGCCGTCGCCTATCTTTATGGCGATATTAAGGTGCTTTGCGGCCTCGCTCAGCAAGCCTATCGTCTTGCATGATTTACCTATCTTGAAGCTGACTTCAGCCTTTTTGCCAAAGGGCACTGACAGAGGCGTATCTGTGTACAGTTTCACCGCTCCGAGATGGTCTTCTTTCACAAGGAGGTAGTTGATCCAGCCGTAAAACAGCGCCGAAGAGACCCTGAACATATCCTGCCTCAGGGAGCTTGTCGGGTAGGCGGCGTGGAACCTTTTGATGACTTCGTAACCTTCACGGTGCCTGCCCAGAGCCATGCGCGCCGCCACCAGCCTCATGTGCGTTATAGGCGAACCTTCGAACCCGCCGTTTGCCACGGCCTCGTACATCTTTTCCGCCTTCTCCATCTCCTCCCTTGTCGCTATCACGAAGTAAGCGTCCGCAAGCGAAAGCGACGAGATGGCCCACGGCTCGCCTTTGAGCTTTTCCTTTGTCTTCGAATAGAGGTCAACTGCTTCGTTTCTCTTGCCTTCGAGGAAATGTGTATCCCCTTCCCTTAAAATGAGATATGTGCCAATAAGCCCTTCCTCCGGGTATCTTGCCCTCAACGACCCGAATGCATAGCGCGCCTCCTGGAAGTTGCCCCTCACAAGGTGCATGTCGGCAAGACCGAGCGCAGTTATCGGATCGAGCTCGCTCGCGCCCTTCCTGAGCGCGCGGAAGTTGTCCCACGCCAAGTCCAACTCGCCTTTTATGACGCAGGTGCTGGCAAGCCACCCCCTGGCGTCGACATAGCCCGCGTCAAGCGCCTTTTTGAAACTGTCTTTTGCCTCGGAGTATTTGTGGTCAAAAAATAAAAGCCTCGCCTTCCTGAACAGGACGAGGGATTTAAGCGAGCCGCTTGGTGCGGCTTTATCGGCGAGCGTGTAATATCCGGACGCCTCAGGGAAAAACCCGTTTTTCTCAAACCGTTCGGCCAGCAGGAAATATCCGAGACCCTTCAGGGCCGGGTTCGAGGCAGTCCTGAGCGAGTGCTCAAACCCGGACGGATGCCCTTTAGAGGAGTTGAAAAGCATTATTTCATTCAGAAGAACGGAGTCGCCCTCGCGGCCTTCTGACTTGAGCCTTATAGCGACAATCGCCGCCTGAGCCGCTACAGACTTAGCGTCTTTCGCCTCTATGCCAAGCGAAGCCCTGAAGGCCTCGGCAGAGCCGTCACCGTACAGGCCGGCCCTGAGCGTATCAATGACCTTTTTCCTGTATACCCAGCGCCACGAATCGTTAAAGGCCATCACCTTTGAGGCGTCCTGCTCCAAGAGAGCCGCCTTCATATAAGGGGCCATCTCTTTTTTCTTCCCGTAGCCTGCCGGGGGATATATGTCGAGTATGACCCTGTAAGGGCCGGACTTTATGGTCTGCTTCACAGTCGAACCTGCTGGCATGGCGACATCGAGTGAGGCATAAACGCCGGAAGCGTCTGTCCCCTGCCTGAAGCTCCTGACCTTTATGGCCTCTGTCGCGGGAAGCTCCTTTAACGGCTTGACGGAAAGCTCCCTCAGCTTGAGGACGACATTTTCGTCCCCTTTTTCAGCGGTAAAAGTTATGTCCTGGGAGATGATCAGGGTAAGCCTGTGAAATTCCTTGTGCTCATAGGCGCGCATAGCCACGACCTCCGCGGCCTCCGCTAACGAGGCAAACGAAAGCAACAGCGCTAAAAGGAGAACAGTTTTAAGCCAGCTCATTGAGGTATCCGTAATATTTTCTGGTACTACGGACAGAATACTGAAGCAACAAGCGTGCCAAGGCAAATTGAAGCTTGGGAACAAAGAAGGGACTTTAAAGGAAAGTAATGTAAAAACAGGCAGTTAGGCGGAGAAATAAAGAGAGACTATAAAGACAGACAGGTATCATGCCAGACAGCAATGGCGGACTCAGGCCGCTGACGCGTCAAATTCATGACCTGGCGACATCGATCACTTCATTGCTCTCCGGAGCCTCAGGGGTGTCGTACTGGTCGAGCAGCCCCTTTCTTTTCATCTTTTCGATGAGGGTGGTCCTGTTGAGGTTCAAGTATTCGGCGGCCTTCTTCTTTATGCCGTTTACCTTCTGAAGGGCGCTCACGATGAGCTCCCTTTCGTAGTTGTCAACGGCCTCGTTGAAGTCGATGCCATTGGGTGGGAGGGCCATCTGGGAGGCGGCCGAGGTGTTTTTCAACTGCCTTATCTTGTCCGGGAGGTCCTTTGGAGTTATGAAGCTCCCCTCCTCCTTGAGCACAATAAGCCTTTCCATGAGGTTTTCAAGCTCTCTTATATTGCCAGGCCATTCGTGAGCCTCAAAGGACCTCAAGGCTTCCGAGGAAACGCCTTTTATCGATTTCTTCTTTCTTTTCTCCATCTTTTCGATGAAGTGCTCTACGAGTAGAGGGATGTCTTCCTTCCGGTCCCTCAGGGGCGGCAAGTGGATGGGTATCACATTCAGCCTGTAGTACAGGTCGTTCCTGAACTTCTTTTCCTCGACGGCTTTCTCCAGGTCCTGGTTGGTGGCGGCAACGACCCTTACATCGACCTTGATCGTGTTCCTGCCCCCTACCCTCTCGAATTCCTTTTCCTGCAACACCCTCAGAATCTTGACCTGGAGGCCGGGGCTCATATCTCCTATCTCATCAAGGAAGACCGTCCCCTGGTCTGCCGCTTCGAACCTGCCTATCTTGGTGGCTATCGCGCCTGTAAAGGCCCCTTTTTCATAGCCGAAAAGCTCGCTTTCAAGGAGGTCTTCAGGGATGGCGCCGCAGTTTATCGGTACAAACGGCTTTTTGCTCCGGGTGCTGCCATAGTGGAGCGCCCTTGCCACAAGCTCCTTGCCCGTGCCGCTCTCGCCCAGTATGAGGACTGTGGAATCGGTGTCGGCTATCTTGTCGATCAAGTCCCTTATGTACTGTATCTCGGCGCTCGTGCCGAGTATGGCGGTCGTGCAGTTCTTCTTTATCTCATCTTTGAGCTTGGAGTTCTCTTCCTTGAGGGAATGGAATTCCTTTGCTTTCTCGAGGTTTATAAGAAGTTCGTCCTTGTTGAGAGGTTTTTTGAGATAGGTGAACGCGCCGAGGCGCATGGCCTCGACCGCGGTCTCTACCGAGGCATATCCGGTGAGGACGATGCAGGTTGTATCAGGTGAAATCGACTTGATTGAGCGGATGACCCCGATGCCGTCTGTCCCCGGGAGCTTCAGGTCTGTTATAAGTATGTCGAACGACGCTTTTGCGGCCGCCTCGATGCCAACCTCGCCGTTATGGGCGGTCGTGACCTTGTAGCCGTTCATCTCGAGTATTTCTTTCAGGGATTCCCTGATGTATTCTTCATCCTCAACGAGAAGGATAGTGCAGATTCCCATGTGCTGGTCTCCTGGTGAGATGCAAGGGGCGATTTTGGCGCATTATAGCTTAGCGAAGTGACCTATGTCAATATTTTGAACAAAGGGCGGCATAAAGAGCGGCCGCATTGACAAAAAAACGGCCAATGATATATTGAAGTTAAGATTGCCCATGGAAAAATTAGATATTTTTTCTGAAGTCAAGGAAGTGCGGAAATAAAAAGCGCAGCATATATGTGAATTCGTGAGCATTTTTATTTACGCCCTGACGCTTAAGGTCAGGAAAAAGAGCAATTTTCCTAAAAGGAGAACTCAATGCCGTCAGAAGCGCTCGAAAGCATATACACCGTCAACCTTGGAGTCAAAGCGGATGAACGGGTACTTGTCTTCACCGACCTCATCGCAGAAAACGAAGAAGTATCAGACGATGAGCGGGGCAGAAGGCAGGCCCTCGTCGGTATAGCCAGTGATGTAGCCGACGCGGGAGAGAGCCTCTGCAAGGTAGAGTACATGGAGTTCACGGCTGCCGGGAACCACGGCAAGGAGCCGCCAAGGGAGCTCTGGGAGGCGTGCTTCGGGGCCAAAGCCATAGATATGCTTGACGAGAAGGCGATACTCGAACGGTTACTCTCGAAGCGGGCCAACGCCGAGGTGCTCAAGGCGGCCGAAGAGATAATCGAGAAGCATGCTGCCTGCCCGGCGGCCATAATAGCCCTTTCGCACTATTCGACCTCGCACACGAGGTTCAGGGATTTCCTCACGAGGGTCATGGGCGTGAGGTACGCCAGCATGCCTCTATTCGAGCGGTTCATGCTGGAAGGGGCCATGACCGCGGACTGGACCGAGGTCGAAAGAAGGACGAAAAGGCTCGTCTCGATGATGTCGGGCGCGGACACCGTGATCATCACCTCGCATAACGGCACTGCCATAAGCTTCTCGATACAAGGAAGGGAAGTCCTGCCTGATACCGGCATGCTGACCGAGCGCGGGGCCTTCGGCAACCTCCCTGCTGGAGAGGCCTTCGTCGCGCCTGTCGAAGGCACTGCCGACGGAATCCTTGTGCTCGAATGGGCTCCTACAGGGAAGTTTCACAACCCGGTTGAGCTTATCGTGAAAAAGGGACAGGTAGTCGAGGTCGTCGGTAAAGATGAATTTTCAAATGACTTGAGGGACAGGATAGCGAAGAACCCGCTCTGCGGAAATATTGCGGAGCTTGGCATAGGCACGAACGACAAGGCATCGAGGCCTGACAATATTCTGGAGACGGAAAAGATACTCGGCACAATCCACATCGCCCTCGGCGATAACTCTTCGTTTGGCGGTAAGGTCAGCGTCCCCTTCCATCAGGACTTCATCTTCTTCAGACCGAACATGGAGGTCGTAAAAGGCGAGGAGAAGATAGAGATACTTATCGAGGGAGAGCCGAGGTTCGAGGTGGAGAGGCGGTAGATGGATTTAGATGGTGCGCGCAGCGCACCCTACCCTGTGCCAGTCTCGTAGTTTTGTAGGTTGGGTTAGCGTAGCGTAACCCAACAATGGATTTCAAAGATGGTGCGCACAGAACACCCTACCATTCCAAGCTTTTGGTCAAGTGCCAAATCGTTTTTGAAACTCCGCTTAAAAAAGAAAGACCTACGAAAATGATGGCACCAATAAAACCACTCCACGACATAAACAAAGAGCAAAACCGTCAAAATTAAAAGAAACGGCTTATATTTTATTATATTTATTCTATGCAACAACAGAGAAACAACTAAGGCAAACATAGTTGCGGAAAAAATCCATATAAGCGGGTGCTGATTAGGGTTATAAGCTATGAAGCACAAGCCCAAAAAGGTCAAACCAAGATTCAATGGGTATAAAGAATTCCAATAATTTTCCATTCGGCCAAATAAAAAAAGAATCGAACCGATAAGAAATAAGATTACTGCTGAAGCTCCAGAAAACCAGCCAGGAATGACCGCAATAGCCGAAATTCTTCCAAATATGGTCACTTCTGGGAATATCAAAGAAAACAAATATCCTCCCACGATGCAAAAAACCGAAATTGCCAAACCATAAAAAACAATCAGATTAATTCTATCGAGCATAGTCTCGTAGGGTGCGCTGTGCGCACCATTTTTTTTAAAATGATCCCTCACTCTGTAATCCGTTCCTTAGGGTGCACTCTGCTCACTATTATGTTTCCGTAACAAGTCTCGTAGGGTGGGCACCGCCCACCTTTCTAAAAGTTACTCTGCCAACAAGGAAACATTTTTCGCGACATAATCTCATCGTAAATGGTGGGCACTGCCCACCCTACAACTGAATCAAAAAAATCCAAATGGTGCGCACAGCGCACCCTATCCTGCTACTCTCCTATTATCTTGACGAGCACGCGTTTGGCGCGCCTGCCGTCGAATTCTCCGTAGAATATCTGTTCCCATGTGCCGAAGTCAAGCCTGCCGCCGGTTATCGCCACCACCACTTCCCTGCCCATGACGGTCCTCTTCAGGTGGGCGTCGGCGTTGTCTTCGCCGGTGTCGTTATGCCTGTACATTGATACCGGCTCGTGCGGGGCAAGCTCTTCGAGCCACTCGACAAAGTCCTGGTGAAGTCCCCTCTCGTCGTCGTTAATGAAGACCGAAGAGGTTATGTGCATGGAGTTGACGAGCACGAGCCCTTCTTTTACGCCGCTCTCCTTCAAACACTGCTCGACCTGCGGAGTGATGTTAACGAAGCCGACCCTGCCCGGTATGGTGAAAAGAAGCTCTTTGCGAAACGATTTCAAGTGTGCCTCCCGATGTCAGATAATACCGCTCTCTCTATGTTTCGAGGCAATCAATCCCGCCAGCTCGTCTATCTTCCTGAGGTCGTCCTGTCTCGGCATTCCCTTGACGAGGATTGTACCAAGGTTCTCGGCCTTGAGGTTGCCGATGTTCGCGGAGACCTGCTCGGCCATTTTTCCACCCCAGCCCATAGACCCGATAATGGCCGAGTACCGAAGCTTCGGCCTCAAGGCGTTTATGAGGAATGCCGCTGATATGACGAGCGGATGCGCCCCGCCCAGAACTGTCGGAGAGGCGAAGACCACGGTCGCAGCGTCAACGAGCGCCATCGTTATCCTGCCAGTATCGGCATATGCGAGGTTGAACCTTTCGACTTTAACGCCGCGCTCATAGAGGCCGCTCGCGAGTTGCTCGACCATCATCTCGGTCGAGCCGTGCATGGTCGCGTAAGGTATCAAGACCGTGTTTGAGACCCTGTCCGAGACCCAGTCCCTATGGGAGTCCATGATGCACAAT
Organism: Deltaproteobacteria bacterium GWA2_54_12; assembly: GCA_001795535.1. GTDB lineage: Bacteria > Desulfobacterota > GWC2-55-46 > GWC2-55-46 > GWC2-55-46 > GWA2-54-12. The sequence continues at coordinate 118,815 of MGPK01000017.1, forward strand.
GGGTCTTTGTAAAGCGGGCCGTGGCTCGGTGCTATGGTCTTTATGTCAAAGCCGGAAAGCCTTTCGAGGTGTTTTTTTATCGTTGACCTGAAAGGCATCATGACTTCCGCGTAATACCTTTTCGAGGCGTCGCAGACCTTCTTCTCGTCTTCCATGTAAAGCCCGGGAAATGACAAATGCGAACCGAAAAGGTCGCAGCTGAAAAGCATGCCGTCCTCCCTCAAAAAGGTCGAGACAGTTTCAGGCCAGTGTACCCATGGGGTGAATATGAACTCAAGCGTCTTGCCGCCCAGGTCGAGCACTTCGCCGTCGGCTACGGTGACTATCCTGTTTTCAGGGAGGTGCAGGAGGTCTATGAGGAACTCCTTGCACTTCTGATTGCAGACAATCTTCGCCTCCCCGTATTTTTCAAGCACAACAGGAAGCGAGCCTGAATGGTCCTGCTCGGCGTGATGGACGACGATGTAATCAATCTTCTCGACGCCCTTGAGATTATTCAGAAGGGTCGCGGTTTTTGAAGGGTCCACTGTGTCGAGCAGAGCGGTTTTTTCGCTGCCCTTTATAAGATAAGCGTTGTAGCTCGTGCCGTCCGGCAGGGGTATGAGAGAGTCGAAGAGCTTCCTGTCCCAATCGACCGCGCCTACCCAGAAAACGCCTTCGGTTATTTTTCTCGGCTCCATAATAAAGCTCCTTAATTAAAGTCCATCATTTGGCATACAAGATTGCTTCGCTTCGCTCGCAATGACAACAAAAATATATCACAGCCATTCGTTTCATTCAACGCGGCCCGGCCTAAAGCGCCCTCTTGAAAACGAGCATACCAAGGAGCACAGAAATGAGCGCGAAGACGGCCAGAAAGGCGATGTCGCCCTGTACAGCCTGAAGGCCCGCGCTCTTGAAAAGAAGCGCCCTCATGGCGTGTACTGAATAAGTCTCCGGGTTGACGAACGCGAACGCCTTGAGCCAGCCGGGAAAGCTCTCGATGGGGTATATGGCCCCGCTCGGGAAAAAGAGTATCACATTCAGAAACCCGCCGAGCACGCCCACTATCCTCGGGTGGTTTATCCTGCCCATTATCATGAACATCAGCCCCTGTAGGCCGAGCGTTGAAAGGATGATGACGGCCAGCATCAGTACAAAAGCGCCAAACGAGATGCCGCCCCAGAAGAAAAGCCCGGATATCAACGAGCCGACGAAAAGGACTATAAGGGCCAGGAAGGTCGTGATGAGAAGGCCGCTTGCGATGAGGCCCATGACTATGTCGGTTTTTGAAAGCGGCGTCAGAAAATAGCTCTCTTCCACACCGAGGAACTTGTCCATCACCATGTTGAACGCGCCGGTTGTCATGGCTCCCAGGAATATGGCCATGATGACTACGCCGGGTATAAGGGTCTGGTCGTAGTCTATCTTTTTGTACAGCTCTATATCGCGCAGGCGCATCTGCGCCCTCTCCTCCCTTATCGAGACGAACTCGTCCTTCAAAGCGGAAAGAGCCCCTGTAATCGACGCCCTTATTGTCAAGGCGGAGATGGTCTCGGCGTTGTCGAGGTACAGGCCGATCTCGCTCAAGTTCCGCCGCATGACATCCCTTGAAAAACCTCCGGGTATCACGACGACAGCCTTGAACACGCCTTCCCTGAGCCCTTCCATGGCAAAGCCCTGGTCAGCCACCTGCATTATATCGAGGGTTGCGGGGCCAGCCTCGACTGCGCGGAAAAGCTCCATCACCTTTTCGGAATAAGGGCCGCCATCGAGGTCGACCACGGCAACCGGAAGGTTTTTAAGCTCGCCCTGAAAGGAGTTGCCAAGTATGACGAGGTAGATGATAGGCATAAGGAGGCTCATCGCCACGACGAGCGGGTTCCTTATGAACTTCCTCAAATCCCTTTCAAGGATAGCCAGAAACCGGTGCATGGGCTACTTACCCCACTTTGTCGGCACGCCCGCGCCGAGAAGGAAGCTTACCTTTTTCGCCTCTTCTTCTCTTATGGGCCTGCCGGTGTAATGTATGAAAACATCTTCAAGGGTCTGCTCCTTGAGCATCACTCTCGCGACACGGCCACCCATGCCCCTCAATCCTTCCACGATTGCGGGTATGGCCTCGGCCCCGTGGTCAGCGGAGACAAGCAGGGTCGACTCCCTGTAAGAGGCGGTCGTCACGCCCGAAAGCTTTTTCGCCCACTCGACCGCCCTTTCCATATCGACTCCGGTGACGCCTAATTCTATCGAGTCTTTTTGCGGTATCTGCTTTTTAAGGCCGGGGACGGTGTCGAGCGCGACTATCTTTCCGTAATCTATAATAGCGACGCGGTCGCAGAGCGATTCCGCCTCTTCCATGTAATGGGTCGTAAGAAGGATGGTCAGCTTGTCGGCGTTCCTGAACCGCTCCAGAAGCTCCCATACGACATGCCTTGACTGCGGGTCAAGGCCGATAGTAGGCTCGTCGAGTATGAGGACAGCGGGCTTGTGCACCAGCCCCCTTGCTATCTCCAACCTTCTGCGCATACCGCCAGAGTAGGTAGCGACCAGGTCCTTTGCCCTGTCCTTCAGGCCCACCATGTCGAGAAGCTCGTCTATCCTGCCCCCCCGCTCCTTCCTGTGCATGCCGTAAAACCGGGCGTATATGTCCATGGTCTCGTAGCCGGTCAAGTCAAGGTCGCTCGTCATGGCCTGCGGGACGACCCCGATGAGGGCCCTTACAAGGGCGTTCTCTTTTACGACATCATGGCCCATGACCCGGGCCGCCCCTGCCGTGGGCTTCAAGAGGGTCGTAAGTATCCTTATGAGAGTTGTCTTGCCAGCGCCGTTAGGGCCGAGAAGGCCGAAGAACTCCCCTTCCGGCACATCGAGGCTGACGCCTCCCAATGCCGTAAGCTCGCCGTATTTTTTAACGAGGTCTGTAGTCTCTATCGCCCGCATCCTGTGCCTCGTTCAGAAATATCCTTACGCTGACCGTCATGCCGGGCTTCAGGAAACCTTCCTTTTCACCGGCCCTGACCTTGACCCTGAAGGTCTTTATATCCGCCCTGCCCCTTGTAACATCCCTCTGGGTAGCAAACCCGCCAAGCTCGCCTATCTCGATAACTCGTCCCTCAAAGGAGCGCCCTCCCCCTGCCGGAGTTATGACGGCGCGGCTGCCGAGCCTGATATTCTGAATCCTTGTCTCTTCTATATCCACCCTCGCCCACTGGTCT
>MGPK01000018.1:0-77 GCA_001795535.1 Deltaproteobacteria bacterium GWA2_54_12
AGCTGCCACGACGGCGTGACCACCTTTGATAACATCGTTAACGCCCCCGGTAAGAAGGGCGTGGTTAACGGCGGCTC
>MGPK01000018.1:112-2092 GCA_001795535.1 Deltaproteobacteria bacterium GWA2_54_12
CGGGCGTAGTCTCCGACTTCATGACCTCCAGCAGGTTGAACATCGGGCTTAACCTCTCCAACGACCACCCGGTTTCCATTGCTTATAACGCTGACCGTGCCGGTCTCAGGGCCACGAACACCGTCATTTCCACCATCAACCTGACCGCTGATCTGGCAACTTCCGCCGCGACCTTTGACAACGGCAACATGACCAAGAACCTCTGGGCCGTGAAGGGCTATGTTTCCAGCACCGCGACCATCGCTGACCTCCTCAGGGACAGCAAGGTCGAGTGCTCCAGCTGCCACGATCCCCACTTCAACAACAAGTCCTGGAACGAGATCGACGCCACCTACGCTGGCGCCGGCATCACCGACCTGGACGCAGAGTCAAACGGCCTGTTCCTCAGAAGAGTCGGCGGAAACTCCGGTTCCGGCCTCTGCAGAACCTGCCACAACAAGTAAGTGTCCTCGCGGCCTTAAAGCCGCAGGTTAAAAAAAAGGGGCCGGCATCGCCGGCCCCTTTTTTTGTCTGCCGCGCCCTCCAAACTTATTAAAAATTTTTAATTTGGCCGTAATGGTCTTTTCAGGCAAAAAGAATAGAATGACATGACCGGGCTTCATACCTCGCGAGCCGCCTGAAAACAATGATTTGACGGCAGGTTCCGGCATTCAGCTCAAAAGTTTCAGGTTTATTCTTTTTTCCCTTTGTATTATAATACGGCCAATAAATCCGGAGGTTTTTAGCATGATGAGCTTCTCCAAGAGAACCGTTATTGCCTCGCTGTTCGCGGCGTTCCTGTTTCCGGCGCTGCCCTCGGTTGCCGCGAACCAGCAGCCAGCGGCAGTCCTGCAGAATCCTGGCGCGGAAATAGTCGTGACGGTGAACGGCAGAAAAATAACCCAGGAAGACCTGGACACCGCCACAAACAACCTGATGCCGCTGGTGACATACCATAACGCGGTCTCTGAGGAGCGCTTGAAGGGAATACAGAAAAAGGCGCTGGAAAACATCATCAACGGCGAGCTCATATACAAGTACGCCAAGGAAAACAAGCTCGACAATGTCGACAAAAAAGAGATTGACCAGCAGATGAAGGACCTCAAAAAGAAGCTTCCAAAGGGCGACTCGCTGGATAAGGTCTTGAAGAGGAGTAACCTGACTCTTGAAGAGCTCAAGGACGACTTCAAAAAGGACATCGTCGTAGCGAGAGTCTCCAAGTCCAAGAGCGAAGAGTTCAAGAAAAAAGCCGAGCAGAGCGTTGACGAGGCTTTCCTGCGCGATTATTACAAAAAAAATCTCGAAAAGTTCAAAGAGCCTGAGCAGATACACCTGAGGTCCATCCTCATAAAGGCCGACCCGTCCGGCGGACAGAGGGTCTGGAACGAATCGAAAAAGAAGGCTGAAGAGATAATCAAGCTGGCGAAAGAAGGCAAGGACTTCGGCAAACTCGCCGAGGAGCGCTCCGAGGACCCCTTTGCCAAGAGCGGCGGAGATATGGGCTGGGCCCATAAGGGCAGCCTTTTCCCGGAAATAGATGAAGCCGCGGCAAAACTCAAGGCAGGCGAGATCTCCGGCCCCATAATGACCATCTACGGCTACCATGTCATAAAGCTGGACGGCAGAAAGCCCCCCGTACAAAAAAAGTTCGAGGAGCTGAACCAGAAGAAACTCGAGTCCGAGCTTGAGCAGAAAGAGCACAAGAAGCTCTGGAAATCCTGGCTGGACGGCATGAAGACTGCCTCAAAAGTAGAATACTTCAAGAAGTTCGATTAAGAGTTTACCCGGCGCTCAAAGCCTTGAACGGCTTTGAGCGCGGCAGCGCCATACCGAAGACATGAGGCACAAGGCATGAGGGATTCAATTGGTGGATTTGTTTCCATGAGCCGGGCCGCGCTTGCAGCGGCGTTTTTATTATCCGGCTCGCTCTATGGATGCTCTGGCGATAAAGGCCAGGACGCTTCAACAACCGTGAAAGAAGCGGCTCAGAGCGTCCAGGCC
>MGPK01000018.1:2105-23011 GCA_001795535.1 Deltaproteobacteria bacterium GWA2_54_12
CCAATTTCGTGGAAGACTCCAAACGGATGGGCAAAACCGACGAAGAGCTCTTCAAGTCCATAACCGAAGGCATACACAGGGATATCGGCGGAGAAGCCATGTCAATGCCCAGATGGCAGGAGGTGCTTACCGACCATGAGCGCTGGAATGTGCTCTGGTATATAAGACACCTCGGAGAAGAAGGCCGGAAGGCAGCCGGGCCCAAGCCCTGATAATTAAAAACTGAACGCACCGCCCGGGCCCCCTCGTTAAACGACGGGGCCCGCGGGCTCTACAGATTTATTCCAAATTCGAAGCCGCCCCGTCTTCCTCTGGCGCGGCTTCAACTCCGCAGAGGTACAAATGAAGCGCAGCTTGCTTAAAGGCATCGGAGCGATATGCTTCCTGGCGCTCCTCCCGGCGCTCGCGACGGCCAGTCAAAGCTCCGAATACGACCCTGTAACCGGAGAGCCCGATTGCACGAAGTGCCATACCCAGGACAGGCGCTACTCCATCGATTATACGCGGGATGAGACCTGCGTGGAGTGTCACGGCCCGGGCCTCAGCGATAAATACCTGGATATGAATTCGCGCTATGGCGCGCCGCATGCCACGGCGGAAATGGAAAAGTACTCTGAAAAAGAGCTGATCGTAGCTAAGGCCGATGTAAAAAAGGCGGAGAAAAAGGCCGCCGCTGGCGTGCCCAAGGGAATGGCGCTCATCCCGGCCGGGGATTTTATCATGGGAGCTGATGACTGGTGGCCCAAGAGCCAGCCGAGGCACACGGAGCGCCTTAATGCCTTCTACCTCGATAAATTCGAAGTCACAAACTTAAGATACAAGGCCTTTGTTGACGCTACCGGACGCACTGCCCCTACACACTGGGCGCTCGGCAGGATACCTCAAGGCAAAGAGAACCACCCGGTAGTGTATGTGACCTGGGCCGATGCCGACGCGTTCTGCAAATGGGAAGGCAAGAGGCTCCCCACAGAGGTCGAATGGGAAAAGGCCGCCAGGGGGCCCGAAGGCAGCACATTCCCCTGGGGCGACAAGTTCGACAAGAACAAGGGCAACACCCCCCAGTACGGCAACGAGGACACGATGGCGGTCGGCAGCTTTGAGAACGGCAAGAGCTACTACGGGATATACGACATGGCTGGCAACGCCTTCGAGTGGACTGAAAACTGGTTCAAGCCCTACCCGGGCAACAACCATCCCGACGAGAACTACGGCGAGAAGTACAAGGTCTTGAAGGGCGGTTCATGGTACGACTGCACCTACTACAAGTGCGGCATAAGCGCCCCGGCTTTCAACAGGATATTCTTCCATCCAATGACCAAGAACAACAACTTCGGCTTCAGATGCGCTTTGGGCGCGAAATGACGCCGGGGTTTGAGTTTTCCGCGGAGGCAGGCCGGTGGCTGTGAACAGGTATCTTGTTTTCAACGCTTTCGTAAGCGGCGCGGTTATAATGGTGATCGAACTCCTGGGCTCGAGGATCATCGGCCCGCCTTTCGGAGTAAGCCTGTTCGTCTGGACCTCCCTCATTACCGTCACGCTCGTCTCCCTGGCCCTCGGCTACTGGATTGGCGGCAGGCTTGCCGACAGCAGGAACAGCCACTCTTCCCTTTTCGCGATCATAATGCTGGCCGGGCTATGGGTCGCCCTGATCCCTCTGGTGAAGGGCTTCGTCATCGATCATACGCTCGAATTAGGCCTCCGTGCCGGCTCCCTGGCCTGCTCAACGGCGCTTTTCGGCCCTCCCCTTTTCCTTCTTGGCATGGTAAGCCCCTACACGGTAAAACTTTACATGAACGAGGCCTCAAGGGAAGTCGGCAGGACCGTTGGCTGGCTGTACGCGGTATCGACCTGCGGGAGCTTCATCGGGACGGTGCTCGCTGGTTTTGTCCTCATACCGGGGCTTGGCGTCAACAACATCACATACCTGTCGGCGCTTACCCTCATATCCCTGTCAGCTGGGTATTGGGTCCTGTTCAGGAAAAAAGCGCTTGCGGCCGCTGTAGCGATCGTCCCGATAGCGCTGCTGCTTGTTCCACAGGAACTCCCTTCGGTAACAAGGCCTGACGGGACAAAGATTACCGTGCTCGTAAACGAAGACAGCGCCTACGGCCAGATAAAAGTGGTCGATTACGCGTACGGGGACAAGCTCCTCCGTGAGTTCCTCCTCGAGAACATGATCCAGGGGGCCGTTGACATTAATTCCGGCCTGCCCATATCCAGGTACACCTACTATGTCGAGCAGCTCGCCCGCACCTACAACCCGGACGCGAAAGAAGCGCTCGTAATAGGGCTCGGCAGCGGCATCATCCCCGCGAGGTTCGGCCGCTACGGAATAAAGACCGATGTCGTCGAGATAAACCCTGGCGTCGTCGAGGCGGCAAAAAAATATTTCTCATTCGACACTGTAAAGAACCCGACATTCGTGGAAGACGGCAGGAATTTCCTGAAATCCCCTGCCGGGCCGTATGACATCATCTTCCTGGACGCGTTTTCAGGGGACACGCCCCCCAGCCATCTCGTAAGCGTTGAAGCCTTCGAACTCGCCAAAAGCAGGCTTTCCGGCGCAGGAGTGCTCATCATAAACTTCGTAAGCGGAAACCAGCCGGAAGACAGAGTCGTGCCTTCTTCACTGTACGGCACGCTCAAAAAGGTATTTCCAGGAGTGGATGTCTACGCTGGCCCGGATTTCTTCGCCTCTGACCCCAGAGTGGTCAACATGATTTTTGTCGCCCACAACGGCCAGAGGGCCATAGTGTCGGGCTTTGTGCCTGAGGATGCCTACCCGCAGTTCCTGGAGGACCTTAAGGGGCTTTACTCGAGGAAGATCGACTTCACGCCTGGCCCTTTCGTTTTTACCGACGACTACAACCCGATAGATTTCTATGACAGGGACGCCCGCGAGCGGTTCAGGGCGCATGTCATCTCGACCACCGACAGGGAAATCATAACCGATTGACGGGCTTTTGAAATTTTAATTGTATATTAGGACGCAAAAACGATAAAATTCCCACGCTCCATTTCAGAGAAGAAGGAGGTTTTAATGCTTAGCCGTGGCAAAATCCTCGGAGGGCTTGCAGCAATCTCAGCCGTCACACTGCTCGCCGGGTGCGAAAAACCGCCTGAGGGCATGGTGAAGGTCCCCAAAGGGGAGTTCACGATGGGCAGCAACGAAGTCGACAAGGAAGCCAAAGCCGTGCAGTACGGCGACAGGCGGCCCTGGTACGCGAACGAAAGGCCTGAAAGGAAAATCGACCTCAAGGCGTTCCACATAGACAGGACAGAGGTCACGAACCGCCAGTACCAGGAATTCCTCAAGGCCACCGGCACGCCGGCCCCGCCGCACTGGGCGAATGGCGCCTACCAGCAGGGGCTCGATGAGCATCCAGTGGTGCTCGTAACCTGGCATGAAGCCGATGCCTACTGCAAGTGGAAGGGCAAAAGACTTCCGACCGAGGCTGAATGGGAGAAGGCCGCCCGCGGCACCGACGGCAGGAAGTTCCCATGGGGCGGCGACTTCGACACAAAGAAGGTAAATACGCTCGGCGAGTACGGCGGCACCGTGCCGGTAGGCACGCTCAAGGAAGGCGCGAGCCCTTACGGGGCGGTGGACATGTCCGGCAACGCGCAGGAATGGACAGCCGACTGGTACAAGCCTTACCCCGGCAACGATTTCAATGACAAGGAATACGGGGAACAGTCCAAGGTCGTCCGCGGCGGCGGATGGGGAGGCATGGGCCATTACAGCCTTTCCGTCTATGTCAGGACTTCATTCAGGAACACGGCAAATCCCCAGTCACGCTACGATGATGTCGGATTCAGATGCGTCTGGCCCTGAGCGGGCCAGCGCTCTTTTTACCTGGCAATGGGGCAAGGGCGCGGCAGATAGACTCTGAAAGGACCTGCACTTGAAGTTTTTCAGCAAGAGAGCATTGTGGGCTTTTGCGCTCGCTGCGACGGCGGTCGTCCTCGTTCCGGGACAGGGCTTCTGCGTTGAAGAGGACATGTATATTTACAGACTCCTTTTCGGCAGAGTCTATTTCGAGTACGAATCAGGCACCACCGAAGACAACGGCATCTCGCGCGACCGCTCGCGGTTCTTGCAGTCCTACGCCCTTGATACCCTGGGCAACATCCTTTCAAGAAGGCTTATGACCTATGACGCGGAGGTGAATTTTACCCTCGACAGCTACGAACAGGGCAGCACGGCTATTGACACCGAGAATGTCAATTACTACCTCAAGACCACTGTGTTGCCGAAATCCAACATACCTCTTTCCCTGTACGGCAGCCGGTTGGACGAAACGCTCACGACCACGTCCGTAACCGAGCGCACAAGGACCATTTACGGGATGAACTGGCTGATGAGGTTCAGGACCCTGCCGGATACCAATATCCAGATCGAGCGCCAGAACGACACGGCACAGTCGAGCGACATGACGACCACCTTGTATAATGTCAACATGTCGAAGCAGGTCGGGCCGACCGAGAACTCGCTGTACTACAACCTGAACACGACTGAAGACAACCTCAGGGACGGGAGAGGCTCCCAGAGCATGTCCATAAACGCCACGAACAGGACGAAACTGTCGAGGAGCACCATATTCGACCTCGGCCTCTCCCGCGGCGACAATACGAGCGACAACAGCGAATCACCGGACATGACGATAAACGCCGTGACCGTAGGCCTTCAATCAAGGCCGAGCCTGGAGTTCAACCAGAGCCACAGGTTCACCTATTACGGCATCAGCACGGACGGGTCCGATTCCACGAACAGCAATTACACCGGCAACATGTCATACCGCTTCACCGACCGCCTGGATTCAAACCTGAGCCTGACGACCGGAGAATCCACCAGCGACACCCCTGACAAATCCGAGTCGACCACTTCAATGGGAGCCGGGTTCGGCCTCAATTACCGCATATCGAAAAAGCTTACAATGTCGGAAACGGTCAACTATAACAGGTTCGATACCTCCGCCAACACCGACACCAACCAGGACAGGGAACTGTTCAGGGCATTGACCCATCTGACCTACAGCGACCAGCTGTCATGGGCCCAGCTCACATCCAGCCTGAGGCTCGGATACAACAAGGACAAGACCACGGAAGAGCTTTCCGGCTCCGGCATCGAACAGGGGGTCTCCGCGGCGCTCACCAACATAGACATCAACAGGTACTTCATATTCAACACTTCGGTTGACTGGAACAGGGTCTACAACCTGTCGGGAGATGTCTGGAGCAAAAACAACAGCTATCAGGTGAGCGCATTCAATAAACTCTGGCGGAGGTACGCGCAGCTCTCGGCCAAGTTCGACAGGTCGTCCCAGTCGTCATGGGTTTCAGCCGCGGAGACAAGCGCGGAGAACTGGTCTGTCGGCGCGGCTTCATCCTACTTCAGGAGCACCAAAATAGAGGCCACCTCGGAGCACACCAAAACTTTCGATACCGTAACCGGAGACCTCTCGACGGATTCCGAATTGCTGACCGTCACGCATAACAGGTATCTGGCCGGCGGGGCGATCGACCTCGGGTTCACTTACAACCTTGTCAGCAACAGCTTTCCAGGCGGCTCGAACGAGTTCAGTTCCATGGGCGCGTTCGCCAGGTATAACAAAAAGCTCCTGAGAAACCTGGACTGGCGCGCCGGAGCCAGCGTCATCAGGGGTGAAGGCGATAACGCTTCGTTCAAAAACATAACGGCTTTCGACAACCTTTTAAGCTATCCCATGAGAAGCTGGCTTCTGTCGCTCGAGCAGAAGTACATCCATACCGAAGACCAGAACCGCGACCTCGTAGAGAACACTTTTCTCTTCAGGGCCATGAGGCAGTTCCTATGGATGCTGTAAAAGGCTCGCCGTACTCTGACAGGGCGGGCATGGTCTCGGCCGCCGTAATAATCGCGGCCGCTTTAGCCCTCGGCGCGGCCTCATACGCCCGCAACGCCGTCTGGTCGACCCCCGTATCTCTTTGGGCCGATATCACCGCGAAATCCCCGATGAAGGCCCGGGCGCATTACAATTATGCGACCAGCCTTTCAGGGACGGGCAATCTCAATGAAGCGATGGAAGAAAACCTCAAGGCCATAAGCCTGAAGCCCGGCTACGGCAAGGCCCACTTCAATATTGGGGCTATTCTGCACGCGTGGGGAAGGGTTGACGAGGCAATTGAAAAATACAGGCTCGCGCTGGCCTTAAAGCCGGATATAGCGGAGGCCAGGAACAACCTCGGGTATGCCTACTATTCAAAAGGCATGCTGGACGAGGCCATGCGCGAGTACGCCATGGCGCTCAAGATAAAGCCCGGACACCTCAAAGCGCACCTGAACATGGGATATGTCTACAGGGACAAAGGCATGCTGGATGAGGCGATAACAGAGTACAGGAAGGCGCTTTCGATCAGGCCTGCTTACGCGATGGCGCGCCAGAATATCGGGCAGGCATTTATGCTGAAGGGGATGTTCCGGGAGGCTGAGAGCGAGTTTCGCGCCGCGCTGAGCATAGATCCCGGCGCTGTGGACGCCCATACCGGGCTTGGTGAAGCGCTCTCAGGGCTCGGGATGAACCGGGAAGCGGCTCTGGAGTTTGAAGCCGCGCTGGGAATAGACCCGCGAAACGAAAAAGCCGCTCAGGGCCTCGCCAGGACTAAAGCTTTCTGACCGGATTCTGAAATCTCGTACTTCCGAAGTAAAATCCGCGCCGGTTCATAAATTTCACGGCTTCTGAAACCAGCGGAAAAATCCTGATTTTTTCTATTCTCTCGCCCGGTCCCCTCGACAAGCCGCGCGTTTCAAGCAGATTACAGCTTCTTTTCCAAACACGGCTCAGCCTCAGGAACGAATCATATTGAGCGCGTTCTGGGCCTCTCGCCTTACGGACTCGGAGGGATAGTCGGTAAAGGCGAGCACGAATCCCTCAAAGCCGCTTGCCTTGCTTTTCAAAGCGGCAACAACCTTCAGAAGCTCTACTATCGAATGGCTGTCTTTCCTGTCCCCGGCGGTCAAAAGAGCGTCAAAGACCATTTGCACATCGCCCTGCTCCAAATCTGAGCTGCCGCTTATAAGGGCCTCAGCGGCGGTCATCATCGCCCCATGGTTGCCCGACGACATCAAAGAGAGCAGCGATTCCATCCCTTTTTTTCCAGACTTAACCAGCGCCTGGGCCGATGTAAGCCTGTAAAACGGCTCGGAGTGCCTGAGCATATGGCTTTTCACGACCTCCACGCCGTCAGAGAACCCTTCGACGATGGCCAATGCCGAAGCCTTGCGCACATGGTAGACATCACTGTCAAGGTGCTCCGCGAGCGTGTCCCGGGCATCGGCTGATTTCAATTTGGCGAGTTCCTGCGCGGCAAGTACGGAAACTTCCTCGTTCTTATGCTCCAGGCAGGAGACCATGATGCCGAAAAAGGCCTTGTTCCTCGCCAGAGCTACCGTGTGCAGTATCGTCTTCTGGAATACGCCCGGCGGCGGGGTCTCGATAAGGGACGCGAGTTCCTTGACGGTGCCTTCCTGGTCTTCCTTGGCCAGGTGGTTTATGAGCATCGTCCCTTCCTCTCTGGTAACGGTCCCCGCCATCACCTTTGAGAACATATTCGTAAGCTTTTCTCTAATGCTCATAGCCCTCAAGAATTCCTTTCTGCCTTGTTTTTCCCGCTTACAGCACGGGTATGAGCCCGAGCTGGAACTCGTACGCCATGGCGCACTTCGGACAAACGGTTTTCCTGGAATTCACGCCCTGCCTGGGAAGCTTTTCAATCTCCAGCTTCGTGCCGCACTTGCACACATAGCCGGTGACCCTGCCCGGATTGCCAACTACGAGCGCGAAAGCCGGGACATCGGAAAGCACGACCGCTCCGGCGGCTATCATGCAGTATTCGTTCAAAGTGGTGCCGCATACTATGGTGGCGTTAGCGCCAATGGCGGTGCCTTTTTTTATGAGAGTCTCGTATATTACGAAATCGCTGTTATTGGCCCTGGGGTACAGGTCGTTGGTGAATGTCATATGGGGGCCCAGGAGCACCTCGTCTTCGACGGTTACGCCCCTGTAAACGGAAACATAGTTCTGTATCTTGACATCGTTCCCTATCTTGACTCCGGTGTCTATGTAGACGCCTTTTCCTATCTTGCAGTTCTCGCCTATGCTGGCGCCCTTCATGACCTGGGCCTGATGCCATATTTTTGTGCCGCTTCCAATGACCGCTTCAGGCGAGACCTCCGCTGTCTCATGGATGAATACGCCATCTCTTTCGCTGCCCACTCAAGCCTCCTTGAAGCCATGATTGCGCGATTATAACATAAAGAGCCAGCCACAATAAAGTCTTGTCACGGCCTGGGCCCCGGCCCCTCTAAAGAGCCAATCCTGTCCAGGATGAGGCTGTCTCCAGGCGCTTGCCTCAACGCCTCACGGAAACTCCTCAGGGCCTCATCCCTCATGCCGAGAGAAAGGTAGCACTCGCCCATGTTGTAATGCGCCCTTGCGCTGAGCGCCGGGTCCTTTGTAAAGACAGCGGCCCTCTGGTAGAGCTCAACAGCGTCCAGAAAGGCCCCTTTCCTCTGCTTTATGAGCGCCAGATTGTAAAAGGAGGGCGCGTCATCAGGCATGAGCTTCAGATACTCTTCCAGGCTGACCTCGGCCTTTGCCTCCAGGCCCGCTCTTATGTATGCCTGCGGAAGGACCTTTCTCGTGAGCAGTACCATTGACGGGTCTGGATGTTCCGCCGAAAGGTTGGCTTTAAGGGAGTCCTCGAAGAGCTCAACCGCCTCACCCGGACGCCCCTCCCTGAGATAATCAGAAGCTATGGAGTGGACAGCCACATAATTACCAGGCTGCGCCGCCAGCGCGGCCCCCCAGAGCGTGCGGTCGCTCTCCCACGGCGCGCTCTTTTGCCTGGCAAGCATCGCGAAAGGCAGCGCGGCAGAAAGGACCGCTAGAAGCGCGAACCTGCCCCATTTACCTGGCCTTGCCCCAAACCAGGCCAGGGCAACGGCAATCAGCATGGACAGGCCGACGGTTGAGAAATAAAGGTATCTGTCGGCGTAAGGGAACCTGCTTATCGCCGGAGAGTACAGCGTGGGCAATATCGGAAGTATGATAATGGCGAGTATCAGGGCCCAGAGCCTCGTAATCCTTCGCAGGACAATCGCCAGGGCTAAAGGCGCGGCAACCACCGCGAAGACGGATAAAATGGCCCTAGGCGCAAAAAGCGACAGCACAGGGTCCATGAGCTGCAAGGGCGGCTCGCCCACTGGGAGCACCAGGGCCTGGAAGTACCTGGCGAGAAGCGCGATAGCGTTGAGGCCGAATTCGTACGGAGAAAGGAACGCGTGGAGAGTCACGCCTGGCATCATCTCGCCTTTCAGGGCAAATGAGCGCAAGCCGGCGTAGACGGCCGCGACGGCGGCATAAGACATGTATCTTGAAAGCCTTGCACGGGAGAACAAGCCAGAAAAGCCTTTTCGCGCGCAGTCATAAGCTAAAACTATTACCGGGAGGACAACGGCGGTCTCCTTCAGCAGTACGGCGAACAGGAAGAACAGGGCTGGGACAGCACTTGAGGCAACCCGTTCGAACGCTCGCCCGCCCTTTCCGTCAATGGACCTCGCCTCAAGGTAGAACGCCGCGAGGCACAGAAAAGTAAAGGTAAGTTCGCCAATGGCGGCAAGCCAGGAAACGGGTTCCGCGTTCGTTGGGTGGACGGAAAAGATGAGAGCACCGGCAAAGGCCGGGAGCGTTGAAGAATAACCCATGTTTTCGGCCGTAAGGAGGTGTCTCAGGATGAAGAAAACAAAAACCGAGTTGAACGAATGCATGAGGAGGTTCACGAGGTGCCAGCCCCAGGCAGAAAAGCCGAAGACGGCATACTCGGCCATGTATATGACAAAGAACATGGGCCGATAGGTTATAGCCTGATAGCCGGCATTCCTGAACCCGAAGGAATGGGTACTGAAGACCTCTGGTATATTGGAGAAGCTCAGGAGCCACCTGTTCCCGAGGATCTGCTCGTTGTCGTCATAGACAAAGCCGTACCCGAGCGCCACATAATATACGGAAAAGACCGCGAGGACGAGGACGATAGCGGGCAGCGCCGCTTTTTTCAGTTTTTCGCCGTACATATTCATCTGACACCAAGAAGCTTCATTCTTTCCCTGAAGAGCGCCTTTATATAACGCCAGCCGTCTCCGGCAAGACTGAACCGGGTCTTTCTCATCTCCTCTTTGAGCCTGACCGGGATCTCCATGAGCTCAAAGCCGCACTTCCTGCTGTATATCAATATCTGGGCCTGGAAAAAGGCTCCGGGGTTGTCCATGTACTTTCCGTATCTCGTTATCGGCTCTTTGAAGAAAAGTATTGAGCCCTGGGTATCTTTCACGCCCAGGCCGAAGAGCAGGTTATTGAGAAAGGAGATAGTGCCGGAAAAGAGCGTCCTTGCCAGGGCCCTTTCCACCACCGAGTCCCTGTGCCCCTTTGACCCTATCACAACGGCCCTGCCCTTTGCCATCGAAGCCTTTATCGACTCCCCTATCACTTCGAGGCCGAAAGGCAGGTCAATGGCATAGAACATGAGCATCTCGTGCCTTGCGCCCTGAGCTGCCGCCTTGATGGCCGTACCGAGCCCCCGGCCCTCTATGGTGAGGCGCCTTATCCTGCGGTTTTCGCGTTCGAGCCTGCCCGCTATCTCCTCAGAAGCGTCCACGCAGCCGTTGCACGCGAGTATTATCTCGTAATCAAGGCCTTTGATTGACGCGAGATACGCATCGAGCGCTTTCGCGTTCGCCTCGAGTATGGGCGCTTCGTTGTGTACCGGAATTATGAGTGAAAAACCTGTCATGCCCCTGCCCCCCTGAGCCGTTTAATCTCCATGAGCCTGGCCCTCGCCCCGTCAAAGCCCGGGTCTATCCCAAGAGCGGCCCTGAACTCAGCGTCCGCCTCGTCTATCATCGATTGCCCCATGAAAATAACTCCGAGATTGTAATGGGCGTCGGCGCTCGGAGCAAGAGAAGCCGCCCGGCGGTAGTGTTCGACCGCTTCCTGCAGGTCCCCGGCGTTGTGACTTGCCCAGGCATAGTTGTAATGCGCGTTCGGCGAATTCGGGGCTTTTCCGGCAGCGTCAGCCCACAACGAATAATCGCTTTTCCAGACCTGGCTCCTCGACATCGAACCGGCGGCCCAGGCCACAAGAAGAGCCACAGCCAGGACTATTGAGGCCTTTGCAGCCTTTTTGTCAAGCATTGACGCGAGAGAAGCCAGCACTATGGCAAGCCCGGCTGAAGGCAGGTAAAGGTACCTGTCGGCCATCGCCGAACTTGAAAGCGCCGGAACATACAGGACCGGCAGAAGCGGGACGGCCATCATGGAAAGGCCCACGAACATGGCAGGCCTTTTTCTTGAGAAAAACAGAGCCGCCAGAAAAGCCAGGACTATCGCCGCCCCGGCGATGACCCGCAAATCAAAGGCCGATGCTGCCGGATGAAATTCATAAATGGCGCTGAGGCCCACCGGCAGGGCGAGCTTGGCAAAGTAAGCGGCAACGAGCGGAAAGATGTTTATGACGGCTTCAACGGTAGACAGGTCTGCCTGCTTATGGTGCATTAGGCCGCCTATGGCGTTAAAACGCATCAAGGCGTAGACAACTCCCGCCGCGATAAACAGGCCGTAAGCCTTCCATCTGTCACGAAGCACCCTGCCCTTTGAATAGTCATAGAGGAATATGATGACCGGCAGGGCGGCCGCCGTCTCCTTGAACAGGAGGGCAACAAGGAAAAACGGCGCGCTCAAAACGCCTGAGGCCCGCCTCAGGTAAAGGTTCAATCCGGCGAGCGCGAAGAGCGTGAAAAAAAGCTCGGTCGAGGCCGAAACCCAGTTCACGACCTCGGCGTTTATCGTGTGCAGGCCAAAGGCAAGGCCAGCGAAAAGCGGCAAAAGGACGCTGGCGCGCCCCTCTTTTTCAAGAAGGCTCGCCGCGATGAAAAAAACGAACACGGCGTTAACCGCATGCGCCAGGATATTTACAAGATGAAAATAAAACGGCGTCAACCCGAAGGCAAGGTACTCGGCCATGTACAGCATGTACAGCATCGGCCTGTAGGTGTTCGAGGCGCCATCCGTAGGACTGAACGCCGCGGTCGAAGACGAGAAGATATCCCCCGTGAACGCGGCGTCCTTTACCCAGGGGTTGCCGATAAGGTACTTGTGGTCGTCGTAGACAAAGCCGTTGCTCAAAGCAACAGACCAGAGCGCGATGACTATGACCGCTACAGCGGCTGCCGCGAGCGCCTTTTTCGTCACAGGCCGCCTCCGACCTTCGCAAGCTCGGCCCTTGCCTCGGCCATGCCGGGCTTTAATCTCAATGCCTCGCTGAACGCCAGGGCGGCCCTTCTCCTGTCGCCTTCTTTGGCGTATACCCTGCCGAGGTTGTAAAGGGCGTCAGCGCTGGCCGGGTTCAGCCTTATGACCGCGCTGAAATGGAGCGCGGCTTTTTCAAGGTCGCCCTTTTCCATGAGGGCGGCGGCGAGGTTATAGTGGGCGTCTTCGTAATCCGGCCTCGCCATGATCGCCTTCTCATAATGGCTTATGGCCTTATCGAGCTCGCCTCCTGAATGGTAGAGCATGGCAAGGTTGTAATGGCCAGCCGGGTCGGGCTTTATCCTCAAGGCTTCGATGAAATGGCGCTCGGCTTTTTCCTTCTCTCCCCTGTCACGGTATATGAGGCCGAGATTATAATGGGTCTTATTCTTTTCAGGGTCGAGCCTCAGGGATTCGTTGTACTGCTCTACAGCTTTGTCCAGCTCTCCCGTCCTGTGATAGGCCCAAGCGAGATTGTACCTCACCCTCTCCTTGGCAGGGCTTTTGCTCACGGCGTCTTCAAAGAGCGTGACCTCATTTTTCCAGACGCCGTTCCTCGCGTACGCCGAAACCGAGAGCGGAAGCACCAGGATTACGCAGGCCGCCGCCAGAATCCTTCCAGCGTTGGCGGCCCTTGAAAATCTCTCCGCAATGAAAAACACTGCCGCGCTTGCGGCGATAGCGGCCCCCGCCCCAGGCAGATAGAGCCTGTGCTCGAAAATGAGGTCCTTTATGGGTACGATCGAGGATTCGACGGAAATAGTGATGAAAAACCAGAGCGTCCCGGCCGATATCAAAGCAAGATACGCGCCCCCTCCCCTGAGAAAACGAAAGAACAGATAAACGGCGCCGAAGAACAGGACGCAGATGAAGATGAACGAGGCCAGCACCTCAGGGACGAGCAGGGATTGGAACATCGGGTAGTCGTATTCGATGTTCTGGCCCACAGGCAGGACAAGTAGCCTCAGGTAGGTCACTATCACCCTGAACTGGGTGACCAGATAATCGTGCCTTGATATGTCACGGAGGTCCTTGAGCTGAAGGTCCATTACTTCCCCGCCAACGGCTGTGCCTGTCCCCGGGCCGAACAATATCCAGGGAATGACGGCCATGGCCAGCATGAAAGGCGCGAGCCTTATAAGCCTTGGCAGGACCGGCCCTTTGAAAAAGGCGAACTCGACGCAGAGCATGACGAAAGGCAGCGTGAAGCTTATCTCTTTTGTGACCTGCGCGGCGTAGGCCGACAAAAGTGCGACTATGTAGAAGGACGCCTTCGCTTTAAAGGATTGCCCGCCGGCCCTGTACCTGAGATACGCCGTAAGCGCGAGCAGGTAAAACAGCGTCGCCAGGGACGCGAACCTCTGGGTAATATATGTGACGGCCTCGGTCTGCACCGGGTGCGCTATGAAAAGGAGAGCGGCCAGAAGCGCGATATGAAAGGCCGGCAGGCCCTTTTCAGCAAGCCTCGGCGAGCGGATAAGAGACATAGCCAAAAGATAGACCAGCACGCCGTTTATTATGTGTATGAAAAGGTTGACGATGTGATAACCGGCTGGATTGAGACCACCGGCCAGATAATTCAAGGCAAAGGTAAGATAGGTGAGATACCTCGTGCCGTGCGGCGGGAAGAAGCTCGAAAGGGCGTGAGTACGGCAGTAATCGATGACATAAAGATGGTCATCGAACTGAAAAGAGGCCGTAAATGTGTTTGAATAAACGACTGCCGCCAGCAACGCGCAAATGACCGCGGCCGCGGGCGTATTACCGGTGTAGGTCCATCGAGAGGTCGTCATTTATGGAGTCCATTGGAAACCTGCGTAAAAATTGAGTTATTTTAACCCATTTCACTGTCCTGGCACAAGGGCAAGATTTGTGACTTCGGCCCTTGATTTACAATCCTGTTTATTGGTAAGCTTACTTTTATAATGGCGATTTGCGCGTTTTAAGAGGCGGTTTACAATGTCATCATATGGCCGGGAGAGGCTTGAGCTATTCAATACCCTCCTTAAAAGAAAACTCGATATAAAGGCCGGGAGGCCATGGACCATTGAGCCTAAAGAACTCCGGTTCAAACACGGCGAGACCATAGCCGAGCTCAAGATCCCCTTCCACATGGGCGGCGAAGACGAGACCTGCATAGAGCAGGCCGTATTGGGCCTCACATCCCTTCTCATGAGGCGTTATGAGCCCAAAATGGAATCCGCCAAGGAAGGCGCGCCGCTCATAATCACGACCGGCCTCCTGAAGGACAAGACTTTCAGGACTGACCTTTTCATCGCCGACTCGCTTGAAAAACAGATAGCCCTCGAAGTCCTTTCCGGCACGCCCTACATCGACAGCGCGATCCTTTCCAACTGGCTCGGCTCCGAGGGCCACGGCCGCAAGTTCCTCAAATGGTTTTCCGAGTTCATGGAAAAGATGCTCAAGGAGCAGGCCCGGGCCGCGTCTGACGAGCGTACCTCATACCTGGCGCTCCTTGCCGTCGTAACCGTAGTAAGAAAAAAAAAGGAGAAGGTCAAGGGCTTCAGAATAAAGGGACTTTCCTACGAGAAGGCGGAACTGGCCATAGGACTGGTCATGTTCCACGCGATAAGGACCGCCATCCTCAATATATTCAGGAAACTCAGCGCCTCCGGCGCGACATACTACAGCCATGCAACGGAGCTGCTTCTTCTTTCGGCGGTGACGCCAAGGTCGTTCCTGTCTATCCCCTCGAACCTCGCATCCGGAACGCTCAACCCTTACGGCGTGAACAGCGACACTCTTGAAGCCGTATCGGCCATCGCCCCGGGGCTCGATGAATTTGACGGCTCGGAAGATTTCATCGCGCGCTCGGCCGCTGAAATAAGAAAGAACAGCGCCGCGCTGGAAGCGGTGCAAGCCCAGTCCGGCATAAACAGGTTCAGGGCGGCCTGCCTCGAGTACTTCTCCGAGTTCGAGCAGCCCGGCACGCAAATCCAGTCCATGCTTTTCGAGCTTTACAACGAGGACCGGCTCATAAAAAACTTCCTGTCAGATCAGCGGGCCGTAGGAAACCTTTCCGAAGGGCTCGAAGAAGTGAAGGAAAAGTACGCGCGCGACCAGCGCCGCGCGGACATCATAGAATCATTCCTCAGGTTTCTTTCGGGGTTCAGGAAATCGATGTTCTCCGGCTTTCTCAAGGGCGCGAAAAAGGCCGACAACACGGCCCCTGTCATCGAAGGGTACTACGCCTTTAAGCTCGACGAGCACGCGGAGACCTACGCGGCCCTCATGCGCGGGTATCTTGCCGACAGGCGCGAAGAGTTCAAGCCGGGCATGCTCCTGGAGGAGTATGGCAGGGGCAGGCTCTACCGCTTCTCTTCGGACGACAGGGCCGTATTGAAGACCCTGACCCTTGAGGAGGAAGGCCAGCTCTTCGTGGACATGAAGGACTTCACCAGGAAGACCCTCAAGGTCAAGGAAATAGCCATGGCCGACTTCATGAGGGAGTATTTCTACAAGCCCATACTGGGCGCGGCAAGCAAATACGGGATGGGCACAGGGGTCGGCGCCGATGAAAAGGGCATAAGGCTCACGAACCTTCCAGGGGACGCGGCCATCTTCTCGGGAGGCGTCAGTTATCTCGTGGCCCTTGCCAAGGACATCCAGCAGATAATAAGGCGCTACAGGGACGAGCTCAACAGAAGGCTCCCGCCCAGGCAGGACGAGGAGATTTTAGAAGAAGTCCACAACAGGTTCAAGGAGAGAAAAGAGGCCCTGAAACAGAAAAGGGCTGCGCTCAATTCCGCGCTCTCCAATAACGAAACCGGGGTCGAGTCAAGGCTCGTGGCCCTCGGCGAGGAAGAGCACAGGCTCGAGACCACCTACCGCGAGGAGATCGAGACGGCTATAAAAGGAGAGCTCGAAGCCGGGCTGTACATATCCTACGGAGCAAAGGCCGAAACAGTATTAATCGAGTCGAGGGGCGAGTTTTCCGGTCCGGCGAGCGTATCGATCGGCGAGAAGATAAACGAGGCCGCCAGGGGTACTTTCAGGAACCCGATGGTGCGGGGCAAGCTCGAAGTGACGCTTGAGGCCGAGCGGGCCAGGAGGAATGACAAACAGATCAGGTACCCGTTTGACATCTACATAGACCGGGTCATCTCCGTGAAGCTGCCGCCGGAGCTGGACTCGGCCTTTGAAAAGCTCCTGTCAAGCCGCAAGGACGCCAGCGCCAAAGCCATGAGCCAGGTCATGGCGAACGAATTCTACAACGATCTCAACAAAATAATATCCGGCGAGACATTCTCGTCGCTCCGGGTCATATCTTCGACAAAGGACATTTACAACAAGGGTGAGGCCCTGAACCTGAGCGCCCTTGAGGCCTATATGAGGGAGAACAAGGGCTCCAAATGGTTCTTTAACAAGAAGGTCGAGGCAAGCTCGCTGCACGAAGACCTGAGGCAGCCCTTCTTTTTCCCGTCCGAGACGCTCGAGTTCTGGTGCAGCCATGAGACGGTAAGAGGGGCGGACAGGGTAGAGCTGTTCTACAAGAGCGGAGAGGTCATATTCAAAGGCTTCGAGGTGAGCACGCCCATGGTCATATTCGAGCTCATCAACCCTGAAGGCGAGTTCTTCAAATCCATCGTGAAGCACCACTTTCACCAGTGGCTGGAAGAGTCCAAGCGCCGCGCCGTCGAGCCGGTCTGACCAACTGACCAAGGCAAAAAAAAACGGGCCGAAGCGGCCCGCTGCTTTTCTAATAATATCCAGCCTGTTTACTTTCCCTTTTTCAACACCTCGTTCATGCTGCCCGGCCTGTAGCCCTGAAGGTCGAGGGTCACATATACGAACCCTATGGCCTTTAATCCATCGACCGTCTTTTTCCTTATGCCTTCATCGAGGAAGAGCTTCAAAGAGCTCTCCTCGACCTCTATCCTTACTGTATCCCCGTGAAAGCGCACCCTGAACTGATGGAAACCCAGTCCCCTCAAAAGCTCCTCGCCACGGGCGACCTTGTCCAGGCGCTCTTCGGTTATCTTCGTGCCGTAAGGGAACCTCGACGACAGGCAGGCAAAGGCAGGCTTGTCCCAAGTGGGTAGATTCATCTCGCGGCTCAGGAGACGAATCTCCTCTTTCGTAAGCCCGGCCTCCTGAAGGGGGCTCCTTACGCCAAGCTCCGCGGCAGCGGTCCTGCCGGGCCTGTAGTCATTGAGGTCGTCGGCGTTAGAGCCGTCAGCCACAAACTCGAAACCCATGTTCCTGGCCTCGGCAAGGGAGATGCTGAAAAGCTCGCTCTTGCAGTAGTAGCACCTCTTTTCGGTGTTATCCGCGAAGTTGGGTATCTCCAGCTCGTTCGAATCGACTATTACATGGGTAGCCTTCAAGAGGGCAGCGAGCCTTTTGGCCTCTTCCAGCTCCCTCTGTGGATAGGTAGGAGAAGTCGCCGTAATGGCCGCAGCCCGGCTCCCGAGAGAATCAACCGCGGCCTTCAATAAAAAGGTCGAGTCCACCCCGCCGGAGAAGGCAACCAGCACGGAGCGCATCTCCCTCAAAATCGCACCCAGCTTTTCCAGCTTGGCGTGGGCCGCCCTTGATGCGGCGTTGTCATCGGGAATAGCGTGGGCAGAGCCCCTCAGCATACCCTTGTCTCCTCGATCAGCTCTTCGCTCGCTGGCCCAGCCACCTCGTAATCCAGCGTCTCTTCCCCGCACACGGCCCGAAGGGTCCGGAGCGCGCCCGCTTTTTCAAGAGCGTACTTTACGATGAGGCTCCCGGCGTACTCCCTGAACTCAGGGCCGCCTCCTCCTGAAATTATGGCCGCTGGCCCGGGAAAGCCGACAGGCTCAATGAAGATGTCGCCTTCCTGGGTCATCTTCTTCAGTACCGCGTTGTCAGCCTCGTCCCTGCCGAGGATGACCTTCGCGCCCTTGTGCCTGAAGTGGCGGCCCGACTTCAAAAGGGCCAGGTCTTTTTTAGTGACATCCTTCTTGTTCGTGAGAAGGTCCCTGACCTTCTTCGAGAAAATCTTGTCGGTGAGGAGGCATCCGCCTGAGGGGCAGGGATAATTGTTTACATCGAGCTCTTCTGCGAGGTCTATCTGCTGCCTGCGGCTTCTTCCGAGCACATCGAGGAGCTTTTCCCGGTCCACGAGCCCTTCCTTTTCCGGTATGGTAGGCTCAAGCTGCTTGGCGCTCAACGGTCGCAGAATCAAGCCTTCGAGACCGCTCTCCCTTTCTATGACCCGGAACGCGTCCTTCCTTTGGCTCATGGGCCTCTGGCCCAGGACCTCGCCGGTTATGATGAAGGAGGCCCCTATCTCATGCATGTACTTCTTGGCCTGTATGAACATGAATATCCGGCAGTCCACGCATGGGTTCATGCCCTTGCCGTAACCGTGCTTGGGGCTCCTGACGAGCTCGATGTAATCCATGCCCTTCATTATAACTTTCAAGGGTATCCCGAACTCCTCGGCGACCCTCTTTGACTCGCTCCTGCACCCTCCCCCGTCCTTGCCGCCGTGGTTGCAGGTGCAGAAACCGGAAGTAAAGTTAAGGGCGTGCACCTCTATGCCCTGGTCGATCATCATTTTTACGGCGAGCGTCGAGTCCAGACCGCCGGAAAGCAGCGCAACAGCTTTTGTTCCCACAAAAAACTCCTCTTTAATCGGACAGTTATAAGTGACGAAACCCCTTGTAATTTGACGAAATATAATTATACTGGGAAGGGATGGCGAAATCAAAAAGATTCTGTCCCGCGGGCCCCTTCCTATGAAGTGGGAATACATATTAACCCTGCTGCTGGCCTTCCTGGTCGGGTACCTCATGTTTACCGTGATGGCGCCCTTTTTCATCCCGATATTCTGGGCGATAGTACTGGTCATCCTTTTCTATCCTTTTTATCAATGGATTTTAAGGAAAGTGACCCGGCGGCCTGCCTTGGCCTCGCTCATTGCCTGCCTCAGCATAGCTGTCTTCCTCATCGTCCCGCTTACCGTAGTCGGCTCCATGCTGGCCGGGGAGTTCCTTCACCTTTACAACTGGGCCGAAGGCTATCTCGCGGGGATGACCACGAAGGCGCACAAGTCGCCGCTTTTCATATACCCGCTCCTTGAGAAGTACCTCGGCGGGTTCATGGATGTATCCACGCTGAATCTGAGGGGCATTTTCGCCGAAATAATCCGCTCGGTTGCCGGTTATGCCGGAGAAGGCGTGCAGGGCTTCGTCAAAAGCCTGGCCGAATTCTTCATAAACCTCTTCCTGGCCTTCTTCACCATGTACTTCCTGTTCAAGGACGGGGACAAGCTCTTCAGTATAGTAAAAGACCTCATCCCCATAACCGAGCACCACAAAAACGACATAATAGATAAGAACAGGGCCGTGATATCAGCGACCATGTACGGAGGGGTCCTGGTCGGCGCGGTGCAGGCGGCTCTCGGCGGACTGGCGTTCTGGTTCCTGGGCATACCCGCCGCGCTCCTTTTGAGCTTCGTAATGTTCTTCATGACCTTTCTTCCGAGCGTCGGAAGCTCACTTATCTGGGGCCCGGTCGCGGTCTACCTCATGTTGACAGGCGAGATAGCGGGCGGAATAGGCCTTGTAATATGGGGCGTCTTCGTCATCGGCCTGGTGGACAACATCATGCGCCCCTATATCATAGGCGGCAAGACAAACCTCCACCCGCTCCTGCTGTTTTTCAGCATCTTCGGGGCCGTGAATGTCTTCGGCCTCATAGGAATTATCGCGGGCCCCCTTATCCTGTCCATCGGGCAGGCCATGATAGAGTTCTATCATGAGTATGTAAAAACCAAGAACACCTGGGCGGGCTGATGAAAGATTACGAATACCCATTCGATCCTGCGCCAATGGAAAGGCCGAAGGTCCTGCTGCCGGCGGTTCTCTTCCTGGCTACCATCGTGACGACGGTCATGGCAGGCGCGCTCTACCAGGGGGCCGACATATTCGCCGACCCTTACAGCCTCACCAAAGGCATACCTTTCTCGCTGTCGCTCCTTCTCATTCTCGGCACGCACGAGCTGGGCCATTTTCTGGCATCAAGGCGGCACGGGGTCGTCACCACGCTGCCTACTTTCATACCCGGGCCGCCCATCCCTCCCATGATAGGCACCTTCGGGGCGGTCATAAGGATAAAATCGCCCATTACCACAAAAGCCGCCCTGGTAGAGATAGGCGCTTCAGGGCCTCTGGCGGGCTTTGTCATAGCCCTTTTCGTTACATGGTGGGGCCTCGACCATTCCACTATAGTGCCACGGACGGCAGCGGCTGGCTCGCTCGGGCTAGGCTCCTCGCTCATATTCCACGCGCTCTCATACATAACTGTCGGCCCTATACCGGCCACCCACGATGTCCTGCTACACCCGGTCGCCTTTGCCGGGTGGATAGGCTTTTTCGTCACGGCCATGAACCTGCTGCCCATAGGCCAGCTCGACGGCGGACACCTGATATATTCGCTTCTCGGACGGCGCCACAGGCTTTTTTCAATGGTGATGATAGGCTTGCTCATCCTTCTGGGCATACTCTCTTGGCCGGGCTGGTTCGTATGGGCCGCGCTCATAACCATCATCGGAATATGGCACCCGCCCGT
>MGPK01000018.1:23029-28572 GCA_001795535.1 Deltaproteobacteria bacterium GWA2_54_12
GATGGACCCTAAAAGGAGGCTCATCGCCTTCAGCGCGCTTGCCGTATTTATATTGACATTCATCCCGACGCCATTTTATATTGTATGACCATGAAGGTATTCGACGAAGCTGAACTCAAAAAATTCGACGGGTCAACGCAGGGGCAGCCCATATATTTCGCGTACCAGGGCAAGGTTTTTGACGCCACGAACAGCCCGCTTTTCATGGACGGCATGCACTTCGAGCATTACGCGGGCACCGACCTTTCCGACTTCATGGCCGACGCCCCGCACGGAGACGAAGTCCTGGCCGAGCTGCCTGTCGTGGGCGAGTTCAAAAAGTAAGCATCAACAGGTCCGCGCTTCACCCATCTGGCCCGCTCAAAACGCCCCTTCCCCAGGGCTTTCACGGAATCAATTTATGAGACTTGTAATACTCGGGTGCGGCACCTCCACCGGCGTACCGGTAATCGGCTGCCATTGCGAAGTCTGTTCGTCCCAGGCCCCCAGGAACAAACGCACCCGCTCTTCGCTTCTTATTCAATCAGAAAACACGAACATACTTATCGACACTACGACTGACCTGCGCACCCAGTCGCTCTCAAACGGCCTTGAGCGCGTTGACGCGGTCCTTTATACCCACGCCCACGCCGACCACATACACGGGATAGACGACCTCAGGGCCTTTAATCTCGCCTCCGGCGGACGGGCCATACCGTGCTATGGAAACGCCGAGACCATCAACAGGATAAGAAGCATTTTCGAGTATATCTTCAGGACAGACGGCAGGGACGGGTGGAAGCCGAACCTCACGACTACAGAGGTCCTCTCTGAGTTCGAGCTTTTCGGCCAGAAGGTCGTACCCGTTGAGATAATGCACGGGGACGCCGTCATATACGGCTACAGAGTAGGCTCTGTAGCCTATCTTACCGATTGCAGCGCTATCCCGGAAAGGTCGATGGAAAAGCTCCGCGGCCTTGAAGTGCTTATCCTCGGCGCTTTGCGGCAAAAACCGCACCCTACGCATTTTTCCATCGGGCAGGCTATAGAGGCATCGAAAGCCATAGGGCCGCGAAGAACGATATTCACCCACCTCGGCCACAACCTCGACTACACCAGGGACAACCCGGCCCTTCCAGACGGGTTCGATCTCGCCTATGACGGAATGACAATCGATTTATAAAACCGCCTTCAGTTTCTGTATAAATAATCCCCCTCAGTCCCCCTTTAGAAAAGGGGGAAGGTTTCAGGCCGCCCATTTAATTACCGACTTTATCTCTTTTTCATCCTTGTGGGTAAGCACGCCTTTGAAGTCCGTATACTCAAACTCCGCGGTTATCATCCTCTGAAGGTGGCCTTTCCACCTGTACTCGGCTTTTATAAAGTCATCGATTCCTGCCCTGAAGTGGCCCGGGGCAGAGCTTACCGAGCCGAAGACGAGCAGGTTCATCCTGACCAGCCTGTTCATGAGCTCCGCGCCATGCACTACGACCTTGCCTCCGTGCAATTCTTCCGAGGGTATCCCGACAACCGCGTAGACGGCGTCCCTCGCGAGGGTATCGAAGAGGCCGAACTCGAGGCCCGGCACCCCGGCAGCTTCAACGACGATGTCGATGGGCCCTATGATATCGTCCACCTTTTCAGGTTTTACATTCCTTCCGTCTATGTAATAGCCGCCTATGCCCAGAAGCCATTTCACGCGCGGGCTGGAACTTTCGACTACATCAAGTCCGTAGACTTCGGCTACGCGCACGCGCAGAGCCAGCGCGGCAAGAAGACCTATGTTGCCGATGCCGGCTACCAGCGCCTTTTTGCCGTAAAGCCAATCGGGGCTTGAAAGCGCGTCGGGCAACCGGGCAAACTGAAGCCTTTCCGCTTCGCCTATCGCCTTTTCCACGACCGACATGGGCTCAAGCAGGACGCCGGCGCGGGCAAGCCCCTCCGGGACTTTCACGATATATGCTTCCCTGTCCACGGCGTACTCGGCGTTGAAGCCGTCTATACCGGCAAGCCCTCTGTCCCTGTATTTGCCGGTCCGGCACATGTCAGGACGCCCGGCGTTGCAGGGCATGCACTCCCCGCACCCCCGCCTTATGGTAAACGAGGCCAGGTCGCCTGCCTTGACACTGGTGACGACGCTCCCGGTCTCCATTACCCTGCCCATGTTCTCATGTCCGATGACTAAGTCTTTCAAACCTTCGGGAGGCTTTGCCTTGCCCTCGGCTATCCGCTCCCTGTCAGTCCCGCAGACTCCTACCCTTATTATCTGAAGCTTTACTTCATCGGGCCTTGTTATCCGGGGCTCGGGCCTGTCCACTATCCTCAAATCCTTGCGGCCGGGGTCGAATGCTATAGCCTTCATTTTTAACGCTCCCTTCATGCCTCGAGGCAGTACATGGCCTTGTTATCCTTCAGATGGAACGCGCCTTTCACTATCCTGTATATGACCCAGACCCCGTCGGCCAGGAGTATGAAATAGCCGATAATAAGGAGATAGGTCAGGACGCCTATCACGGCCCAGAGCAGGCTGAACCAGAAAGTCCTTATCTGCCACCTGAAGTGGGACTCTATCCATGTGCCCTTCACATCCGAGGCTTTTACATAGTCGATCACCACGGCGACAATGTAAGTCAGCCCTATGAAAAGGCCTATGGCCTGCAAGCCATAGACCAGACCCGCAATTTTTTTCGCGGAAACGGCCGTCTCATCGAAGGTCCCGGCGGTCGTCCTTGCCCTTGCCATGATAACTCTCCTTTCCAGGAAACGAGCGGACACAAGTCCGCAAACACTATTCTCTTAAGGATGCTGGATAAGGGGCGCTCAAAATTTTTATTCAGGAGCCGGGAGTAAGACCGTACATTGCCTGTGTGCGCGACAATTACAATGGCGCGGATGGTTTTTGCAGCACCCTGTTAGATTATAACCCGGATAGAGGTAAGATGACGGAGGGCAGGCTTCAGTTGAGCTTTCCGCCGCAGCGCTTGCAGAATACGGCGTCGATATCGTGGCCTTCACCGCAGCAGGACGGGCAAGCCTGAGAACTTTTCTGCGCGGACGCGTGGACCATCTCGACGGTCACGATGCCTGTCGGGACGGCGAGTATGGCGTAGCCGAGTATCATCACGACTGCCGCGAGCCCCATGCCAAGAGTGGTCTTCGGGGCCACATCGCCGTAGCCGACGGTCGTCATGGTGACTATGGCCCAGTAGATGCTCCTCGGAATGCTGGTAAAGCCGTTTTCGGCTCCTTCTATGAGGTACATGAGCGAGCCAAGCACGACGACGAGCGTGAGAACGGCCAGGAGAAAGACCGAAATCTTCTTCCTGCTCGCCTTCATGGCCTGCACTATGAACATGCCCTCGTTCATGTACTCGAAGAGCTTGAATGTGCGGAAGATGCGCAGCACCCTTAAAACCCTTATGACGAGGAGGTACC
The DNA here is from genome assembly GCA_001795535.1 of Deltaproteobacteria bacterium GWA2_54_12. Taxonomy (GTDB): domain Bacteria; phylum Desulfobacterota; class GWC2-55-46; order GWC2-55-46; family GWC2-55-46; genus GWA2-54-12. Next base: position 26,444 of record MGPK01000018.1, read on the forward strand.
TGCCGCCGGGAATGAGAAGGTCAAGGAAGGTCGGGATTATGGCCATGAGGTCCACGATGCCGAAAAAGCTCGTGGCGTATCTGGCGGGCCTTGCGACGCAGGCGAGCCTCAAGGCGTATTCGATGGTGAAGAATATAGTGAAGAACCACTCCGCGGCGTAAATGACTCGACCGTAGCCCTCGTTTATCCACGAGACGCTGTCGAGCATGATGAGGATCACGCTAATGACGATCGCGGCAATAAGCGAGGCGTCGAAAAACCTGCCCGCGGGCGTGTCGGTCTCGTAGATTATAGTATGGAGGCGCGCCCTCCAGCCTTCGAGTACGCTTTTTTCGAGAGCGGGGCTTTGTCCGGACATCAGTTGCCTATGAATTCATACCCGCACCTGGGGCAATGGGTAGCGTTCACGCTCACGGCCATCCTGCAGTAGCCGCAGTTCTTCGTGCCCCTCTTGAAACTGGCCCCTATGAAGAGCGCGTGGATAATGGCTACCGGAAACAGGAGGGCGCCGTAAACCCACCATACAACGAACCTGCGTCCCTTTTGCGAAGCCATGAACGCCGGCAGGAGGCCCATGCCGAATGAAATGATCGCTATCGTAATTATTGTTCCCATCTTGATTTATCCTTTTCTTTACGGCGCTTCAGTCCGTGAATTCTCCGTCGTCTCCAGCGGCGAGCTCGAGGAGCTTTATCTCAGGCAGTGTCGAGCCGATGATGCCCTGCATGTCGCCGTACATGCCGGTCGTGTTCGTCGTGACGCGCTCTATCTGTTTTTCCCTCTTGGCCCATATCCTCATCATGGCCCTTTTTTCGGCCTCGAGGTCCTCTCTCATGGCCCTGAACGCCTCTACTATGCCCTCGACCCTCTGCCTGAACTCGGGGCCTGAAAGGTAGTTGTAGATGGCCTCCATCTTCTCGTTCTTGCCTACCGCTGAAAGCCTGGCAAGAGATACCTGCGTAAGGTTTTCCCGTAGAGTATCGGCTACGCACCCCGCAAGCGCAACCGTGGTAATCCATACGCCGTCCATCTGGCCAAAGGCCGTAATGCCCTTTGGCAGCGCCTCGGTGACTATGACCGCGAGCTCAGCCTTCATCTCCCGCTGGTCGTCCTTGAGCTTTGTCACCCACTCGTCGTTCCAGGCCTTTGTCCGTTTGGACTCCCACGCGATAGAGCCGCACAGCTGGCCTGCCCTCGCGTAGACCCTCTGGATGATGTCAGCCCCGCGCACGCCCTTGGCGACCGGCTCTATCACATCCACCGGGAACCTGGCCCTGAGCATGGCCTCAAGGTCAAGCTCCAATACCTCGCCCTGGTTCTGCTGTGAGCCCTGCTCGCCACGGCGCTTAAGCTCTTCTATATTCCGGAGCATGTCCGCTATTTTTTTATCTTTCTCAAGGTCGCGGAGCCTGTGCTCTTCCGAAAACATCTCAAGAGCGGACTGCTTTATCTTCTCTCTCTCGGCGTCGAGCTTTCTGGCGGACTCGATCTCCAGCGCCTTTTTTTCTTCCTCGATCTGCCTGTTCCTGCGCAGCAGCTCGAGTTCCTTTTTTCTGGACTCGTCGAGGAGCTTTTCCTTGCTGGCCCTCTCCTCCCTCAAATCCCTGAGTTCGGTATCGACCTGCTCCAAAGCCTTTTTTCTGGCTTCCTCTGAAAACCTTACCCGTTCGGTGGCGAGCTTCCTCGCCACCATCTCATCGACGGACTTCTTCGACACTTCCAATTCGGAAGCGCGTTTTTTAATCTCCTCTTCACGCTTCCTCAGCTCAAGTTCCTGCTGCTTTGCCTTGAGTTCGTACTCTGACCTGAGCCCCTCTTTTATCTGGCCGGAAAGGGCTTCTGTAAGGGGGATATCGCTGCCGCAGGAAGGGCATTTAATTGTCTGTTCAACCATCTGATTGTCCTCGTTCAAGCAGGATAACATGAAAGCGGCTCTTTTGGAATATCGCAGGCAAACTCAAAAGCGTGTCATTATTGCCGCGCTTCGAGCTGCTTTATTTTGCGGAGGTGGTTGCAGTTGGCCTGATGGAGCATAAGAGCCGTTGCCGCTGGAGACTACAACGGCGGCCCTGAAAGGGCCGCCATGAACGGGCAAGCGGAAAAGGACCTCACACTTTTTTTACTATGGC
>MGPK01000018.1:28582-32819 GCA_001795535.1 Deltaproteobacteria bacterium GWA2_54_12
ATATCAGGGGCGGTCTTTATGAAGCCGCCATCGGTCTTGTCGACATCGGCAAGGTCGGTTGTGGGGTTTATGCCAACGAATATGAAAACGCCTTCGGTCTCTATCTCCCTCGTCTCGCAGGTCTTCAGGTCCTGGAGCACGACCGATTTAACGAGGTTGTTCTCGGATTTTATCTCTTTTAATACATGGCAGGTTATTCTCTCGATGTTCTCCGTGGCCTCCAGCTTTTCCTGGTGCATCTTCTCGGCCCTGAACTTATCCCTTCTATGGACGATATAGACCTTCGCGGCAATCCTCGAGAGGTATACGGCTTCTTTTACGGCGGTATCCCCTCCGCCCACGACCATGACCTTCAGGTTCCTGAAAAATGGCCCGTCGCATGTGGCGCAGTAGGATACGCCCTTGCCGGTAAGTTCCTTTTCGCCAGGCACGCCGAGCCTTTTAGGCTTCGCGCCAGTGGCGATGATGATTGCTTTCGTCCGTATCTCGCCTTCGGAGGTCTTTATGACCTTGACCTCGTTCTCGACGGTTATGTTGATGACATCGGCAAAACGAATCTCAAGGCCGAGGCCGCGGGCGTGCTCCTCGAATTTTTCCATGAGTCCCGCGCCGCTTATCGACGGGAAGCCGGGGTAGTTCTCGATGACATCGCTGACGGCTATCTGGCCGCCGACCATCTGTTTTTCAAGCAGCACCGTCTTGAGCCTGGCCCTCTGGGCGTATATGCCTGCGGTAAGCCCGGCCGGGCCTCCGCCGATTATCACAAGGTCGAACATCAGAAAAAACCTCCGGGGAAGATAAAATATCCTAAACCATTCGGGCTAAGCGTTCAAGTCCCAATTGTTCACTGAGGCAAGCCGGGAATTTAAACTTCCCCTCCCTCGATTGGAGGGGAATGATGGGAGAGAATATTACAAAGAGCCATCGAGAAGTCCCCTTACTGCCGCAAGGTTCATGGGGTCGTCCCCATCTGTCTTTTTCGGCGTCTCCAATATCATCGGGGTGTCCCGTATACCCGGATGGTTCAGGAGCAGCCTGAACGCCTCGAGGCCGATTTTGCCTTTGCCTATGTGCTCATGGCGATCGAGGTGAGAGTTGAACGCGCCCTTGGAGTCGTTAAGGTGAATGACCCTCAGATTTTCAAGGCCGACGGCCTCGTCTATCTTTTCAAGAAAGCCCGTCACCTCCGCAGGCGTTGAAAAAGAGTAGCCTGCCGTGAAGGCGTGGCATGTATCGAGGCAAAGGCCTGTTTCACGCCCGTCCCTGGCCGCTCCCTTGATTATCTCACCGATATGGAGAAGATTTGAGCCGAAGCCGTAGCCCGCCCCTGAAGTGTTTTCGAGGAGTATCATTGTATTTACGCCAAGGCCGCCCCGGGCCGCTTCCTTCAATGCCTGCCCAACCCTTTTTACGGCGAAATCCGGGCCCATGTCCTGCGGGCTGCCGAGGTGCGTGACAAGGTAGTCAGCGCCAATGGCCTCAGCTATGGACAGTTCCTTCTGGAAGATGTCTATTGATTTGTAATAGATCTCGTCATCAGGCGAGCAGAGGTTTATGAGGTAGTTCGTATGGACGGCAACAGGCCAGAGCGCCGCGTCGTTCCTTGCCGCCTTAAAAAGCCCTGCCTCATGCGCCGGAAGAGGCTTGTATATCCAGCTTCTCGGGTTCCTGCCGAATATCTGCATGCAGCCGCAGCCAAGCGCCTTTGCCCTCTCGACGGATTTATAGAGGCCTCCGGCAATGGAAGTATGCACGCCCAGCGGCATCCAGCCTACCCCTTCTTGCCCTTTGCGTCGAGTTTCCTTCTCGCGGCGGAAGAGAGCGTATTGGGTACATTCTTGCTTTTGGCTATGGATTGCAGGTCCTTTTCATAGACGGTGTCGAGGAGCTTCAATGAGACGGTAAGCGGGGTCTTCGGGTTAGTGAGCATTCCCACCCTTATCCCGTAGCTCTTGACCCATTCCTTGTTCCTGGCTATCTGGCGGAGCATCTCGTCGTTCGTGCCCTTTGTCAGAGCGACCTTCTGGACCTCCTCCTCGGTTATCCTCGGGTTCTTGAGGACTGCCATAGAGATCATCTTGTTAGAGTCCTTTATGAGCAGGCTCCTCGCGGACTTGTTGCCGCTGAGGGCGAGCTTGAGCTTCTGGCCCATATTCAACTGGGCTACGATCTTGTAAATGCTGTGCTCGTCCGCATTGGCGCGCTTCTCGTCCGTAAGGTCGACATTGAGTTTGGGCTGCTCCGCGGCCTTGCCCTTGTCTTCCGCAGGCCTCGGTTTGAATTCCAAGAGCGCGGCGCGCACTGAGCCCGTCGTGAGCGGGTTTTTCTTGAGGGCCTCTTTTACGAATGGCTTTGCGGCCAGGAGTTCCTTGTCCTCAGAAAGAGCGGCGATGACCTCTCCGGGGCCGGTTGAGGCGAGCTCCATGAGAGTGGCGTCGTCAGTGCCGGGGTTGAGCGCGGCCATTATCCGCACGGCGTCGTCACCCCCCCTGAGATCCAGAATTTTTTTTATGACCAGAGCGTCAAGGGGCGCGTCCATAGCCTCTAAAAGGCGCTGGAGCGGATATTCCTGAAGGCTCTTTTTAGCGGCGTCCGCAAGCCCCGGGTCCTTGTCAAAGCCGAGCACGAAAAGCACCGTCACTTCGTCTTCTGGCTGGAGTTCCTCACTGGCAGCCCGCTCAGCCGCGCTCAGGCGCATCTCCCGCGGGGAAGACGGAGAAACGAATTTAAGGAGCGAGCCTTTAAGCTTCATCTACTACTGCACCCTCTCTTTTTCAGGCCTGGCGGCCAATATTATCTTCTGGCTGAGGTAGGTCGGCACCTCCTCGTAATGTGAAAACTCCATCGTGAATATGCCGCGGTCAGCCGTCATGCCGCGCAGATCCGTGGCATAGGTTATGACCTCTGCCAGAGGCACGAGGGCGGCTACGGTCTGGCTCCCGGCCTTGGGCTCTGCCCCGAGTATCTTGCCCCTTCTGGAATTGATGTCGCCTATTATGTCGCCGAGCTTGTCATCCGGCACATTTATCTCCATCTTCATCACGGGCTCGAGCAGCACCGGGTGGGAGAGCTCCATGCCTTTTTTAAAGCCGATGGAAGCGGCTATCTTGAAGGCCATCTCGGACGAATCGACCGTATGGTATGTACCGTCATAGAGCGCGACCCTGACATCGACCACCGGAAACCCGGCGAGCACGCCAGTGAGCATGGCCTCGCGCACCCCTTTTTCAACCGCTGGGATGAACTGCCTGGGAATGGCCCCGCCTGTTATCTGGTCGACGAACTCAAAGCCCTTTCCTCTCGTAAGAGGGGCTATGTCGAGCCATGTGTCTCCGTACTGGCCCCTTCCGCCGGACTGCTTTTTGTACTTGCCCTGCACCTTGACATGCGACCTTATCGTCTCCCTGTAGGGCACTCTCGGGGTCTTTAGCTCCACTTCGCAACCGAACTTGCGTTTGAGTTTTTCTACCGCCACTTCAAGATGGACCTGCCCCACGCCGGACAGGAGGAACTCCTTTGTCTGCTCGTCCATGTGGAAATCTATGGACGGGTCCTCCTCCATAAGCTTTTCTATCGCGGCAGGGGCCTTGTCCTCGTCCGCTTTTGTCTTGGGGTGGATGGCGTATGAAAGCGAGGCGGCAACAGGCGCGAAGGGCGCGAACCTCACGGGTGAGGCCACATCCGTGAGCGTGTCCCCGATGTGGGTGTCCTTGAGCTTGGAGACGGCGACTATGTCGCCCGCCTCGGCCCTCGCGACCTCTTTGAGTTTCCTGCCTTCCATCAGGTACAGATGAGAGAGCTTCTCTTTGGTGTCGCGGGTCGAGTTGAGCACCGTCGCGTCCGCGTGGAGCGTGCCGGAGAATATCCTGAAGATGGAGAGCTTTCCCGTATACGGGTCTATGAGGCTCTTGAAGACAAAGGCGGAAAACGGGGCGTTGACATCAGGCTCCTGCTCTATCTCCTGGCCTGTTCTCGGGTCAATGCCTTTTATGTGGCCCCTTATCATGCCCTTGTCGATCGGGGACGGCAGCGAGAGGTTGACCGCGTCCATGAGGAAGTTCACTCCCATGTTCTTCAAGCCGGAGCCCAGGTACACGGGTATGAACCTGCGGGTCAGGACGCCCTCGCGCAGGGCCTTTTTAAGCTCCGCCGCGTCTATCTTCAGGCCGCCCAGGTACTTCTCGGTAAGAGCGTCGTCAGATTCGACAATGGCGGCGACCATGTTCTCCCTCATGGC
>MGPK01000018.1:32837-40679 GCA_001795535.1 Deltaproteobacteria bacterium GWA2_54_12
CCGCGCCGGTATATCGGACACCTCGAAAGCCCCGGAGCCGTCCGGAGGGTAAGTATAGGCCTTCATCTCCATGAGGTCGATGAGTCCCGTGAAATCAGGCCCCTCGCCAATGGGTATCTGCATGGGCACGCCCTTGACCTTGAGGACTTTTTCCATGTCGTCCACGGCGCGAAAAAAGCTCGCCCTCTCGCGGTCCATCTTGTTGACGAACGCGACCCTGCATACTTCGAACTCGTCCGCGAACTCCCAAATTTTTTCAGTCTGAACCTTGACGCCTGATATGGCGGAGAGGATTACTACCGCGCCTCCTACGACCCTCAGAGAGTCGCGCGTTTCCGTGAGGAAGTTTGAATAGCCGGGAGTGTCGATGAGGTTTACCCGGCAGCCGCCCCAGTCATAGTGGTGGATGGCCGCCGAGATGGTTATCTTTCTTTTCTGTTCTTCAGGTTCGAAGTCAAGGTGCGACGAGCCGTCGTCGACCTTCCCGAGTTTGTCAATGGCCTTCGCGTTGAAAAGCATAGCCTCGGCAAGGGAGGTCTTTCCAGCCCCGCCATGGGCTATTATCGAGATGTTCCGCTTCTTGTCCAGGGAGACTTCCACAACCCCACCTCCTTAAGGAAAGCAAGTATCTTCGATAGCCTATTCCTTTTTTTTCCTCATGAACATGTTCGGGATCGTCCTCCTGAAGAGGATGCCGAGGAACTTGTTCATCGGGTTCGCCCTGTCCAGGATTGGTATCACCGGTCTTGTCCTGAAGCCCAGGGCTGTCAGCGCTTTGTAAAGCTCCTCGTTGCCCTGGTCGTATTTCAGGCCTTTTTTAAAGACCTTCATGGCGCCCTTCTTGTTCCCGGCGGCCATGTAGACCCTGCCCAGGTTCAGATAGAATTCCGCCTTGAAAAATTCCCTTTTTATGGCCTTCGTGCAAAGCTCGAGCCCGAGCCCTATCTCCCCGCCCCGGAGGGCCTTGCACAGGCCGTAATATGACATGTACTCAGGGTTTTCCCTGTCTTCCTTCCATGCCTTCTCAAAGGCCCTCAAGGCCCTGTCAAAATTATCTTCCCTCAGAAACCTCTTGCCTGCGACAAACTGCTCCCTTGCTTCGGACATCTGCTACATCTTCCCTTCGTAGATTATCTTCAATCCCTTGAGCGTCAGGAATTCGTCTGACTCTGTAATATACTTCGACTCTCCGATTACCAGCGGAGCGAGCCCGCCGGTGGCGACAATGGCGGGGCTGCCCCCGGCTTCTTTTATCATCCTCTCGATTATGCCGTCCACGAGGCCCAGAAAGCCGTAAAAAATACCGGAGCGCATTGAATCTATCGTGTTCTTCCCGATAAGCACCGTCGGCCTTGCGGCCTCTACCATCGGGAGCTTCGCTGTCCTGCTGAAAAGCGCCTCAGAGGAGATGCCGATACCCGGGGCGATTATCCCTCCGGCGTACTCGCCTTTTTCAGTCACGAAATCAAAGGTCACGGCCGTGCCGAAGTCCACGACGATGAGCGAGCGCCTGTGCACGCTGTACGCGGCGGCCGCGTTCACTAATCTGTCGGCTCCGACCTCTTCAGGGTCATCCGTGATGACCGGCACGAGGCAGTTCTGGTGCATGACCATGCGCGCCGTCAAACCCAGGTACTCGAAGACCGCTTCGGTTATAGTGCCGGTGAGCCTTGGCACGACTGAAGCTATTATCGCGCCGTGCAGCGCCCCTTTATCTATGCCGGAAGCCGCGAAAAGGCCCAGGAGCGTGAGGCCGTACTCGTCCGCTGTCCTTGCCGTGTCTGTTGAGGCGCGCCAATGGCCCTTAAGGACGCCGTCTCCGAATACGCCTATTACGATGTTCGTGTTGCCTATGTCTATGGCGAGGAGCACTATAACGCCTCCACATCTCCGGAGAGAACCCGTTCTATCCGGCCATCCCGTTCAAGGAGCAGGGCACCGTCCTCGTCCACTCCGGCGCACACCCCCGTGACAGTCTTGTCGAAAAAGGTCACCTTCACGGGTCTGCCTGCCGAGGCGAAATAACCTTTCCACGCCGCAAGGACAGGTACAAACCCCTCACTCAAGTATACCCCATACCATCTTTCCATGCTCGCCAGCAGGTTTGCGGTAAAAACCGCCCTGTCTACCGGAGAGCCTGTCTCTTCGATGAGAGATGTGGCTGTCTGACTTATATACTCAGGGAACGAATCCTGCTTTATGTTCAAATTGACCCCGATACCCGCTATCACGAAATGTACCCTGTCAGGCTCGGAGTCCATCTCAAGAAGTATTCCGGCCGTTTTGCGTCCACCTATCAAAATATCGTTCGGCCACTTCACGGCTGGCTTTACCCCGTTGGCAAGAACAGCTTCGGCCGCGGCCACAGCCGCGACGAAAGTGAGCCCCTGAGCACCCTGAGGCGCGACTTTCGGTCTCAGTATTATCGATAGATAAAGGTTCATCCCTGCGGGAGATTCCCATTTTCTGCCTATCCTGCCCTTGCCCTTTGTCTGCGTTTCGGCTATGACCACAGCGCCTTCCGGCGCGCCGTTCCTGGCAAGCTCGAAAGCTTTTGCGTTCGTCGAATCCAGGCTGTCGAAAAAATGCACCTGGCTTCCAAGGAGGCGCCCAGCGAGAAGAGACTGAAGCTCCACGCCGTTAAACGGCCTGCCCTCGCGGAGCCTGTAGCCCTTAGACGGACTTGCCTCGATCGCGTACCCCATATTTCTCAAGGCTGTTATATGCTTCCACACGGCTGTCCTGGAAACGCCCAGCGATACGCTAAGGAGCTGGCCCGAAGTGTAGCCGGACCCAGCCTTGAGGAGCCTTATTATTTCGACTTCTTGCTCTTTTTCGCCCACACTACTTCCATGCTTATGTCGATAGACTTTGCCGAATGGGTGAGAGCGCCGACCGAGATGAAATCGACCCCGGTAGCGGCAACGGCGGCTATATTATTGATATCGATATTTCCGGATGCCTCGACAAGCACCGTGTCTCCGATGAGTAACATGGCCTTTTTCATGACAGGCACCTTCATGTTGTCGAGCATTATCATGTCGGCGCCGCAAGAGACGGCTTCCTTTGTCTCGCTGAGGTCCGTGACCTCGACTTCTATCTGGACCGTGTCCTTGTACTTTTTCCTGACCGCATCTATCGCGGCTGTCACCGACCCGGCGGCCATGATGTGGTTGTCCTTTATGAGGATGCTGTCATAGAGGCCGAGCCTGTGGTTTGTCCCGCCGCCCGCGACGACCGCGTACTTCTCGAGCGGGCGGAGGCACGGGGTAGTCTTTCTCGTATCGAGCAGCAGGGTCTTGGGCGACTTCATAGCTTTAACGAACGCGCTTGTCTTAGTGGCTATGCCGGAGAGCCTCTGAAGAAAGTTCAGGGCCACCCTTTCGCCCGTCAGAAGCGTGCCGAGCCCGCCGGAGACAGTCGCCATGACCTCGCCCTTCTTTATCTTATCGCCGTCTTTATAACGGGCCTTGAATACCGCTTTTTTATCAAGCCGGATGAAAGCCAGCTCGGCTATAAAAAGCCCGGCAACCGTCATGTCTTCCTTGGCTATGAACTCGGCCTTGCCCTCCTGCCCCTTTTTCACGATGGCGCGGGTCGTTATGTCGCCTTCGCCGATGTCCTCCGCCAGAGCAGCGTCTACAAGAATGCTGGCGTACTCCAAAAGTCCGGGTATGTCGTTCTTCAATGGTTTTATCAAGCTCTTATGCTCCTTATGCGCTCTAAGCCCGTTGCGAGCTTCGCTTTTTTCTCAGTGAGTGCTTCCAGTCTGCTCCTGTCCTTTTCAACTATATCAGCCGGGGCCTTTTCCGTAAACTCGGGGTTTGAAAGCTTCTTTGCGACGCCCGCGTGCTCGGCTTCGGTCTTCTCCAGCTCCTTGACGAGCCTCTTCTCTTCGACATCGAAATCAACGAGGCCGCCGAGCGGCACGAATACCTCTATAGATTTGCTCTCTCCCCCGCCAGCGAGGGCCGTGGCCGCGTCTCTGGGCTTTTCTCCGCTTTCGGAGATTACGAGGTCCTTAACGCGGGCAAGCTGCCTGATGTACTCGGCGCTGTCGGTGATGGTCTTTCTGAGGGCAGCGTCTTTAATGAGGCAGACGCAGTCGGTCATCGCCGACGGCGCGACATTCATGTCCGTGCGGATACTCCTTACCGCCCGGATGACATCCATCGCGTCTTCCATGCGGGCCGCCTCCGCCGGGAAGGACGCGCCCGCTTTCGGAAACTCGGAGAGCATGATACTCCCCTCATACCCCGGGAGCTTTTCCGCTATCTCTTCGGTGATGAACGGCATGAACGGATGGAGGAGCTTCATTACATCCCGCATGACCGTCACGAGCACCTGCTGGGAGCAAAGCTTTCTTTCGTCGCCGTGCTCTCCCCTGAGGTCGAGTTTTATCAGCTCGACGAACCAGTCGCACAGCTCATGCCAGACGAACCTGTAAAGGACCCTTCCGGCTTCGTCGAACCTGTAGCTTTCAATGGCCTCGGAGACCTCTTTTATGCAATCATTCCGTCTTTCCCATATCCACTTGTCGGCCATGCTGAACTTCGATTCGTCAAGGCCGTCGTCGTAGCCTTCAAGGTTCATCAGAGTGAACCTCGCCACATTCCATATCTTGTTGCAGAAGTTCCTGTACCCGCCTATCCTGTCCTCGGCAAGCTTTATGTCGCGGCCCTGCGCGGCCAGAACCGCCAGAGTGAACCTGAAGGCGTCGGTGCCGTATTTGTCCATCATCACAAGGGGGTCTATGACATTCCCCTTGGACTTGCTCATCTTCTGGCCCTTGGCGTCTCTTATGAGGGCGTGGATGTATACATCCTTAAACGGAACGGCGTCCATGAACTTCAGGCCCATCATCATCATCCTGGCGACCCAAAAGAATATGATGTCAAAGCTCGTGGAAAGGACGGCAGTCGGGTAGAAAAGTTCCAGCTCTTTGGTCTTGTCCGGCCAGCCGAGCGTGGAGAAGGGCCAGAGCGCCGAAGAGAACCAGGTATCAAGCACATCCGGGTCCTGCTCTATATTCGCGCTGGCGCACTTGGAGCAACTCGTCGGGTCGGTCGTAGCGACCGTCACGCCGCCGCAGTCTTTGCAGTGCCACGCGGGTATCCTGTGGCCCCACCATATCTGGCGGGAGATGCACCAGTCGCGGATATTCCTCATCCAGTCGAAGTAGAGGTTCTCCCAGTTCTTGGGCACGAACCTCGTGCTGCCGTCTTCGACCGCCTTTATCGCTGGCTCGGCGAGCGGGGCGACCTTCACGAACCACTGCTTCGAAAGCGTCGGCTCGACCGTGGTCGAGCACCTGTAGCAGCCGCCAAGCATGAGCTTGTATTTCTCGACCTTCTCCAGAAGGCCCTGCTCTTCCAGGCCTTCGATTATCTTTTTTCTCGCCTCGTATCTGTCGAGCCCGTTGAACTGCCCGGCGTTCTCGTTCATGCGGGCGTTTATGTCCATGACCGTGATGGACGGCAGGTTGTGCCTTCTACCCACCTCAAAGTCGTTGAAATCGTGGGCAGGAGTTATCTTGACCGCGCCGGTGCCGAACTCGATGGAGACTGACTCGTCCCCTATTATCGGTATCTCCCTGCCTGTGAACGGGAGCTTTATCATCTTTCCGATTATGGATTTGTACCGCTCGTCATCCGGGTTTACGGCGACGGCGGTATCTCCCAGCATGGTCTCGGGCCTTGTCGTTGCGACGGTCAGCGACTTTATATCCCCCACGGGCTCGGCAAGCGGGTAGACCATGTGCCAGAGGCTGCCGTCGGTTTCGGCGAACTCGACCTCAAGGTCTGAAAGGGCCGTGTGGCACCTCGGGCACCAGTTGATGATATAGTCGCCCTGATAGATGAGCCCGTCTTCATAAAGCTTCGTGAAGACCTCGCGGACGGCCTTTGACAGACCCTCGTCCATCGTGAAGCGCTGGCGCGTCCAGTCGCAGGATGCCCCGAGCCTCTTGAGCTGGTTTATTATCGTTCCGCCAGATTCGCTCTTCCAGTTCCAGACCCGCTCGATAAAGGCTTCCCTGCCGACCTCGTGACGGGTCTTCCCTTCGGCGGCGAGCTGCTTTTCAACGACATTCTGCGTGGCAATGCCAGCGTGGTCTATGCCGGGCAGCCAGAGGACATTAAAGCCCTTCATGCGCTTGTAGCGGGCGAGAATGTCCTGAAGCGTGGAATTGAGGGCGTGCCCCAGATGCAGCGCGCCAGTGATGTTCGGCGGAGGGATGACCATCGAAAAGCAGGGCTTCTTTGAGGAGAGGTCCGGGGTTGCGGCCTTCTCGTCTATCCAGAACTTCGCCCATCTTTCCTCGACGGTTACTGGCTCGTATGTCTTCTCAAGTGTCTTGTCGCTCATATCGGCTTTCCAGGCGTTTTTTTTGGGTGCAAAAATGACTACCCTGGATTGAGGTCCAGGGTAGTTGAAGGAACGCTTTAAGAAAAAAGTTCTCCCGGGCAACCCGAAAACCCGGGTCGCGCGGCCTCTCTATCTGTTTTCAGCGGATAATCATTTGATTATATGTTGGATTAAAGGCAAAAAAAACAAAAAAATTCTCTGCCCCCTTGAGGAAGGCAGAGAACGGCGTAAGGCAGGCTATTATTTATGACCGGACTTTTATGAAGGCGTCCTTTACCCTGTTGATCTCGTTTTTTATGAGCCGCTCGGCAAGCTCCGGAAGAACCTCCCACGCCACATGCTCTATGACCTGTTTGGAGGTCCTGGAGATTATGGCCTCGACCTGCTCCCTGGGCACCGCGAGCGATTTTTCGAGCTTGGCCCCAAGCTCGGCCTTGAGCCTTTCTTCGAGCCTTGCCACGGTGTTTTCAATGGCCTGCGCCACCTGAGAGTCCACCCTGTCGAGCTTCTGTCCAAGGTCGCTGCGGAGCTTCTCTTCGACCCTCGCCGCTACGCGCTCTATTGCCTCAGCCACCTTTGCTTCGGCCTTGCCGAGCTTCAGGTTCAGGTCCTCTATGAGGCGCTCCTCGACCTTGTCAGCGGCTCTCTGGAGCGCCTTCGCGACCTCTTCCTCGGAGACCTGAGGCGTTTTAGGGGCCTCAGGCGCATGCGCCATGACCTCCCTTATCGGCCTCGGGGCCTCAAAGGACCTCTCATAAGCCTGCTGCCTGGTCTCCTCGATTCTCGCGAACGGCGGCGGAGCGGCCTCCAATACCTCTTCGGGTATTTCGAGGAGGTCGGGCTCGGCAAATTCTTTTTCTTCTATTCTGGCCTCTGCCACAGGCAGTTCCCATGCCTGGACAACAAGCTCCTCTTTCTTCTCGGGCTTAAAGGGTTCGAGGTCAAAAGACTCTACTTCAAAGGGCTCCGTCATTTTGGGCTCTTCCCTGACCTCGAAAGCGCTGAGGTCAAAGGGAGACCTTTCCGGCTCGTCCTTGAAGCCTTCGAACCCGCCGACATCAAAGGTGTGCTCCGTTGAAAGAGGTTCGAACTTCTGCCCCTCCTGCTCCTCTATGGGCTTGAGCTCCTCGTCGTGTATTACGAGGTCGGTAAACTCTTCGCCCTCATGGGGCAATGACAGCTCCTTGTGATCATCGGCCTCGAAAAGCGCGCCTGATGAAAGGAAGTCCAGGTCAGTTCCGAACTTGTCGTCCTTTTTCTCTTCAAAATCGTCGGGCAGGGTAAGGAAGTCCCCTGCCTCCCACATATCGTTAGTCTCAACTTCGGGGGCGGCGGCAGCGGACCTGGGCGCGGAGGCCGTCTCAGGGCCGCCAGACCTGGAAAGAAGCTCGCGCACCTTGTCGAGCAGCTCCTGCGATTCAAAAGGCTTTACTATGCTGTCGTCCGCGCCGGACCTTATGGCTTCGTCCTTGTTGA
>MGPK01000018.1:40701-47462 GCA_001795535.1 Deltaproteobacteria bacterium GWA2_54_12
GAGAAGGACGGGGGTTTCCTTGAGGTCAGGGTCGTTCTTGACGAAGGAGCAGACCTCGTACCCGGTCTTGCCGGGCATGGCAACATCAGCCATGATGAGGTCGGGCTTCAATTCCCTGGCCTTCCGTATGGCCGCCTCTCCGTCACCTACGACCACAAGGTCGTAGTCCTCAGAGGCGAAGGTTATTGAGATGACCTTCTGGATGGTTATTGAATCGTCTGCCAGAAGAATCCTTTTTGCCATTACAAAGCCCCCTTTTAGTATAAAGGTTTTTCACCTAAAATCTATCCCTTATCACCTGAAAAGTCAAGGTATATTTGGGATTTACGCCGCTGCGGGCGTGCGCTGAGTCACACTGGAAATTCAGCATTTCCCTTCTAACTTTTAGGGCCTTTTGATAGAATACTTAAATAAAATTTGCATACGGTGAAACACATAATCTCAGCGAGCCGCAGGACTGACATACCCGCCTTTTTCACGGACTGGTTCATAAAAAGGCTTGAGGAGGGGTCTGTCCTCGTCAAAAATCCCTACTCCGGGAGGGTGCGGGAGGTATCCCTCCTCCCGGCCCATGTCCATTCCATTGTCCTTTGGTCAAAAGACTTCCGCCCCCTCTTAAGAAGAATAGATGAGGTGGAAAAGCACGCGCCCAACCTCTTCTTCCATTTTACCACAACCGGAATCCCGAAGGCCCTTGAGCAGCAGACTCCCGACATGAAAGATGCCGTCAAAGACTTCATCTTCATATCGAACAGGTACTCTCCAGGCCATATCATCTGGCGGTTCGACCCGGTCGTCATAACCGACAGGCTGCCCTTTGAGTTCTATGAGGATAACTTTGCCCGGCTTGCCGGAGCCCTCAAGGGCCATACCACGGAGTGTTATTTCAGCTTCATGGAACCTTACAAAAAAGTATTGAGGAACTTCGGGAAGTACACCGACCACAAGCTGGTTGAACTTTCGACAGAGAAAAGACAGGAGTACGCGGGAAGGCTTTCAGCCATAGCGGAAAAAAATGGCATGAAGCTCGTCGCCTGCTGCAACGAATACCTTGTGAACGGTGATATAGGAATGGCGAAGTGCATCGACGGCGAGCGGCTCGCCAGGCTGTTCAAAGACATGGACCTGTCAACTAAACCCGCACCGACCAGAAAAGGCTGCGGCTGCGCCCAAGCCATAGACATAGGCGCTTACGACACCTGCGCCCACGGCTGCCTGTACTGCTATGCCAACAGCGACAAAGAAAAAGCGAAGAGGTTTTTAAAGAGCTTCCATTCGGAATGGAAGGGGCTGGGGTTTGAGGGGGAGAAGACAGAGGGGGAGTTGTTTTAAGAACTCCCGTGCTTAATGTATATCTTTTTTTAAATATTCTTTTATAAGTGCTTTTCTATCCATTGTTTTATATCGCTCGCGTAAATAAGACAAAGCCTCCCGTGAAAACTTATGAACTGTCCCAGATTTACTTGTTGTAATCGGTATGTGATATTTCTTATCACCTTTTAACCCGTACTTCCAAATCAATACTTGTACATCAAAAGGCTTTATATCCAATTCCTCCGCAAGCTGCTTTTGTATGAAAGGATAATCTCTGTTTGGATCTAATTCTGAAATCAAAAATTCGCTCGATTCTATTTCTCCAACTATTTTTAATACAGGCTCTCCTAAGGTTTCATTAAATTGACCTTCTTTTACAAATCTGAGACTCTGATTCATTGAGTCTAATAATTTTCTATCTACAATAATTTTCTTATCTCTAACATTATCAGCTTCAAATTTTCCTGTTTCTAAATCTATTAAAGCTATTTTTTTAGGGCCAGTTCTGGCAATTTTTTCAAAGTAATGCATCCATAGAGTACGTTCACCTCTAATTAAATCATCAATAATCTTTTTAAGTTCAGCAAATTCTATTTTTTTGCTTTGCCCCCTATACCTATAGAAAATGTCTCCAGAACGAAATTCATCAGAACTTTTTTTACAAATAACCGGTTTCTCTTCGGCTTCATATGTATATATATAACCAAACCATTTTGAGGCGACTTCTATTAATCCAGTCTCCCATTTGATTTCTGGAGAAAAATTTTCGAGCAAAAAAGATGTTATTTTTTCTTCCTGTATACTATCAAATCTTGCTTTCTCAATTCCAATAGGCTTTCGTGGACTGTTCTTCACTCCGAATAAAATAAAACCACCTTTATTATTTGCGAAAGAAGCCATCACTTTCGTATAATCTATTTTGCTACCCCAATTAAAATTCTCCTTAAATTCTAATGTATTGCTTTCTCTATGAAACAGGTTTCCATCTTTATCTATATTCTCTAGAACTTCTAATAGCTGTGCATTAATTTGCTTTTTCATCGTTGAAAAATATCTATTTTCTTATGTAACTATTATTTTCTATCAAAAAAATACCATACAATATCCCTCTTCAGCAAGGCTCTTCATTATCGCCAGCACACCTAATCACATGGCAATTGTCTTTATCATGCCTCTTTTCTTTTGCTTATCCGCTCAGCGCAGTCCGCGTCTTTTTCAGACAGCAGCTTCTCCTGGGCCTCTATCGAGTCTTTCAGCTCGTCCTGCACAGCCTTGCCAGTGGCCAGCCTCTCATCAAGCGGGCTCTTGTGACGAAAGCCCCTTTTTTCCATCTCCCCTGCCGTTGCCTCGTGTCTCAAGTAAAGCGCTTTGAGCTTGCCTCGCCAGCGGTTCGTCTCCGGGTGGTTTGAGAAGCCCTTGAGGCCGTTTATGATGATGCTCCAGATAGTATGTATCTCGTTGTGCTCGCCAAGGAGGTGGCGGTCGCAAAGGAGCTTTGGGTCTATGTCCCAGACGCGCATGGGTTGTTCCTTTTCTCACCCTTTTCTAAAGGGGGACTGAGGGGGATTAACTTTTTCAATATCATGGTGGGCGCAGCCCACCCTACGAAAACACACAACGCCAGATACGAGATTCTTCGTTTATCTTCGGCTCCTTAGAATGACAGACAGGGCTTTCCCAAATAATATCACCTCCACCGTTCTTGACAAGGCGGCCCCTGAAATGATAATTTAGAAATTGCGCAACTATTTAACAATCTTGGAGGGCGGCCATGTCCGATCACGATTTTTCAAAAGAGTTTTTCGCGGCTTACCACGCGGCAGTTTTCGGAGCGCTGGGGGATGAAGCCCCGAAGATGAACGCCAAGATAGGCTCGCTGCTGGCCAATGCCTGGCTCAAGAAGCTCTCCGAGTTGCCATCTGGCTCGGCAGAGTTCAAAAAAGCCATCGAGGAGTGGATGTCAGGGCCGTTCAAGTTCGCCGACATATCAGAGCTGACATTCAAGGACGGCGGCGCGACCCTTTATGTCAAGGGCTGCGACATCTGCCAGGGCAACGAGCTTTTGAGAAAAAGCGGCGGCAAGGGTTTCTGCCCGATAAGCCAGCTCGTAAAATCGGCTATGGGCAAGGGGCTCAAAAAAAGCGTCGAGCTTACTGGCAGTGAAAAGCCCGGCCCGGTCGGCGAGTGCTATCTGCATTACAAGATTGATTAAATTTCCCCTAACCTCAGCCCTCTCCCACAAGGGGAGCGGGAGCTGACTATGCGCCATCCCGCCCTCGATAGGATGGGACTGAGGGCATGGTGAAAACTTCTCCACGCCACTCTGCCTGCATGTGAATTGAAATCAGGGAAGAAATAAAAAAAGCCCCTCCATCCGGAGGGGCTTTTTGGTTTGCGCGTTCCGTTATCTCGGCACCATCACCTGATATCTCTCGTCGCGTGAAGGAAAGAGCATGAACGGCAGAGGCCCCCACTCGCTCGCGTAAAAACCGGCGCCCGGCCCGAGCGTCATTGTGGAAACTATCGTCGAAGGCGCGTATATGAAGTCTTCGACCACCGCGAACTTATCCTCCGGCATGAACCTCAAGCCTGTGTTGTTGAACGGGAAGGCTATTACATCGTCTGCCGCTATCCGCAGGTTATTCCATACAAGGGGCTTGCCGCCCCTCTCCTCCAGATAATACTGAAAACCCCAGTGCCCCTGAAACCAGAGCTGGCCAGGCCCCCTGGAATATTTCGCAGTGATCGTCTTCGCGCCGTCCCGCGCGCTGTTCGCAAGCTGGTAATCAGCCCACGCCACCATAAGAGAGGCCGCCAGCGCCAGCACCAGCGGAGCCCAGAGGCGGAGCTTGCCTGGCCTCGCGTCTTCAGCGGCCCTCGCCAGAAGTATGCCGACAGCCGGAACCATCGGAAGGATCGACCTGCCGTTCACGGTCCAGTTGAAAAAAACGGTGAAAGCGAGAGTGCCGATGACCCACAGGCCAAGGAGGACCGAGAAGGCGTCCCTTCTTTTTATGAAATCGACGAGCGCGAGGAGGAAAATGCCGATGCCTGTAGCGCCGTATACCGCGAGCTGGGCCGCGTAGCTCCAGCCGAAAGAGGCAGTCCACAGCTGGACGCCGCCCAGGCTGTCGCGTGAAACAAGATAAACGACCCCGCCAGTGATTAGCGCGGCCCCGGGGATGATGGCCCTTATCCCCCAGACCGAAGGCAGGAAAAAGAGCGCGGTAATCACGCACCCGCCCGTGAAAACGAGTCCAACAATAGCCCTGTCGAGCCTCTGGGCGCTTCCGGCTATTTGGGCCGAGTATGTAGAAGCGTCAAAAAGGAGCCCCCTGCCGTACATTATTTGCGTGTAGAAGTTGTAACCCGCAAGCGCCGCGACAGGGATGAGGAGAAAAGGCAGCGAGCCGAGGCCTTTTCTGCCCTTGAGCAGAGAATAGGCCGCAAGGAGCGGGATCAGGCTTACCCCGAAATACTTTGTGAGCGCTGCCAGCGCTATCAGCACGCCCGAGAGTACGAGCGAAAAGCGGCTGCCGTCCTCGACTCCCCTTATCCAGAAAAAAGCAGCCCAGACCCAGAAGGCGAGCATGAGAACATCACACATCAGCGTAGTGGAAGATACAAGGAAAGCGGGGGTCGCAAGTCCCAGAAGGGCCGCGAGCAAAGGCATCATCGTCATCCGCCTTGCAAGGGCGTATGCCCCCCATACGGCCATGAATGCAGGGAACATGAATGCCAGGTGCAAAGTCTTTTCGCTGAACCCGGCGAACCAGCCGGCAAGAGCCATGTAATAAGCGGCAATCGGCGGGTTTTTTATTATCTCCGGGGCCGCGGCGAGAGTGCCGTCCCAGTTGCCCTGAAAACCGTAGAAATCCCATGGTCTTTCGATAATCTGCCGTGCCGTCCAGAAAAAGAGCGTGTCGTCCATGTGGAACGCCTTGTCAGCGAAGGGGAGCAGGACGGCCAGAGTTACGGCCGCAAGGATGATAATATGCGCTAAATATGTACCTTTTGAAGGGTTTCTCATGGCGGGAATTTTATCTGTTCAGGGAGCTCAAAGTCAATGGCCGAAGTCACATGCGGTTTTTTTAGCCGGCAGGTTTGACTTTTGCTTTTTTTGGAAGGAAAATAAAATATAGGGAATCAGTAAGGAAATCTTTATCACGGGAGGAAAGAAACCGCTTCCATCATCCCATAAAGCATCGGCAAATACCGCTGTAAGCTTTCAACCACCTCACTTCCGATCCGAACATATAACCAGACAAGAAGCTTATGGCGACCAAAAACTATGTTGAAGCGGATTCTTTAATCCTCCCGTTTGTTGAGTCTGAGAAGAAACATTTAGTTTGTTTAAAGGAGGTGAAAATGATGAAATACCTGATCGAATCCCCTCACACAAAACAGGAATGCCTGAGGGAGCTTGACGAGATCTCCGCGAAAGGCCAAAAGGCCATTGGACAATTCTATTGGGGCTGTGGACAGGGCGACCATACTGGTTATGCCATCGTTGACGCCAGAGATGAAAACGATGCCAAAAACCTGGTTCCCGATTTCGCCCGCAACAAGGCAAAGGTCGTTGAGTTGCATCAATTCACGCCAGACGAGATAAGGTCGATGCACTGAAGAGGCAGCAAACGAAAAATCCCGTCCTCAAAAGAGGACGGGATTTTTTACATCAAGTTCATCTATAAAGCACAAGTTAAAGCACAAGTTATAGTTCAAAAGCCTTCTGAACGCTTCAATGTGCGCGTGGTTATCAGGATCGAGTTCACGCCAATTAAAGTCTCTCCAAATCACTCTAATTGTAGGCTTCAGCTCAAAAATCAAAGGTATAAAATCTCGTAATGTATCGAGCCAAGCACGCTGCTCATCTCGATGAGGCACATCCTTATCTTTATCACCCGCCTTAATGTCCTCACAGAGGTTTAGGTGTTTTTTGTGATTAAAACCGAGTTCAATGCCTTCCGGATACATTTCCAAAGTAATTTTTCTCGGAATAGAGAAGTGCTGGCGCTCGTCGAATTCTATAATCAGCGATTGTTCAGGAATGTAGTAATCACAGCCTGGCAATCTCTTTGTTTTTGGAGCGACCAGCCCAGAATGCCCTCTGAATTCCAGTAGAGACGCCCATATCCGTTCAAGATTCTCATGAAACGGTCTCCCCCTAAAATCACTGGCCGAACAACATCGGGGAGTGCACCTTTAAAAGAGTATTCTGTCTCAACCCTCCCATAAATTTTCTGAAGAAACAGCAGAAAAAGTGCTTTCTCGCGTTTCGCATTTGTTGGCATGTTCCAGGCTCCCTTTTCAACAAAAAAAACCCCGTTCCTTTTTCAAGGAACGGGGTTTTATTTTAAATCCCGCGACGTCCTACTCTCCCACGCAGTTGCCCACGTAGTACCATCGGCCCTGAGGAGCTTAACTACCGTGTTCGGGATGGGAAC
>MGPK01000019.1:0-23220 GCA_001795535.1 Deltaproteobacteria bacterium GWA2_54_12
CTGCTCGTCGTTCTTGGCGACGATCCTGTTGAGCCGGAAGGTGAGGTCCTCTATGTTCCTTACTATGTTGCTGACGGTCTGCTCGCCCTCATCGCCGCCAAGGACATTGCTGAGTGATTCGGTGATCTCCTTGACATCATCGGACACTTCCGTAAGCGTCCGGATAAGCCTGTCGATGTCGGCGTAGCTCCTGGTGCGCGTGAGATAGTCCCCATCCTTGAGCGGGGGCGCGCCGGGCTGGCCCGGGACAAGCTCCAGGTACTTCTCGCCGAGCAGGCCCTTTGTGGTAAGCACGGCCGTGAAGTCCTTGCCTATCTTGATGTCGGGGTCTATCTGCAGCTCGAGATGGGCCTTGGAGTCCTTGAGTTCTATTGACTTGACCCTGCCGACTTCAACGCCTGCGACGCTCACGGGAGCGTTGGGGTCAAGGCCTGCCGCCGTGTCGAAATCGACGAAAACGGAGTAGCCTTTTTCCCCGCCGAGCTTTATGCCGCCGAGCCTCAACGACATATAGACCAGGAGCACTATGCCCAGGAGGACGAAAAGACCAACCTTGGCTTCTGAACTCATTTTTGGCAGCGCCATAAGAAAGTTTCCCTACTGGCAGGCAGTGTATCCGACACTGCTCCGCGTTCATATGATATTTGTCTTAAAAAACGGCCCCAGGTGCCGTCAATATACCTTTATTGGACCTTCGGCCCGTCCCTCCAGAAACTGCTTCACGACGGGGTTCGGGTTTTTTTTCATCTCTTCCACGGAGCCCTGCTCTATTATCCGTCCTTCGTGGAGCATGGCTATCTTGTCGGCTATCTTGTAGGTAAACGGTATGTCATGGGTAATAAGTATGTAAGTCGTCTGGAGACTGCGCTGAGTGTCCAGGACAAGGTCGGCGATGGAATCCGACATGATGGGGTCGAGCCCGGTCGTAGGTTCGTCGAAAAGGACTATCTCAGGGTCCATTACTATGGCTCTGGCCAGGCCCACTCTTTTTTTCATGCCCCCGGACAGCTCCGCGGGCATCATGTGCTCTACGCCCACGAGGCCGACCCTGCGGAGCTTATCGCCCACGATCTTCATTATGTCTTCGTCAGCCAGGTCCGTGTGCTCCTTCAAGGGGAAGCCGACATTTTCCCCGACGGTCATCGAGTCGAACAGGGCCGCGCCCTGGAAGAGCATGCCGAAGCGTTTCCGTACCTCATTAAAGTCGCGCTCGCTCATGGAGCTTATCTCCTGCCCCTCGAGGAATATCTGGCCGTCGTCAGGGCGCAGAAGCCCTATTATATGCTTTATGAGGACGCTTTTGCCTTCGCCGCTGCGCCCTATAATGACGGTTATCTTGCCTTTGTCGATTTCAAGGTCGACGCCGTCGAGCACCCGCTTTTGGCCGAAGGACTTTTTCAGGTTAGAAATCTTTATCATACCCATGGCTGATTAATCAACCCTCATACCATGAACGAGCTCATGAGGTAGTCTGAGACGAGAATCATGACGGACGCGGTCACAACCGAGTTCGTCGCCGCCCGTCCGACCCCTTCGGCCCCGCCGTAGGCGTAAAAGCCGTTAAAGCTCGCGACCAGCGTCGTTATGAGGCCGAAGACAACTGACTTGTACAGGCCCGCGAAAATGTCGCTTACCTGCACGAAATCAATGGTCCTGCCTATGTATACGCCGGGGTTTATGCCAAGGAGCTTGACGCCCACGAAATAGCCGCCGAGTACGCCGACGAAGTCGGTTATTATGGCCAGCAGCGGGAACATGAGGACGCCAGCTATGACCCTCGGGACGACCAGGTATTTGACCGGGTTGACGGCCATCGTGACAAGGGCGTCTATCTGTTCGGTGACGCGCATGGTGCCGAGCTCGGTTGCCATCGCGCTCCCGGCCCTGCCGGTTACCATGAGGCCCGTTAAGACAGGGCCGAGCTCCCTTGCCATGCTCAAGGCCACCGTCGGGCCGACGAGGCTTTCGGCCCCGAACCTTTTCAGGGCGTTGAAGCTCTGGAGAGCCAAAACCATGCCCGTGAACGAGCCCGTGAGGATAACCACGAAAAGGCTCTGGACCCCGACGAATTCCATCTGCTTGAAAATGTTCCTGAATTTAATGGGCGGGGTGAAGGCGTGTACAGCCGCCTGGAAAAGCATGATGGACATGAGCCCGGCGGTGTTGACGAACTTCTCGGCCATGCGGCCCAATTTTTCGAGGTAAGCCCTTATCATCGTATATATATCCTCGGTACCCTTGCGGATATACGGCAGAATATTTCGTAGCTTATAGTCCCGGCCTTGTCAGCGACTTCCTCGGCAGTGATTACTTCGGCTCCCTGAGCGCCTATTATGACTGCCTCGTCGCCCGCTTTTACGCCCGGCACATCGGTGACATCAACCATTATAAGGTCCATGCAGACCGTCCCGGCAATCGGCGCCCGCTTGCCGCCTACCAGCACTTCCCCGGAGTTGCCGAGAGTTCTTGGCAGCCCGTCGGCGTAGCCGATGGGGAGAGTCGCTATCAGGCTCGTCCTTTTTGCCGTAAACCTCCTGCCGTAGCTTACGGTGAAACCGGCAGGGACGGATTTCAGAAATAGTATCCTGGTCTTGAGCTGCATGACGGGCTTGAGCTTTATGGACTCTCTCATGCGCGCTGCCGGATATGAGCCGTAAAGCATTATGCCGGGGCGGACCATGCCGAGGCGTGATTGTTCAAAGTCCACGAGCGCCGCGCTGTTCGCCATCTCCAGGAGCGCCGGGTTGACCCCAAGGGCCCGTATATCTTCCACGGCTTTGAGAAAGACCGAGAGCTGGCGGTGCGAGAACTCCTTTTCTTCGGCCTCTGATTCAGCGAAGTGCGAAAGGAGCGCTTCGACCTTGAGGTTTTCCAGCCCTTTTAATTCGCTGAAAAACGATCCGGCTTCTTCAGGCAGTATGCCGAGCCTTCCCATGCCGGTGTCGATCTTTACATGTATGGGCAGGACGGCTCCGCGTTTTTTTGCGGCCTCGTCAAGGGCCCTGGCCGAGTCCATGTCAAAGACCACCGGCGTAAGACCGTACTCGACCATATCCGGAGCCTGGTCAGGGAACGAGCCTCCGAGGACGGCTATGGGACTGGTTATCCCGGCTTCACGGAGGGCCGCGCCCTCTTCCTGGATGGCCACGCCGAAATACGCGCCCCCGAGAGATTCAAGCGTCCTGGCGGCCTCTATCGCGCCGTGTCCGTAGGCGTTGGCTTTTACGACGGCCATCATGCGGGCAGCCGGGGTTACTCGCCTTCGAAGCTCAAGGTAGTTATGTTCAAGCGCCTTTAAATCTATGTAGGCTGCGGTCGGCCTTTTATGCAAAACTTCTAACTCCAACATAGGGTGCTTCTAAAAAATGCTCACATATTTCATATATGCTCCGCTTTTATTTCCACTTAAGCCTCGACCTCAGAAAAAATAACTGATTTTTAGAGGCACCCTGTAAGAAAAAAGCGGTCAAATCAACTACTTAATAGCATTAAAAATACGCCGGTGTAAAGTGAAAAACTCTTGCGGTGAGCAACTGCTCACTTGAATCGGCGCACCTGTGCCTTCAACACTATAGCACATCCGCTATTTTTTGCACCCGGTCAGGGTTATGAACGATGTGCTCTATCGCGTTAAGGGTATGCCAGATACCCGCAGCAAAGACGCTCCAGGGCCGTCTCGTAAAGGAAAGAGGTAATCCGCACATGTCAGCGTCTGTCAGTCCGTTTTACCACTTTCTTCAAGCTACTATCGATTTCCCTCATACCTGTTCACCTTAAAGCGGTACAATATAAATAGAAAAAATTTTCCTCGAGAGGTATTCCCTGTGAAGGAAGAAACCGGCGAAAAGCGATGTACTCCGAGGCTTTTCTGCAGCCCGATAGGGCTGCTTGCCATTACCGCCCTGTCGATATTCCTGGCTGAAACGATAGTCATGTTTATGCTTTCTGCCCTGCCGCAAAGGCTGCCGGTGTTTGCCGAGGCCATGCTTGATGCGGTCATGCTGACCATTATAGTCCTTCCGGTACTTTATCTGTTCTTCTACAGGCCCTTGAGTGCTCACATTGCCGAAAGGGCGAAGGTGGAGGAAGGCAGGGAGAAGCTCATTGACGAGCTTCGTGCCGCGCTTGAAAAAGTAAAGGTCTTGAGCGGCCTTCTGCCGGTTTGCGCTTCGTGCAAACGGATAAGGGACGCGGACTCCTGGGTGAGCATGGAAAAATATATCTCCGAGCGGAGCGATGCACAGTTCACTCACTCCATCTGCGATGAATGCGCTGAAAGGCTCTACGGCATTACCGATGACAAGACCGGGACGAGGGGCTAAAGCTCCTTGACCCGGCAGGCCCTCATCGGGCAACGGCCCGGCCGACGCCCTTCTTGAAGCCCAAAGGGCCTGTTCACAATATTTCCCGCCCGTTCCGGCCTATAGCCGAAGCTCAGTACCTGAGCTTGTTCGAGATGCCGAATTGGGAATCTTCGAAACCTAAGGGAATTAACCACTTCCAATACTGCGCGCCTTTGCGTATGTATCTTATTACACCCCTCTTCAGATTGCGATTGTTCTAATTTTGCTTTAATAAAAACCCTGATAATGATAATGTATAATGGCGTAAGCTGCTATGGCGAAAATGCCGGGACGGGGCATGAACCCGGGCCGGCGCCATTGTTACCTTATCTCCCGGGCTCGGCATTTTTTTCGGAGCAAACGGAAAAACCATATATGAATATTCTCGGCATTTCGGCTTTTTACCATGACAGCGCGGCCTGCCTCGTCCAGTCGGGCAGGGTAGTTGCCGCAGCCCAGGAAGAGCGTTTTACGAGAAAGAAGCACGACCAGAGATTCCCCGTCAGCGCAATAGACTATTGCCTTAAAAACAGCGGCATTACCGTCGGCGACATCGATTACATAGCCTTCTACGAGAAGCCCTTTTTGAAATTCGAGCGCCTCCTTGAGACCTCCCTGGCGTACGCGCCTTACGGATTAAGGTCGTTTGTCAAGGCGATGCCGGTATGGATAAAGCAAAAGCTGTGGATAAAGGAGATAATAAAGAAGGAGACCGGGTTCGAGGGCAGGGTGCTCTTCCCGGAACATCATGAGTCGCACGCTGCGTCCGCCTTCTTCCCCTCTCCGTTTGACGAGGCGGCTGTCCTGACGCTTGACGGGGTCGGCGAATGGACCACCACCAGCTACGGGGTCGGCAAGGGCAACAACCTCGACCTGGCCGCGGATATCCATTTCCCCCATTCCCTTGGTCTCCTGTATTCGGCTTTCACATACTATCTTGGGTTCAAGGTCAACTCGGGCGAATACAAGGTGATGGGCCTTGCGCCGTACGGCGAGCCGAAGTACGCCGATCTTATACTCAGGGAGCTTATTGACCTCAAGGAGGACGGCTCATACAGGCTGAACATGGAGTATTTCAGCTACTGCGCCGGCCTGAGGATGACAAGCAGGAAGTTCGACAGGCTCTTTGGAGGCCCTCCGAGGAAATCCGAGACGGCCCTCGCCCAGAGGGAGATGGACCTGGCCAGTTCGCTCCAGGCCGTGACAGAAGAGGTGGTCCTGCGCATCGCAAGGCATGTATCAAGCGAGACCGGCCAGAGGAGGCTATGCCTCGCGGGCGGTGTTGCCCTCAACTGCGTGGCAAACGGCAAGCTGCTCCGTACGGGTATTTATGACGACATCTGGGTCCAACCTGCGGCAGGGGACGCCGGCGGGGCCATGGGCGCGGCCCTGGCGACATGGTACAAATACCTTGGAAATGCCAGAAAGGCTGACGGAAGGAGCGATTTTCTCGACGGTTCGCTGCTTGGCCCGGAGGTAAGCGACGCCGGGATAAAGGATTATCTCGAATCTAATTCCATACCTTACAAGGAACTCGGCAGGGAGGAACTGGCGGGCAAGGTGGCCGACCTCATCGCCGATGAAAAAGTCATCGGTTGGTTCCAGGGGCGGATGGAGTTCGGGCCGAGGGCCTTGGGCGCAAGGTCCATCATCGGGGACGCGAGGTCTCCGAAACTTCAGTCCGTCATGAACATCAAAATAAAGTATCGTGAAAGTTTCCGCCCGTTCGCTCCCGCGGTCCTTGAAGAGAGGGCGGCGGAGTACTTCGATCTCGACAGGGCAAGCCCGTACATGCTTCTTGTGGCCGATGTGAAAAAAGAGCGGCGCAGGGAGATGACCGAAAATGAAAAAGGTCTTTTCGGGATAGACAAGCTGAATGTCGCGCGCTCGGACATACCTGCAGTTACGCATGTTGACTATTCCGCGAGGGTCCAGACCGTGGACAGGCGGACCAACCCGCTGTTCCATGAGCTTATCTCTGCCGTTAATGAAAGGCACGGCTCAGCCGTAATAATAAATACCTCTTTCAATGTGAGGGGCGAGCCGATAGTCTGCACGTCGGAAGACGCCTTCCGCTGTTTCATGAGGACTGACATGGATTACCTTGTCATGGGGAGATTCCTCCTTGAGAAGGCCAGACAGAGGCCTCTTGAGGAGAAATCCGACTGGAAAAAGGAATTCGAGCTCGATTAGGGAGGCTTCTCTTTTGTCGCTGGCGGACGAGATAAGGAATATCAAGAGTTCGAAAAAGGAGCTGCGGGCATTCGGCCTCTCGGTGGGCGGGGTGCTCATTGCCGCGGCCGTTGTCCTGTATCTTTTCGGCAGGGGCAACTTCGTCTACTTCGCGGCTGCCGGCATTGCGCTTGCCGCCTCCGGTGCGCTTGTCCCCGCGATACTGCTGCCCTTGCAAAAGGTCTGGATGTCCTTTGCCGTCATCATGGGGTGGTGTTCGACCAGGGTCATCATAATCCTCCTTTTCGTCCTGGTGCTCACTCCCATCGGGCTTATATCGAGGGCCTTCGGCAAGGAATTTCTGGATACGGGTTTTGACCAGTCCCGCAAAAGCTACTGGCGTCACCGGGAGACGGCAGGCAAAAAGAGCGATTATGAAAGGCAGTTCTGAACTCGTTTGAATCATGTCAGTGAGGGCCGCCCCGCCTCAATCTGAAAGGGTATCTATCACGGAGGAATCCTTTATGTCCAAATTATCCATCCTGGCCGAATTCTGGGAATTCTTCAAGGTAAGGAAGAAATGGTGGCTGCTGCCCATAGTTCTTCTCCTTGTTATATTCGGGACGCTTATGATAATTACTGAGGGCTCGGCGCTCGCACCGTTCCTGTACACGCTCTGGTAAGGGCCCTGAGGTACGCTGAAATAAGACGCAAGGACAGGACATGAAACGCATAATATTCTGGGGGGTCCTCCTCCTGCCCGCATTTGTCGTGCTGTTCTTTGTCGCCGTATTCATCGCGGATGTCAAAAGGCTCGACAGGATAAGTCATGATGAGATAGGCGCAAAACTGGACACCTATCTGTCTGCCAAGGAGGGCACTCTTTTCCCGGCGCCGAAGGGTTTTTTTGAGGCAGGGCCTCAGGACGCCGGTATCTTCGTGTTCGGGGAATCCTCGGTCGTGATTACGGACAAATTGACCTTCAGTCAATATCTTGAGCAGGATCTTCAACCGAATAATTCGAATATAAAGGTCGTAAACTTCGGAATACCGGGGATAGATTCCTATTCTATAAAGCTGAGGGTGGCCCAGGCCCTTAACTCGGCCTCCACGCCAAAGGCCATCCTGCTTTATTTCGGCCATAACGATTACAATGTCGCATACAAGTATGTCCTGCACCCTTATTGGGAGGAATCGTTCAATGTATTCCTTAAGTTGACTTACCACCTGTCGGGCAGGAAGTTCAATTTCCCGGACCAGAAGTTCGTATTCCGGTCAGATAATTACAACGATTTCTACTGGTACGCGATGTTCACGCGTCCCGTGTTTTTTGACATCGCGCAGCGGCTCGGTCTCTACAAGGTGGATAACGGGAAATACGACGGCTATAACCTCAAGATCCTGGAGCAGTTCAAGAAGAACACCTCCGAGATACTGGATATGGCCGCTGCAAAGGGCATACCGGTAATCATAGTCACCCCCATAGGGAACCTGAGCGCCAAACCTCACGGCAGCATAGATATGGTGGACAAGAGCTACCAGATGGGAATGTCCGCGCGCAATTACGCGGAGTCAGTAAGGCACCTTACAAAGGCCAAGGACAATGAGATCTTCACGGGGGATATGAGGGCCAAGTCGCAGCTGCTCGATTATCTGAGAACGCTGCACGACGGGAACAAGGTTTTCGTGTTCGACCTTGAGAAAGATTTCATCCAAGCCGGATTCAAGTTCGACGGGAGTAATTTCCTCGACTACTTCCATCTGAATGACAGCGCGCACCGGGCGGTCGGAAGCTACATTTCGGGACGGATAAGGGCGGACGGGAGACTGCAGGAGCATCTGGGCCTGAGCAAGCCCTAAGCCGGATACGATACGCGACCTGCCCAGGTACTGGCGCGTATGCGAGCGAAGGCGAAGGAAATAAAAAAGGCGGTAGCGCCCCGGCCTTCTGTCTTTTATCGAGTTTCGCTGGTTCAGGGACCAGCCTGCATCTTTCACCCGCCAACGACCTTTCTAGCTTTTTTAAAGCCTGGCTCTCTATTTGGCGCACCCATAGGAGAAAACCTGACTGAAAACAGGTTTTTACAGGTTTGAAATACCTGTGCTAAACTCTTCTGAAAAATCCCGGCCTGGCATACCCATGATGAACGGACAGAAAAACCTTCTCTTAAAAATCGCCGTTCCTCTTCTGCTGGCCGCCTTTGCCTTGGCCTTCATTTCTCCTGTCCTGCAGAATATCCATAATGTCGGCGTCTCTGAATGGGACAGCCGCTTTTTCTACCATGCTGTCCCGCTGCGGACCATAATGGAATTCGGCCAGTTCCCGCTCTGGAACCCTTATTACTGCGGCGGCAACGCGATGCTGGCGGCCCCGGAGTCGAACTTCCTTGCCCCTTCATTTATTTTAGCGCTCCTGTTTGGTGAGGTCGTCGGCGTAAAGCTCATAATCGCGCTCTACGCTGTCCTGGGCTTTCTCGGCATGTACCTGCTCTCGCGGGTTTTGGGAATGGCAAGGCTTTCCTCCCTTGTCCCGTCCGTAATCTTCATGATGAGCAGCTGGTTTGCGTTGAGGATAAGCGAGGGGCACTCGTCATTTCTTCCGTTCGCGCTTTTGCCTTTCGTCGTAGCCATGTATATAAAGTCTTTCAGTGAGAGGAACTGGTGGAGGTGGGCGGCTCTTTCCTCCCTTTTTTACGCGTGGATGATATTCGCCGGAGGGGTATACCCGTTCACCGTGACGAGCATATTCCTGGGTTTTTTCTGCCTCCTTTCAATGATAAGGGCGAGGTCGTTCAAGCCCGCCTTGATGCTTGCCGCTATCGTCGCCATGGCTTTTTTCCTCAGCGCCGTGAAGGCTATTCCCCAGTACGAGTTCATGAATTCTTTTCCGAGAAAGACCGAAGCGGTCGAATACAATTCAATCGAGCTGCTCGGAAAATCGCTGTTCAGCCGCAACCAGCGCGTTACCACCCAGGACCCGGATTTTTACCTCAATGCCTTCGAGTCGAAAGAAGAGCACAACAAGGCCTTCTGGTCAGGGGCAAAGCCCTGGGGCTGGCATGAGTACGGCGCTTTCACAGGGGTGGCGGCGTTTGTCCTGTTCATCGGGTCTGTAGCGGCCATAAGGAGGTCGTGGCCATGGCTTGTGATATCGATTACGACGCTCCTCATGTCTCTCGGCGAGTTCTCGCCCGTTGATATCTGGTCAATCCTTCACAGGCTGCCGGTCGTGAGTTCGCTTCACGGCTCTTCAAGAGTCATGCCGCTTTTCATATTCACCTTCGCGATAGCCGCCGGGTTCGCCCTGTCAAGGGCTGAGGAGGCAATAGAAAAAAGATGGAAGAAGGCCGGGGTATTGTTGGCAGGAGTGGCTGTTGCCGTGGTGTTTGTGGAGATGTTCACGGTCTCGAGGCCGGTCTTGAAAGACGCCTTTAACGAGCCACCCCCGAAGGCCGTAAAAAACGAGGCTTTCAGGCAGCTCGTCGTCAAGGAGCCAACAAAGGTAAACTATTCGAGCTTCCTTTCGAACATCGGCGTGTTGAACTGCTATGACACGATGAGGCCGCCCATAAAGGCTGTGCCTTACGGCAATGACGAAGGCAGGAAGAACCCCGGCTACATGGGCGAAGCGTTCTTTGCCTCAGGCAAGGGCAAGGCGACCGTGACATATTTTTCGCCGAACCTCGTACTTGTGGACGCGGTTCCAATTGGCAAGGACACGCTCGTCCTGAACCAGAACTACTTCAAGGGCTGGAAGGCCAACAACAAGGACGCGGTTGACCACTGGGGGCTCGTTGGAACGCCGGTTGACGCAGGGAAAAAACAGGTCGCCTTCAGGTACTCTCCCCGGAGCTTCAAAATAGGACTTGTCATATCCATCATATCTACCCTGTTCGTAGGCTGGCTTATTATCAGGCCGTGCAGGCGGTACCCCACCTTTTAACAGGTCGCTGAAAAAGGCCCATCTGCGTTGTCGTCTTCAAATCTCGTCATTGCGGCGTACAAACAAAGTACGCCTCATGTCTCGCTTCTCGGCTCCTCGCATCTGGACCTTTTTGAGCAACCTGTCTGATTTTGGCGGTTCTGCTGGCAAGTAGGGTGGGCTGCGCCCACCAATCTCTTTTAAAGGCCTTTCGCAAAACTTTCGGGCTGTCCATCTTTTGATGCGGTTTTGGATATAATTCAGGCAGGTACAAAGCTTCTCAAATACATCGAGGAGGTACTGCCATGAAAAGGATAGCTGCCGTTCTTTTGACTGCTATGGCTCTGGCCGCCGCTCCGGCCTTTGCGGGTGAGCCCCATGCCGAGCAAGGCATAAAGCATGCCGAAGTGGGCATAAGCCATGTGAAAGAGGCGATAGAACATCTGGAAGAGTCTTTCAAGGCGACTGGCAACGAGCATGCCAAAGAGGCCATAACCCACGCCAAAGAGTCGGTCAAGCACGCTGAGGAGGCGATAATCCACGCAAAGGAAGCGGCCAAGTAAGTGCTATTGCCATGTGCAGTGGGGTTTTAAATCCTCTCCCTCTGATGGGGGGAACTGAGGAGGGTGGAGGAAGTTTTCTTATACGAAATTAAAAAAGGCCGGGATACATTCCCGGCCTTTTGACATTTTATTGCTTCATTATTCTACGCTGGCTCTGCCACAAGGCACGCCTCTTTCATAAGGGCCAGCGACCTTCCGAGCTTCTTTAAAGCCTGGCTCTCTATCTGGCGGACCCTTTCCCTGGTAAGGCCGAGCCTGTCTCCGAGGCCCTGCAGGCTTTCCGGTTCATCTGACATGACCCTGTTTTCTATGACTACCCGTTCCTTCTCGTTCAGGCAGGCGAGGGCGTCCGTTACTTCCCTTTTAACAAGCGCGGAAGTCTGCTTTGCGGAGATGGCCTCGACCGGGCCGGGCCCTTCGTCACGGAGCAGCTCCATGTGGGTCGCGCCGTTTTCCGATACGGCGGCGTTAAGGGAGAGGTCGTCAAAGAAAACTGCGGAGTCCTCGCCACCCGCCGATTCTTCACCGGCATTTGATGTCAGCTCGGACGGGTTCCTGTAGAAAAGCTTTTTCTTCAAGTCTCTTGTGTCGTGCCTTACGAGACCTTTTGTTTTAAGTATGAAGTCCTGTATGAATGATTTTATCCACCATGTGGCGTAGGTGATGAGCCTGAAGCCCTTGAAGGGGTTGAACTTCTTCATGGCCACCATGAGGCCGATGTTCCCCTCCTGGATGAGGTCGGCCAGGCGGCAGCCGTAGTTGCGGAACTCCAGTGCGATTTTAACAACATAGCGCAGGTTCGAGATGACGAGCGTGTGCGCGTCCTCGATGGACTTCGTCTTGAAATATCGCTCGGCAACGCTCCGCTCCTCCTCTGGGGTGAGGAGCTTGTAGCGGTTGACCTCAGCAAGATAGCTCTGTACCGAATCTGTTACGACCGGAAGACTCATTCCTGGCTCGCCTCCATTAGCACTCTGAATTTACGAGTGCTAATATTATAAAGAAAATGTGGATTTGTGTCAAGGGAGGCGGGGGGATGTGTTCAGAATCAGGGGAGGAAGCCCTGAGGCTTCCTCCCCCTTTAGACTAACTTACTCCTTTACCCAGATGGCAAAGGCTTTGAGCCCGCGCTCGTGCGCATAAATGCGCTTGCCGCTGCGGGTAGTGATATAGGCTACGAAAATAAGCTTATATCCAGGTCTATCCCTTTTCATGTTCATCGGCCCTATTCTCCTTTCTCTGAGATAGGGCCTTGACAAGAATTTCCCTCAAATGCTAAAATAACTCTGCGCAGTAGCATCAAGGGCCTTCTTGTACAAGGCCCAGGCTTTAAATGAGGGCCCTACCTGACCGTAGGGCCCTCATTTATTTTATGTCTTCTGGTTCACTCTCGTCTAACTCGAATTGTTGTTGTTTTCCCTCCCATTCGATTAATCCGATAGTGCCAGGGCTAACCAATTTAAAAAGTTGTCCATTTTTAACATAAGGAGATAGAGCACTCCTTATTGTGGAGCGGCTAATTCTGTTGTACTCCAGCCCAATGCCCTCTACAATCTCTTTAATATGGAGAGGATGGCCTTTTGTTTTGAGTAGCTCATGTACCTTGTCAGGATTACTCCCTGGTTTAATACGTACTTCCCTAGTTCCATTACCCTCATTATCGTATTTAGGGAGTAGGCGGATTGAATCTTGGAGTGCTTGAATGTAAGATTTTGCTTCTTTTATCTTGCCTTCATATTCTCCAATTTCAATTTCCTTTTTTTTAATAAGTGTTTCGAGCTTGTCGCGTAATGACAAAGCCAGCACCTCCGTAGTGGCGTGTAATTACATCTATCACAACATATAGGCCATGTCAACGTGTATGGATGTGTGACGGGATGTAAGTGGAAATATGATGTAAGTATTAGATATAAATATTGTTCTTGTCAATAGTAAATCCATAACTATCTGATTTATCTGCTGTTTTTATTTATGGATTTACTTGTTGTGTGTGTATCGAATTATAGTTTTTTCTAAGAATATGAATTTAGAACAATTAATCAAATTGGCTTATTTCAAGTAACAAAAGAACTAATGCACAATTCTATAAGAAAAACAATAGGTTTAGTTTTGTTGTGTTTGGTTTTTAAAAAAGAATGAGTGATGTATTTGGGGTGTGGGATGTATTTATGTCCGCCTGCTTCGAGATATCCTAATGAGCCAACCATAGAAAACAAAAGACCCGGCAGGGTGTCCTGCCGGGTCTTCGTTACTGCCAGTTGCCTGGCCGTTCTTACATGAACGGGTTGGCGAAAAGGAGTATAAGAGCTATGACCAGCGCGTAGATCGCGAGGGACTCGATCATGGCCAGACCGACGAGCATGGTGGTCATGATTTTGCCTGAAGCGCCGGGGTTCCTGGCTATGCCTTCGACAGCGCCCTTTACGGCGTTGCCCTGGCCGATTCCAGGTCCGAGGGCACCAAGGCCCATGCCTACGCCAGCCGCGATGAACAGGGCCGCGAGAACTATGCCACCCTTGTCGCCAGCTGCCGCGGCTCCAGCTTCCTCAGCGAACGCCATGGAGCCGGTGGCCAGCACCGCGAGAGCGGTAGCAACTCCTACAAACTTCTTCTTCATCTGTACTGCACCTCCTGATTATTAGGCCTTGTTTTCCGCTGTAAGAATCGTCCGCAGGGCAGGTTTGCCATCTTCCCCGGCTATGCCCGGCCAGCGTCCTCTGTCAAGCCGCGTACACAAGACCCTTGAAAAAACTCTTTTCAATCCAGTGATGGATAAAACGCCAATTTAGTTGAGGCTGCTCAAAAAGGTCCAGATGTTAGGAGTCGAGGCCGAGGAATGAGGCGTACCGTAAGGTACGTCGCAGTGAACTCGCGCCGAAGACGACAACGCAGATGGGCCTTTTTCAGCAGCCGTTAAATCAATGGGCTTCTTCGAGCGCCCCGCCTATATACATCATGGACAGGAGCGCGAAGATGAAGGCCTGTATGAACACGACCAGAACTCCGAGCACGGTCGAAAGGGCAAGCAGCGGATAGGCTATCGGCATCAGAATGAGAAGAACGCCGACTATCTGCTCATGGCCCATTATGTTTCCGAAAAGACGAAGCGAAAGAGACACCGGCCTCGCCAGGTGTCCGATTATCTCTATGGGGAGCATCAAGGGAGCAAGCCACCAGACCGGGCCGGTGAAGTGCTTGAAGTACTTGAGCCCGTGCTCTTTAACGCCGATTACATGGGTTGCCAAGAAAACTATCAGGGCAAGCGCCAAAGTCGTGTTGAGGTTCGCGGTCGGCGGCAGAAGCCCGGGTATGAGGCCCAGCACGTTCGATACGAAGATGAAGACCGCGAAGGTGAGTACGAAGGGGAAGTACTTCCTGCCCTTGTGCCCCATGGTCTCGTCAACGAGGTTGCTGAAGGCCGTTATGACCAGCTCGAGTATCGACTGCGTGTGTCTCGGAACGAGCCTGAGCCTCCCGGCCATTAAGACCGAGAATATCGAGAGGCCTATGATAATGTATATCATGAAGGCCGTATGGGCCTGGAGCCCGAATGTCGGAATTATCGTGTCATGCATTGAAGCTTTCCTCCCTTGCGAAGTAGATCATGGTGCAGACCGCCGTTATGATGGACAACGAGAACCCGGCCACCAGCGGCCAGGGGCTCATAAGCCCTTTTACTATGAACAGGGCGAACAGGGCGGCGACAAGGGCGAACCTTATCGGGTACGCCATGGTCACGAACCTGCCTGCCTTCTCAGGGCTCATTCTGACGCCCCTGCGGGCGATCCTTAAAAGCCAGTAGATGTTAAGAGCGCCTATTGTAAAACCGGCCGCAAAGCCGGGCACGATGGAACTGTCAACAAATGCCAGAAGCCCGGCTATTACAGCGCAGGCTGAGACATTTACAAGGGCCAGCCTTGAGGATATTCGTAAAGTGAGCGCCTCAAGGCCAACCGATGCGTCATTTAAACCCATACTTCCTTGTCAGCTCGTATATGTTCCTGAAGCCGGCGGCTATCCCGAAGATCAGAAATATTATGGTGAACCATGGCTTCGTGTCGAAATACTTGTCCAGGTATATGCCTGCAATGAGACCGATGAAGGTCGAGACCACCATGGCGATGCCCATTGAGGCGAGCATCGCCAGACCCTTGAAAAAACCCCGTTCGTTTTTGTCTTCAGGCATGACTGCCCCCTTGAAGTGCGCATTTGTGCTCAGGTTGTCCAGGGGGAGGCCAGTACAATCGAGGTTTATTAACATATGCCGCAAGACAAAGTCAAACTATATTTTCCCGGTCCCCGCGCCCAAAAGCCTCCCCATGCCTTGAGTATACACGGCCTGTTGCCATAAGGAGCGCGCCCTGTCCAGCCTTTCTTGACTGGTGCGGATTTTGTGATAAAATCATTCGGCTTTTTAAATCCTGCCATGAAACTCCCCCGGAACTCCCGGTTGAAGGCTTATTTTTGAAATTTTTTCCCCAAAGGAGATGATTCCCGTGAAAAGCATCATTATGGCCGGGGGCTTTGGCACAAGGCTCCGCCCGCTTACCAACAACCTGCCCAAGCCAATGGTGCCGATGGCTAACAGGCCCATGATGGAGCATATTATCGAGCTCCTGAAGAAGAACTCCATAACCGACCTGACTTCTCTCCTGTACTTCCAGCCAGAGATGCTTACAGAACGCCTTGGCGACGGGTCGGCCTTCGGCGTAAAGCTCGGCTACATAACGCTCACCGTAGACCTGGGCACTGCCGGGGCCGTGGGCAGCGCCATGAGAAAGCTCGGCGGGGACGAGACGACCCTCATCATAAGCGGCGATGTCCTCACGGACATCGACCTCAACAAGGCCGTCCAGTTCCACAAGGAAAAAGGGTCTGTTGCGACGATAGTCCTGACGAGGGTCGAAAACCCTTTGCCATTCGGCATAGTCATAACCGACGCCGACGGCAGGATAGTTAGGTTCCTTGAAAAACCGAGCTGGGGCGAGGTCTTCAGCGACACCATCAATACAGGCATTTACATCCTTGAAAAAAAGGTCCTCGACTACATCCCGGTTGACAGGGAGTTCGACTTTAGCAAGGACCTCTTTCCGCTCCTCCTGGAAAAAGGCGAGCCCATATACGGCTACACCGCCGAAGGCTACTGGAAGGATGTTGGCAGCCTCGAAGAGTACCGGATAGCCAACATGGATATCCTGCAGGGCCTTGTTACCGTAAATATACCCGGCGACCGGATAGAAAAAAGAAGGCTCTGGGTAGGCAAGGACTCGCGCATAGATTTCACGGCCAAGCTCGAAGGCTCTATCGTCATAGGCGAGAACTGCAGGGTAGGGGCCGACGCGAGGATATCCAATTCCATCATAGGCCCTAATTCTGTCGTGGAGGAAGGGGCCGTCATAATCGACTCGGTCCTCTGGGACAACACCCGGGCCGCCCGCGGCGCGTCGCTGCACGAGGATGTCATCGGGAGCTACAGCGAGATCCTCGAGAAGGCCCACCTGGCCGAGGGCGTCATCGTAAGCGATCATTGCAGCATAGGACGGCAGGCCACGGTCAAGGCTAATGTGAAGGTCTGGCCGTACAAGATAGTCGAAGACGACGCTACTCTGGCCTCGTCCCTCATCTGGGGCGAAAAGTGGAGCAGGAACATCTTCGCGACCTACGGCGTCACGGGGCTTGCGAACATAGAAATATCTCCTGAGTTCGCGGCCAAGCTGGGCGCTGCCTATGGCGCGTCATTGAAGAAAGGCTCTGCCGTGTCGACCAGCAGGGATGCCCACAAAACATCCCGGATGATAAACCGGGCCATGATGACAGGCATACTCTCAACCGGCGTCAATGTCCACGATTATGGCGTGACTCCGATGCCTGTCGTGCGGTTCCTTTCCAGAAGCGGCACCGAGGCTGGCGGCGTGCACACCCGCAGGTCCCCTTTCGACCCGCAGATACTCGACCTCAAGTTCTTCGACACTAAGGGGCTTGATTTGCACCCCGGGTACGAGAAGACGATTGAGAAGCTTTTTTTCAGGGAGGATTTCCCCAGGGTTTCGATGGAAGAGACCGGCGAGATGAGCTTCCCCATACACGCGTTCGAGTCCTATCAGGACAGCTTCATGTCGCTGATAGACGCGGAGACCGTAAGGAAGGCGAAGTTCAGGTTCATACTCGATTACTCGTACGGCTCGTCTTCGAGGATATTCCCGTCGATACTCGGCAAACTGAACTGCGAGGTCATAGCTCTTAACGCGAACCTCGACGGCAGCAAGACGACCAAGACGGCGGAAGAGTTCCAGCGGTCGATCGACCAGTTGTCCTCCATTGTCCGCTCGCTTGACGCGGACATGGGCTTTTACCTGGATGCCGGCGGCGAGAAGGTGTTTCTGTTCGACGAGACGGGCGAGGCGCTTGACGGGGACACGGCCCTCAATATAGTAACTCTCCTTACCCTCAAGTACTGCAAGGAGACCGGCAGGAAGGGGCACATAGCCGTTCCCATCACGGCCTCCAGAGCCATAGACAGGATGGCCGAGACCTACGGCTTTACGGTCAAGAGGACCAAGACTACCGGAAGGGGCCTTATGGAGGCGGCCGCAGAGGAAGGCACTCTCTTCGTCGGCGAGCAGCAGGGCGGCTACATATTCCCGGAGTTCCAGCCCAACTTCGACGGCATGTACGCTGTCGCCAAGATACTCGAGATGCTTGCCCGCCACGGCGCGAGGCTACACAAGCTCATACGCGAGATACCTCCTTCCATAATCATGAAAGAGAAGGTCTCCTGCTCCTTCGAGAACAAGGGCATGATAATGAGGAGGCTCGCCGAAGATTCGAGAGATCTGGAGACTGTACTTCTTGACGGAATAAAGATAAAATTCGCCGACGATTGGCTGGTAGCCTATCCGAGCCAGGACATGCCGTACTTCAATCTCGTGGCCGAGGCCTCGACCGAAGAGGCGGCAAGGGCGCTCGTGAACCAATACTCGGAGAAGATAAAAGAATGGCAGAGATCATAACCATACCGGTAGGCGCCCTTGAGGTGAACTGTTACATCGTTTGGGACGCCGATACCCTTGAAGGCGTGATAATAGACCCGGGCGCTGACGCGGCTGAGATAGAAGCCGCAGTAAGGAAAGAGGGCATACTGGTCAAGTGCGTCATCAACACGCACGGACACTTCGACCATGTCGGAGCTGACGGCGTAATGAAGGCCGCCTTCGGCGCCCCGGTCTCCATACACCCGAAAGACGCCGCGCTCATGGCCGACGCTCACGAGCACGGCATTTTTTTCGGGGTGAATACGCCCCAGCAGAGCGAGCCGGACATACTGCTTGAGGACGGCCAGGTAATAGAGTTCGGTCCCCTGAAGCTCAAGGTCATACACACCCCTGGCCACACCAGGGGAGGGGTATGCCTCTATATGGAAGACGGGAAGGTACTGTTTACCGGGGATACCCTTTTTGCCGGTTCTGTCGGGAGGACCGATTTCGAAGGCGGCTCCATGGAAGACCTGATGTCATCGATTACTGGCAGGCTACTGCCGCTCGGCGATGAGGTGAGGGTGCTGCCGGGCCACGGGCCTGAATCGACCATCGGCGAGGAGCGGGAAATAAACCCTTTTCTGGCCGGGATGAAAAAGGTAAAATAAAGAAATGAAGATTGCTTTTTTTCCTGACCTCTGCGTCAGGGCGTAAATAAAAATGCTCACGAATTCTCATATATGCTGCGCTTTTTATTTCCGCCCTTCCTTGATCTCAGAAAAAATAGCTAATTTTTAAATGCAGCCTAATTACCGGCGGACAGAAGCCCTTGATCCTCAAAAACAAAAAAATAACTCTCGGCGTCACCGGGGCCATCTCGGCCTACAAGTCACTTGAGCTCACAAGGCTCCTCATAAAGGAGGGCGCTGAGGTCCGGCCAGTGATGACGAGGTCGGCAACCGAGTTCATAACGCCGTTGAGCCTTTCTACCCTTTCGAAAAACCCGGTCTCAACTGCCCTGTTCGACCTTACGGGTGAAGCCAGGATAAGCCACATAGACCTTGCACAATCCTCAGACCTCATAATCGTGGCCCCGGCAACGGCGAACATCATAGGCAAGGCCGCGAACGGTCTTGCCGACGACCTTCTTTCAACCATTCTCATGGCCGCAAAAGCGCCGGTCCTTTTCGCCCCCTCCATGAACTCTCAGATGTGGGCGAACCCGGTCGTGCAGGCCAATGTCAAAAAGCTCGAGAAGCTCGGCTACTTCTTTGTCGGGCCGTCCGAAGGCGACCTGGCCTGCGGCTACAAGGGCAAAGGCAGGCTCGCCTCAGTTGAGGAGATACTCGAGGCCGCCAAAGAGGCTCTCATAACAAAAGACTTGAAGGGCGAGAAGGTGCTCGTCACGGCAGGGCCTACGCGCGAAGCGATCGACCCGGTAAGATATGTATCGAACGCCTCCTCAGGCAAGATGGGCTACGCGGTCGCGAAGGCCGCGAGAAGAAGGGGCGCTGAGGTAGTTTTGGTGTCCGGGCCTTCGTTCCTCCCCAGGCCAGCGGGCGTGACCTTCGTGCCGGTGCGCACGGCAGAGGAGATGCTGGATGCCTGCGTCAGATACTTCCCGCAGTCGACCATCGTCATCATGGCCGCGGCTGTGGCAGACTACAGGCCCACGAAGAGCTACCCGAGCAAGGTAAAGAAGGACGCAAACTTCCTTTCCCTTGAGATGGAAAGGACTCAGGATGTCCTGAAGCACCTTGGCACGCTCAAGAAAAAAGGGCAGACACTCATAGGCTTTGCCCTTGAGACAGACAACCTTGAGGAGAACGCCAGGAAAAAGCTTAAGGAAAAGGGGCTTGACCTCGTGGTGGCGAACACTCCGGCTGGCCTGGACAGCGACACTAACCAGGTGACGATATTGAGCCGGGACGGTCTTGCGGACAGGCTCCCCCCGCTTCCCAAGGAGGAAGTGGCGGACAGGATATTGGACAGGGCTGTAAAATAAGACTAATAACTGACCTGACCTCGAAAAAATGTCTAATTTTTAGTGGTAGAACTTCCCCCTTTTCTAAAGGGGGAGCGAGGGGGATTACTTAAAAAAATAATCTCCCCTGTCCCCCTCTTTAACAAAGAGGGGGACCAGATATAGCAGTTTTTTATCCAAAAGCCGAATTTTTCTCACAACGACATACTTCAGTTTTCCAACAAAAAGAAGAGGGCGGCATTTGCCGCCCTCTTCTTTTTCTTCTTTCCTCAGGCAGCCCTCTTGCCGCCTATGGTGACCCCGCTTCTTCTGAGGTCGTTGACATGCCTGGCCGAGAAGCCGGGGATGTCGTCCAGGTCGTTCCAGTCGTTGAAAGGCCCGTGACTGGCCCTGTAGTCTATTATCTTCTGTGCCCAATCCCTGTCAATTCCTTTGACAGTCAGAAGGTCGTCAATGCTGGCCGTGTTAAGATCAAATCCTCTTGCTGGCATAACTCACCTCCGCATGCTTTGGGGCTGAAAAAACTCCCCGGGTTGTTTGTCCCTGTTCCGGGCTGCGACCGAGACTGAGGGAAGAGCTACGCGGCCTTTCTTCCCAGGCTGAAGCCCTGGTTTTTGAGGTCGTCCACAATGGCGCTCGAGAAGCCTGGAATGTTTTTTACATCATCCCAGTTCTTGAAGGGGCCGTGCTCTTCTCTGTATTTGACTATCGCTTCGGCCCTCTGGCGCCCTATGAGGGGGATGTTCGACAGCATCTCGATACCGGCGTTGTTAAGGTCTATGTTCCATGCCATTTTTTTTCTCCTTAAATAAAAGGGGGCAGGCGATTCTTTTGCGGAAAAGCCAGCTCTCCCTTTAGGGGTAGATATATTGACTATAGACCTTCAAAAATGGAAGTCAAGCAGGGGGGCTGAACTGGATGGGGGAGGTTATATCTTGACCCATTTGAGGGCGTTTTCCATGGCGGTTTCCCAGTCTTTGCCGTTTTTCCTGATGGTGTTGAGGCGCTTTCTGATGAACTTGGCGGCGTTCAGGCTGTGCTTTCCGGTGGGGTCTTTCCGGAGGCAGTGGGCCTTGTGCGTAAAGGTCAGGAGGTCTATTATGCTGTCGATGGATATGGCGAAGTACCTGTCCTTCTCCTCGCGGCTCAAGGCCCATTTGGATGACAGCGAAAGGAGGTTGAGCATCTTGTGCCACTGCTCGACGCGCTGGATGGACATGACCGAGGAGAAGATGGTCTTGTTGGTCCGAAACGATAGCGGCGTGTCCTCGATCGTAGCGTCAAGAAGCCTGTCGTTGTCCCGGTGGACTTCCTTCACCAGCTTTTTGGGGATCTGCCAGACTTTTTTGTCAGCCAGCGCGTCGAAGCGCATCTCCCAGTATATGTGGCGGAGCGTCCTTGACGAAAAGGAACGGATC
The DNA here is from genome assembly GCA_001795535.1 of Deltaproteobacteria bacterium GWA2_54_12. Classification (GTDB taxonomy): domain Bacteria; phylum Desulfobacterota; class GWC2-55-46; order GWC2-55-46; family GWC2-55-46; genus GWA2-54-12. Next base: position 21,377 of record MGPK01000019.1, read on the forward strand.
ATCATCTCGGGGATGAAGTGGTTATGGGCTATCGTATCGGCGGCCAGGTGGCTCAGGTACCCGTAGACAAATGCCCGCTGTGAGTCGCTCTCAGCCTTTTTCAGGAGCTTGAAGCCGACCTTCCAGTTATGGCAGTGCTTCAGTTCCTCGACGAGGTTCTTGCCGATTACGATATCCGCGCTTATGTTGCCGTAAAGGAAATCATAGGGATAAGCTTCAAGGAGCGCCCTGGCAGGCGGAATGAGAAGCTTCGTGTTCTCCAGCATGGTCTTGCCGAGCTCGAGGTGCGTTGCCGGGCCCCAGGCAAAGGCCGCGTCCGGCAAAACAAGCAATATGAAAAGAGTAAGCACCGCTACCACGAACATATATTAATGGTATGAGAAAGGATTAGCTGTTGTAAAGGGAAAAAAAAGGTAGTAGATATAATCTTATGGATTTTAGCGAAATAAAAGATATAGCAGAAGGGCTCAAGAGGAGAATCGAGTTCCTTCTGGACTCCGGCGTAACCGCTGTCCCCAAAGCCAACGCGAGAAAAAGCGGCGCGGCGGATGCTTGCCCGGCTGACTGGGCTATTTTTCAAGGCACTCTCCTTGAAGCCGCCTCTTTCGTCCCCTGCGGCCATGAAGGATGGAAGGGCGTTCTTTTCGCTGTCTTCCCGCTCGGGAAGGCGGCCATACTCTGGGGTGTGCCCGTTACTGGACATACCCTTCAAGATAGCCCCTTCGCCGCGGAGCCCGTCTCCCAGCTCGAAAGGATGCTTGAGTGGCTCGCGGGCCAGCTGAAGTGCTCCGTACCCAGGGTTTCAAACCCGGGGGCCGTGCTTGCGGCAAGCTGTCCGGAAACAGGCGCATATTCAGACGCAGGGGCGGCCGCCGCCTGCCGCGGCGCTCTCGAGCCGTATCTCAAGGGCGCTGGCGGAATTCTCCTCATGGGCGAGCTCGCGGTCTTTGCTTTCCTCCAAATGGCTGATATCGGGGAAGCGAGGGGCAAGGTTCACAAAGCTGATGGCCGCTCGATAGTCGCGACATATCCGCCGGATGACTGGGTCAGGGACCAGAGCCGCAAAAAGGCCGCCCATATCGACTTGAAGCTACTTATCTCGGCGTGCGGCTCCTGAGTTCCTTTGTTGAAAAGCCGCTTTTTCCCTGATAGAATCAGCCTATGGAAATATATAGCGAGCAGATTCCCCGTAGTTTGCCGCGGGGTCAAGCGAGCGAACAGAAATCGATTTTTTCCTTATGTTCCCTGCGGTTTGCCGCAGGGAACATCAAAAAACTGCTACGGTTTTTACTTCTCCTGACAGCTTTTCTTCTTCTCCAGATACCTGCTTATTCATCTGCCAATGATATACTCTTCGTAACGCTCGACGGCGTGGTCAACCCGGTAATGGCCGATTATCTGGACGATGTCCTCAAGGAGGCATCCCAGAAAAAGGCCGAAGCTGTCGTAATCCAGCTCGACACCCCGGGTGGGCTCGACCTTTCCATGCGTGAGATCGTAAAGGACATATTCGCGTCAGAAGTCCCGGTCGTGGTCTATGTCGCGCCAGCCGGGTCGAGGGCTGCCTCCGCGGGCGTATTCATAACCTACGCAGCGAGCGCCTCGGCAATGGCACCCGGCACAAACATCGGCTCTGCCCACCCCGTGTCGATGGGCGGTAAAATGGACGAGACCATGTCCAAAAAGGTCGAGAACGACGCCGTGGCGTACATAAAGGGCATAGCCGCGAAAAGGGGCAGGAACGCCGAGTGGGCGGAAAAAGCGGTGCGCGAGTCGGTCAATGTCACGGCTGAAGAGGCGTTGAAGCTTGGGGTCGTCGACATGTTGGCGTCAACGAAAGAAGA
>MGPK01000019.1:23228-66229 GCA_001795535.1 Deltaproteobacteria bacterium GWA2_54_12
CCGAATGTCGCCTACATACTCATGATAATCGGCGTGGCAGGCATATATTTCGAGCTGGCCAATCCCGGGGCCATCTTTCCGGGCGTTATCGGCGCGGTCTGCCTTGTGCTCGCGTTCTACGCTTTCCAGACCCTGCCTATTAATTACGCCGGGCTTCTTCTCATAGGCCTCGGCATAATCTTTTTCATAGTGGAGCTGATGGTGGTAAGCTATGGGCTTTTAACCATTGCCGGGGTAGTATCTCTCCTGTTGGGCTCGCTCATGCTCTTTGATTCACCGGCGCCGTACTTCCAGATATCCATCTGGGTCATACTCCCGGCTGTTATCCTCATGACGGCCGTCATACTCGGGGCCATGGTCTACGCGCTCAAGATCCACCGGAAAAAGCCTGTGAGCGGCCAGGAGGAGATGTTAGGCGCGCCCGGCATGGCTGTTGATGACTTCGGGGGCGAAAAGGAAGGCAGCGTCTTTTTGGAAGGGGAGTACTGGAACGCCGTCTCTGACGGGCAGATACAAAAGGGCGACAAGGTTGTCGTACTCGAGATAAATGGGCTTTTGCTCAAGGTAAGGAAAGCTTAGAATAAAGGGGGGAACATGGAATTCGGGATAGGCAGCGGCGCTTTGATACTCATAGGTCTGGCGGTCCTTTTGTTGTGGAGCGCCATAAAGATACTGCCGGAATATGAAAGAGGAGTCATTTTCTTTCTGGGCAGGTTTCAAGCGGTGAAGGGGCCCGGCCTCATACTCCTCATCCCGGGCATCCAGAAGATGATAAAGGTGAGCCTCAGGACCGTTACGATGGATGTCCCTCCGCAGGAGGTCATAACCAGGGACAACATCTCCGTGAGGGTCAACGCGGTCATTTACTTCAGGGTGATGATGCCTGACAAGGCGATCATAGCCGTCGAGAACTTCCTTTACGCAACGAGCCAGCTTTCGCAGACCACACTGCGCAGTGTATGCGGCCAGCGCGAGCTTGACGAGCTTTTGACTGAAAGGGAGAAGATAAACAAGTCCATTCAGGAGATACTCGACAGGCAGACCGACCCGTGGGGCATAAAGGTCAGCCTCGTCGAGGTGAAGGCAATAGACCTGCCCGAAGAGATGAAACGGGCGATGGCCAAGCAGGCCGAGGCTGAAAGGGAAAAGAGGGCCAAGATAATACACGCGGAAGGCGAGCTGTTGGCTTCCTACAAGATACTCGAGGCCGCGGACCTTCTTTCGAAGAACCCGGTTTCTCTCCAGCTGAGATACCTCCAGACGCTGACAGAGATAGCGGTTGAGAAAAACTCGACGATACTCTTCCCGCTGCCGATGGACATCATCAAGCCGTTTTTGAAGTCAATGAAGACTGAATAGCTGAGAAGAAAAAAATGCCGGCAGCAGTGAACGGTTCACCAGGACACAGAAAAAGGCTGAGGGAGAGGTTTGTGCGCTCGTCCCTCGAAGGGTTCCACGACTACGAGGTCGTGGAGCTTTTGCTCACCTTTGCCATACCGAGGAGGGATGTAAAGCCCCTTGCCAAGGCGCTCATATCGAGGTTCAAGGGGCTCTCCGGTATTTTCGAGGCGTCGGCCGAAGAGCTGCGCGAGGTGAGCGGGTGCGGCGCGAGGAGCGTGGACCTGTTTAATCTCATCAAGGCTGCGGCATCCGTTTATGTGAACGAGAAGGCGTCAGCGCGCCCGCCGGTAAGGTCAGCGGCCGATGTGGTCTGTTTCGTCAACGACCATTCGAAAGAATACGGGGGCAATGGCGAAAGGCTCTTCGCGCTGTTTCTCAACTCGAAGAACGAGATACTGGGGATAGAGCTTCTGCATGAAGGGGAGATGAACAAGGCGCTCGTGCAGCCCCGCGCCGTGATGGAGAAGGCTTTTGGACACAACGCCCGCTCGATAATTTTCGTGCATACGGCTGACGGGAAGGCCGCCCCTTCAAAAGGAGAGCGGGCCCTCGCGGAAGGCCTTGAATCGGCGGCCCGGTCGATAGACATTCTAGTCCATGACCATATCATAGTGGGGAAGGGTAATTTTCTGAGCGCCAGGGACCTGGGCTGGCTCAGGCCCGGACCCTCTGCCTGAGCTCTTTTTCGAGAAATCTTTTGGCCTCTTTTATTGCTTCCTTCATGCCCTTCCCTTTTGCAAGCCCCGCTGCTATAGCCGCTGAAAGCATGCACCCTGTGCCGTGAAAAGCGGCATCAAACCCCGTTATTCTCCTGCCCTTGAAATAAGTAAAGGTTTTGCCGTCGTAAAGCAGGTCAGTCGGGGCCGCGCCGAGGTGGCCGCCTTTCACAAGAACATTCCTCGCGCCCATCTCAAAGAGCGCTTTAGCGGCCTTTTCCATGCCTGTCTCGTTTGTGATTTTAATGCCGGTCAGGGCTGATGCTTCAGGGATGTTGGGGGTGACGATAGCCGCAAGAGGCAGGAGCGAGGTCAGTTCTTTTGCCCCTGCGGCGTCGAGGAGCGGCTTGCCGCCGGTTGAACGCAGGACAGTGTCGATGACGAGGTTTTTAACGGGCCGGGCCTTCAGGACTTTTTTAATGACCCTGAGGTTTTCAAGGCTCCCTATCATGCCGGTCTTTGCCGCGTCTATTGTGAACTCTTCGAAAAGGAGCTCGAGCTGCTCCTTGAGGAGTTTTCCCGGCACAGGCATGACGGACTTAACTCTTGCGCTGTTCTGCGCGGTCAGGGCAGTCACCGCTGAAAGCCCCTTTACATTGAAGGCCGAAAAGGTGCGCAGGTCTGACTGTAACCCGGCCCCGCCCGAGGGGTCTGAGCCTGCTATGGTAAGGACCGTCTTCATCATGCTCACCACCCGGACACAAGCATGAAAACTGACTGGAACACGCCTATTAAAAAGCCCATGACGCCCCCGAGATATTCAAGGTGCTTCAGCTCCCGTGCTATGAAGTCTGTGAGAAGTCTCTCGAAATTCTTCAGGTCGAGCTTGTCTATCCTGTTTACAAGGAGCTCCTGCACATCGATGCTGTCCTTTACCTTGGCCGCGAGCTTATCCTTTTTCCTGTCGAGGTGCGAGATTATCTCCTTCGTGAGTATGAGCTTTATCTGCCCCTTGAGGTTATCGGAGACAAGGCCCACGAGAGGGAGCTTCAAATACTTTGATGAGAACCTGTGCTCGACCGCCTCTTCCACGGTCTGTTCAATTTCTTTTTCCCATTCGAGGCCTGAAAGGGCTTTGGCGAGGTCGTGGGAGGAAAGGAGCTCTTTTTCGATGGTCTTCGCCATCGAACGGGCTATCTCTTTTCTTCTTTTCGGGATGACGCCCTGGACCTGGATGCCCAGGAACCTGAACGGCACATGCGGCCTGAAAAGGAGCTTTATGGCGACATAGTTGGTGATCCAGCCTATTACGCCGCCTACGACAGGCGGCAGGAGAAGGTCATATTGCATTTTGTATGGTGCTCCGGTCTATGAGGAAAGCTGCGGCGCGGGATTCTCGGCGGGTATATCTGGAAGAGGGCTTAATCAGGACAGAAAGCCCTTCTTCGATTTCTCTTCGTCAAAATATTTCTTGTAAAGGATGTCCCACTCCCTGCTCCCCTCAGGGACGCCTCTTGAAAGCGAGCGAATCTTCTCGCGCGCGATGGAGTCTGCCTCGTCCTCGACCTTCAGATAATCCGTTATTACTTTTTTTATTTCGAGGAGAGCTTTTTTATCGTCGGTGAAATCGACCAGGTCGTCATTCCATACGGCGTCGTAAATCAGGTGGGCTATATGGGATATCCTGTCTTCCGTGAGCCTCAAATGATTATCCCCCGTTCTCTGGCGAGCTTGCCCTTGACGATGTTGAACATCTTCCTGTAGTCGAGGCGCTGGCTGTCTATCTCGCCGGAGTGGCCTTTCAATATCTCCTCGACCTCACGGTCAAGTGTGTCTTCCGCGCGAAGGTCCGTTAAAAAGACCTCGACCATGCGCTCATGGACCTTGGCCTCTGAAGCCTTGAACTCGATGAGCTCTTTGTCCTTGAGCTTGTCAAGGATCGTGCGCGTTATCTTCTCGACCTGTTCTTTTGTCAGCCTCATATTGCGAAAATATCACATAATATCCATGTTTGCAAGGGAGTTGACAGATAGGGGTTTTTGGACTATAAATTAACGGACATCGTACGCCGTTAATCGGCGACAGGTGTTTTTTTGGCAATCCTCTGGCTTGAACTGAGAACTTCTCTGCTGGAAAAATCGAATGTTGACTCGGGGTTTCAGCTTTAAGAGGCCCGAAAATCAGAAAAAGGGGGAGTGCGGAAATGAAGTTGGTCAAAAACTGGTATTTCAGGCAGATAGCGTTGGTGCTCGCATTCACGATGCTGGCCTTAGGGAGCATACCGGCGAAGAGCATGGCGTTTGTCGTCGGTTCTGAGGCGGCGGTTTCCGAATATTCGAGGGAAGCTGACATCGCCAGGATACAGAGGGTGCTGGAGTCGAAGCTGGTCTCTGACAAGCTTTCCCAGGCCGGTCTTACGGAAGAAGAGATAAACGGCAAGATAACCCAGCTTTCGGACGAAGAGGTCCATTCCTTCGCGTCCCAGCTCGAGAGCGTCTACCCGGGCGGAGACGGCCTCGGCATTATAATAGGCCTTCTCATAATAGTGATACTCGTGATGGTCATACTGAAGATGGCCGACAGGAAGATCATCATAAGATAGGCTTTTTGGCAAGGGCCCGGGGTCTTAAGGCCCCGGGCCTGTTTTTTTTGAGGGTCATGGGATTATTTAAAAATGTTCTTTTCGCGGCTTTTGCCGCGTGCCTTCTCGGGTGCGCCGGACAGGTTGATACCGTAAAGCCCGCGTCTTCCGGCCTCTACATAGAGGGCGTGCCCTTTTTTCCTCAGGACGAGTACATGTGCGGCCCGGCCGCGCTTGCCAGCGTGATCGGCTATTACGGCGCGGCGGCAGGCATGAAGGATGTGGCCGCTGAGGTCTACAGCGAAAAGCTCAAAGGCACATTGCCGATGGACCTGCTGCTCTACGCCAAGGCAAAGGGCTTTGAGGCGAAGTTTTACAAAGGCAGCATGAACGGCTTGAAAGAAAGCCTGACCCGCAGGGAGCCGCTGATATTATTTTTGAACCTCGGGTACAGCTTCTACCCGGTAGGGCATTACATCGTCGCTGTAGGCATTGACGAAGGGGCTGGAGTGGTCTTCGCCCATTCCGGCACTGAAAAGGAACAGCCTTTCACGATGAAGGAACTGGAAAACTCGTGGTCTAAAACAGGCTATTCAACCCTCCTTGTGAGGCCTAAAGAGAGGCCGGAATGAAAAAACATCTGCTTGCCGTGCTTGTCTTTGCCGCCCTTGGAGTATACGGCTGCGGCGTCGTCGACATTAAAGAGCCTGACGCGCTCAGCTACACCGAGCACATGAAACTCGGGGCCATATACGAGTCAAAGGGAGAGTTTGATCTGGCCCTGCGCGAGTACGGGGACGCCCAGGCCATAGACACCAAAGAGCCCAGGGTCTATTTTGCGATGGGCAATGTCTATCTCAAGATGAAAGACTACGAGAAGGCGGAAAAGGAATATCTCAAATCCATAGAGCTCGGGGCCGCGCCTGACTTCTACAACAACCTCAGCTGGGTCTACATCGAGAAGGGGCAGTTGAACGAGGCCAGAAAAGCGGTAAATGAGGCTGTTGCCAGTGCCCAGCCGGAAAAGACCCATATATATCTCGACACATTAGGGGTCGTGCTCATGAAAACAGGTGAGTACGCGGAGGCCGAGGAGAGCTTCATGAAGGCCGCGGGCAGCGTGCCTGGAATAAACAGGAACGCGTACCGTGCCATTTACGGACATCTTGTGGAGCTTTATAAAAAAGAAGGAAAGACTGAAGAGGCGTCCATAGTGCAAGAGAAGCTCAAGCTTTACGAGAGCGCTACAGAGGGGGCGGCAAAGCCCGGCATATGAGGACTATCTACGGCATAAACCCGGTCACGGAAGCATTGCGCGCCGGGAAGAACATCGACCGCGTAGTCGTAAGCGACACGAGGGGCGACAAGGCGGTCGCGCTGATAATGAAGGCGGCAACTGACAAGGGCATAGAGGTAAAAAGGGCCCCTGAGGACGAGCTTCGGCGCATATCCAAAACCGAAAAGCACCAGGGCGTGGCAGCCGTCCTTGCCGAAGATTTCAGATACAGTGACCTGGAAGACCTCATCAAGGCATGGAAAGAAAGCGGCGATCAGGCCTTTTTCCTCATACTCGACTCCATTCAGGACCCGCAGAACCTGGGCGCGCTCGTGCGTACCGCGAACGCCGCCGGTGTCCACGGCATCATCATACCCAAAGACAGGGCGTCTGAAGTCACCTCGACAGTCGTGAAGACATCGGCTGGCGCCACGGAAGTAACTCCGATAGCGCGCGAGGTAAATATCTCAAGGGCCATCGAGCGGCTCAAGGAAGAAGGCGTCTGGGTGGCTGCCATCGAGGCCGGGTGCAGGGACACGGTCTACAGCGCCGACCTTGACAGGGACATAGCAATCGTCATAGGCAGCGAAGGCCGGGGCATCAGAAGGCTTGTGAGGGAGAACTGCGATTTCTGCGTCTCAATACCCATGTACGGCGAGATAAGCTCCTTGAACGCGGCCCAAGCTGGGGCGGTAGCCCTATTCGAGGCGAGGCGGCAGAGGCTCAAGGGCCGTTAAGGCTGCTCAACAAGGCCCATCTGCGTTGTCGTCTTCAAAGCTCGTAATTTCTGCGTACAAACAAAGCCAGACATAAAGAGGCCTATGAAAGACCTTATCAACGAGGCCGCTTCCAGAATAAAAGGGGTAGTAACTCGCACGCCAGTAATACCTTCCTCAACCCTCTCCAGGCTTTTCGGTTTCAAGGTCTGGCTCAAGCTTGAAAATCTCCAGAAAACAGGCTCATTCAAAGTAAGGGGCGCCTTCAACAAGGTCTCTTCCCTGTCAGTTGCTGACAAGGCCAGGGGAGTAGTAGCCGCCTCTTCGGGCAACCACGCCCAGGGGGTTGCGTGGGCCTCTTCTCTCCTTGGCGTCAGGTCCCTCATCATCATGCCTGAGAATACCCCGATAGTGAAGTTCGTGGCCACCAGGGGCTACGGCGCTGAGGTGATTTTCCACGGCGACAACTTCTTCGAGGCATATCAGTTCGCCATCGGCTATGCAAGGGACAGAGGCCTTGCCTTTATCCCGCCCTTTGAAGACGACCTCGTCATTGCCGGGCAGGGGACCATTGGCCTTGAGATACTCGAAGACCTGCCTGACGCAGACACCATAGTCGTGCCAGTGGGCGGCGGCGGGCTCATCTCCGGCATAGCCTCTGCCGTAAAAAGCGCCCGCCCGTCCATTACCGTCATTGGGGTGGAAGCTGGAGCGTCCAGCTCGTGCATCGAGTCTCTAAAGCAGGGCAGGCCCGTTGAGGTAAGGGGTGGGCCGACGATCGCCGACGGCATAGCGGTTAAGAGGGTCGGGGACAAGACCTTCGCCTTGATAAGGCGTTTCGTCGACATGGTTGTGGACGCCGGAGAGGATTCGATAGCAAGAGCCATACTCCAGCTACTCGAAAGAAAAAAGCTGATGGTCGAGGGGGCAGGCGCAGTGACAATAGCAGCGGCCATGGAGGGCAAGCTTCCGAGGTCGACAAAAAAAGCCGTCTTTGTCCTGAGCGGCGGCAACATAGATGTGACAATGCTCGACAGGGTAATAAGGCTGGGCCTCTTGCGGGAGGGCAGGATAATAAAGCTGGCGACGGTAATAAGGGACATCCCCGGCACGCTGGCTGGCCTTACCGCCCTCATAGCCGGGCTCCAGGCCAATATCCTGCATGTGATACACCAGAGAGAGGCTGTGGAAGTGCCGGTAGATTCAATAAGGCTCGAGATAATCCTGGAGGTCGAAGGCTTTGAGCACTCGGAGAGGATTTTAAAGGCGCTGAAAGAGAACGGTTATGAGCTGGAGGAGAGATAAAACCAGTATCTGACCCGGGCTCAAGGCCCGGGTTAGACGCCGGACGGGTTACTGGTCCTTCCACCTCTTCAAAAGCTTCATCATGTCTCCGGCCATCTTCCTGGCTTCTTCATCAGTGAGCTTCTTGCCGAGCTTCATTGCGTTGGCGAGGTTTGTAAGCATCTCTTCTTTCGTGATGTTCTCGGTGAACTGCCCTTTCCAGTAGCAGTGCCTGCAGTACGAGATATTCATGACAGTGAGGTTTGCCTCGCTCCCGAAATCTTCTTTTCTCGTGATAGCCATGCCGCAGCTGTGGCATACGGGGCCTGGTAGTATCTCAGACATATAACTCTCCTTTATTGTGAAAATTGCTGTTTTTCCTGATCTCTTCATTAGGTCGGAAATAAAAATGCTCACATATTGACATATATGCTCCGCTTTTTATTTCCACATAAGCCTCGACCTCAGAAAAAACAGCTAATTTTCCTGAGGCACCCTGAAATACTTATCCCATCCTGCCTGTAAGTGGCCGCCCGGCCATGAAGTGCATGTGCAGATGGAAGACGGTCTGCCCGGCTTCTTCATTCGTGTTTATTACTGTTCTGAAACCCCTGTCTTCAAGCCCCAGCTCTCTGGCAATGTTTTGAGCCGTCTGAAGGAGCTCGCCCAGGAGCTCGCGATCTTCGCAGTCCATGAGCGTCGGGTAGTGCGCCTTGGGTATTATGAGAAGGTGCGTGGGGGCCTGCGGATTGATGTCTTTTATGACCATGACTTTTCCGGTCTCAGACACTATCTCGGCTTTTATCTTCTTTTCGGCTATTTTGCAGAAAATGCACTCGCTCATCTGGACTCCCTCGAGTTCTTCTCTTCTATGCCGGATGTCCCGAACCTGCGGGCCAGCTCGGTGAAGACCTCGTCAATGGCGATGCCCTTATGCGAAAGGAGCGCCATTGAATGGAAGAGGAGGTCGCAGAACTCGTAGAGGACCTGTCCGTTGTCCTTCTCGCTTGCCGCCTCGACGAGCTCGTATGTCTCCTCTTCTATCTTGGCGAGTATCCTCGGGAGCCCCTTGGCGTAAAGGGATGCGACATAAGAGCTTCCCGGGTCTGCCTGCTTTCTTTCTTCGAGTACCTTCGCAAGCTCGGATATTACGAATGGGCCGGAGGGCTTTGCTTTGGCTTCACTCCCCAAAGACCTGTAAAAGCAGGTCTGCTCCCCGGTGTGGCAGGCTGGCCCTTTGGGCTCGACCAGCAGAAGGAGCGTATCTCCGTCGCAGTCGTAGCGGATGGACTTGACCTCCTGGAAGTTGTCGGAGGTCTCGCCCTTTATCCACAGCGAGTTCCTTGATCTGCTGTAGTAATGGGCTTTTCCGGTCTCAATTGTCTTTTCAATGGACTCGGCGTTCATCCAGGCCATCATGAGGACTTCTCCGGTGCGGATGTCCTGGGCAATGGCCGGGACAAGCCCCTTGTCATTAAACTTGAGAGCGCCTATTTCGTTGAGCATCGTTGGGCCGCCGGTTTGTTTTTTTTGAGAGAATATTATATCCCGTACATTGGTGTCAATGCCAGCCTTTTCACAGTTTTTCCATGGGTGGCCGCCTTGACTGGATGGTGTTTGGCTGGTAGACTTTCGCATATGCCAAAGACAATCATAGAACGCTCAGAGACGCAATTCCTCCAGGTAATAAACGAAAAAGGCGAAGCCGACGCCTCGTTAATGCCTTCCCTCGGGGAGGCGGACTTCAAGAGGTTTTTCGAGACCATGCTCCTGGCGCGCGCCTTCAACAACAGGGCGCTCTCGCTCCAGAGGGAGGGGCGCATAGGGACTTACGCGTCGATATGGGGGCAGGAGGCCTCCCAGATAGGCTCCGCGCTCGCCTTCTCAGACGAGGACTGGCTCTTCCCGTCGTTCAGGGAATCAGGCGTGCTGGTCGCCAGGGGCTATCCCATGTGGATGCTCTACCGCTACTGGGCAGGGGACGAAAGGGGCATGCAGGCCCCGCCCGGGTTCAACATCTTCCCGATGAGCGTGCCGGTCGGTACCCAGATACCCCACGCGACTGGAGCGGCATGGGCCATGAAGCTCAAGGGCCACAAAAAAGTCGCGGCTGTCTACTTTGGTGACGGCGGGTCTTCAAAAGGGGACTTCCACGAAGGGCTCAACTTCGCCGGGGTCTTCAAGGCCCCATGCGTATTCCTCTGTCAGAACAACCAGTGGGCCATCTCTGTGCCGAGGTCGCGGCAGACAGCCGCCAGGACCATAGCTCAGAAGGGCTATGCTTATGGCATGGAAGGCATACAGGTCGACGGCAACGACATTGCCGCCGTGTACAAGGTTGTAAAAGAGGCCGTTGATAAAGGGCGCTCAGGCGGCGGGCCGACTTTGATAGAGTGCTTCACCTACAGGCTCGACGACCATACTACCTCTGACGATGCCTCGAGGTACAGGACTGATGAAGAGGTCGAGGCCTGGAAGGCGAAAGAGCCGCTCATAAGGCTCAGGCTCTACATGGAAAAGCAGGGCTGGTGGACGAAGGAGTATGAGGATGCCGCGGCGAAAAAGGCGCAGGAGGCGGTCGACGCGGATATAAAAAAGGCTGAAAGCGTTGCCGCCCCTGACCCGGCTGACATAATAAAGTATACCTACAAGGACCTGACCGACAGGCAAAAAAAGGAGATCAAGGAGTTCGGATGGGGAAGCTGAACATTGTCCAGGCCATAAACCAGGCCCTTCAGCAGGAGATGGAAAAGGACACTGACGTCATAGTCATGGGCGAGGATGTGGCAAAGGACGGCGGCGTGTTCAGGGTGACCCAGGGCCTCCTCGACAAATTCGGCGCCGAAAGGGTCATAGACACTCCTTTGTCCGAGCTTGGCATAATCGGCACCGCCGTAGGTCTTGCTGCCTACGGCTTCAAGCCGGTGGCCGAGATACAGTTCATGGGCTTTACCTACGCGGGCGTCGAGCAGCTTTTTTCCCACGCCTCAAGGATAAGGTCGAGGTCAAGGGGGAGGTTTTCGTGCCCGATGGTCGTGCGCACGCCCTACGGCATAGGCATAAAGCCTCCTGAGCTCCATTCTGAATCGTCAGAGGCGCTTTTCGCCCACATGCCAGGGCTCAAGGTCGTCATCCCGTCGAACCCCTATAACGCCAAGGGCCTGCTTGTCTCTGCCATAAGAGACCCTGATCCGGTGCTTTTCATGGAGGCTTCGAGGCTGTACAGGTCGATTAAGTCAGAGGTGCCTGAAGAGCTGTATTCCATCCCTCTGGGCAAGGCGAACATCTACCAGGAGGGCGCGGAGATAACCGTCGTCGCCTGGGGCACGATGCTGCACAGGGCAGCCGAGGCGTCCGAAGACTTTGACTGCGAGATAATCGACCTCCAGACCATCCGCCCGTTCGACGAGGAGACAGTCGTCAACTCCGTCAAGAAGACGGGCAGGCTCGTGGTCGTGCACGAGGCCCCGAGAACAGGCGGCTTTGGCGCGGAGATAGCCGCTCTTGTCGCCGAAGAGGCGTTCGGGTATCTGAAAGCCCCTGTCGTGAGAGTTACGGCCCCGGATGCGGTCGTGCCCATGGCCAGGCTTGAAGACCACTACATGCCGAGCCAGGACATGATTAAGAAGGCCTTTCAGAAAGTCATGCAGTACTGATCTCAGGCTGCACAAAAAGTCCATCTGCGTCGTTGTCATTCGTCGCTCGTCATTGCGGCGTACAGACAAAGTACGCCTCACTCCTTGCTCCTCGACGCCTTGCATATGGAGCTTTTTGAGCAGCCTGTTAATATTTGCGTTTTTGTGAGCTTTATTTTCTTTTTAGAAACCAGCTTTCACGGAGGCTTTCGATGGAATTCGATTTCAAGCTGCCTGACCTTGGCGAGGGCATTACTGAGGGAGAGGTCGTCAAGTGGAAGGTCAAGGAGGGAGACCATGTCGAAGAGCACCAGGTCGTCCTTGAGATCGAGACGGACAAGGCCATAGTCGAGGTGCCTTCCCCGCGGAGCGGCAAAGTCACGAAGATAAGCGTCAACGAGGGGCAGACAGTGAATGTCGGCTCAACCCTCATGAAGGTCGAGACCGGAGAGGCTGAAGCCAAAGTCATCGAGGAGGTCCCTGAAAAGAAAGTAGAGGAAGAAAAAAGGACAAGGCAGCCTTCGGTGTCGGTTGTAGGCTCCCTTCCTGACAGGGAAGAGATAATGGCCGCGCCCAAGGCAAGGGCGCTCGCGAAAAAGCTCGGAATAGACCTGGCGAATGTCGTGGGGACCGGCCCCGGCGGGCTCGTGACAGAAAAGGATGTGCAGGCCGCGTCAGAGGGGAAGGTTGCTCCGCCCGAGAAGCCAAAGGCGCAGGAGAGGATAGAGACGAAGGCGGAGGAGCCGAAAGAGGCAAGGCCTCCGGGCCCGGGACAGGACAAGTACGGCGCGATAGAGATTGTGCCCATCAAAGGCGTTAGAAGGGCCATAGCCAAAAACCTCATGGCCAGCCAGAAGAACTCGGCCTTTGTTACCGGCATGGACGACGCCGATGTGACAGAGCTGTACAACCTCCGTAAGAGGGAGGCGAAGGTCGCGAAGGAGAAAAAAATCCATCTCACCTTCCTGCCTTTTTTCATGAAGGCGGCCCAGCACGCCCTTGCCATGCACCCGATGATAAACGCCTCGGTCGATGAAAAGGCCGAAGAGGTCGTGGTAAAGAAGTACTACAACATAGGCGTAGCCGTGGACACTGCCGAGGGGCTCATGGTCTCGGTCGTCAAAAATGTCGAGAAAAAGACCATACTGGAGCTTGCCGCCGAACTCCAGGAGCTTTCAGTAAAGGCAAGGGACAGAAAGATTACTCTTGAAGAGTTGAAGGGCTCGACCTTCACTATAAGCAACTATGGGACATTCGGCGCGACCTATGCCACGCCCATAATAAATAAAGGCGACATAGCCATACTCGGCACAGGCAGAATAGCCGACCGGCCCTGGGTCGTGGATGGACAGATAGCTATAAGGAAAGTTTTGCCCATCTCATTCACCTTTGATCACAGGATAGTAGACGGAGCGGAAGCGTCGAGGTTTGTCAGCAGGATAAAAGCCTTTCTCGAAGATCCGGGCAGGATATTCATCGAGAGCGCGTAGAGGCGCGAGGTTTTAATCCCCCTTTTCTAAAGGGGGGGCTGAGGGGGATTATTTGACTTCAATAACCTATTTGGGCCCCATCTTTAGAAAAGAGGGGGACTGCTATAAGAATAGAAAAAGCCCGCTTTTTCAAGCGGGCTTTTCTATTCTCTTATTTGGCCTACAGTCAGCTCGCGGCCTCTTTCTGGACCTGGTCGAGGTCGACCCTCTCAAGCCTCTTCGAGCATATGGCCCAGTTTATGTTCTTCATGAAGGCGTCTATGTAAGGAGCCCTCTTGGCCCCGTAGTCCATGAAGTAGGCGTGCTCGTAGACATCCAGCACGAGCACAGGCACTACGTTTATGGGCGTCTTTTCGTTGTGCGCGTCTAGGCAGTAGTTGTGCAGCTTGCCGTCGTAGAGGCTCAGGGCGAGTATGACCCAGCCCCTGCACGCAAGCCCGCAGGCCTTGAACTCTTCGGCCCACCTTTCAAAAGAGCCCCATTCCCTGGCCACGAGATCCGCGAGCTTTCCAGTGGGCTTGCCGCCCTTGCCAGTGAGGTTCTCGAAATAATATTCGTGGAGCACCACGGCGTTATAGGCGAATGTCTCGTCTATCTTAACTGACCTCCAGTCAGAAAAGGCCTGGTTCGCGGTCGAAAGCTCGGTCTTTTTCTGCCTCTCCTCTATCTCGTTCAGCTTGTTTACATAGCCCACGTAGAGTATGTCCCTGTGGTTCGAGATCTGCGCGTCAGAGAGCCCTTCGGGCTTGATGTCGAATTTCTTCGGTTGGTGCTGTGCCATGTACTCCTCCTTGATAAATGAGCGTTGTGTAAGTTTTAAAATAATCGGAGCCCCGGGCGCTCGCCCGGATACATAGCTTAATTAGACCAGTAAATGGGATTCTGTCAAGAAAGGGCTTTTAAATGAATCTGCTGAGGACGATACTGAGGATGCTTATGACTATCGCGCCGAGCAGCGCCGGGAAAAACCCAGCCACCACGAACCCGGCTATGGCATAGCCAACGAACCAGAGGATGAACGCGTTAAGGATGAAGGTGAAAAGGCCGAGTGTCAGGAGGTTTATCGGCAGTGTCAGAACGATGAGGACAGGCTTTGCGATAAGGTTCAGTACTCCCAGGAGGATGGCAGCTTTGACAGCCGTCCCATAGCCATCCACAGTGACCCCGGGGACGAGGTATGAGGCCAGGAATATGCCTGCCATGAGGATTATGAGCCTGAGGAGTATGTTAAGCATTAAGCTTTTCCTGCGAGTATGCGCGTCATGTCTTTATGAATGAGCCCGTTTGTGGCAAGGCATTCCTTGCCGTATATCGAAAACAAGCCTCCGGAGAAGTCCGTTACCCGGCCGCCAGCTTCACTGACGATAAGTGCCCCGGCCGCCATGTCCCATGGCCGGAGCTTCATCTCCCAGTACCCGTCGAACCTGCCGGAGGCCAGGTAGCACAGGTCAAGAGCGGCTGAGCCTGCCCTTCTTATGGCCTGGGCCTTCACAGCGAATTCAGAGAAAAAATTGAGGTTGTTGTCCCTGGAGGCCCTGAGGTCATAGGGGAAGCCCGTGGCAAGAAGGCTCCTGCCAAGGTCGTCTATGGCCGAAACCGTTATCTTCTTTCCGTTAAGGGACGCACCAATGCCCTTTTCGGCTGTAAATAGCTCATCCAGCATCGGGTCGTAGACCGCGCCGAAAGTGACCTCTCCTGCTTCCTCGAACCCGATTGAGACGCAAAAGAACGGAAACCCGTGGGAGTAGTTAGTAGTCCCGTCCAGCGGGTCTATTATCCATTTATAAGGGGAGTCCTGCTTTACTTCCGGGCTTTCCTCCGTAAGTATGCCGTGGCCGGGAAAGGATTTCCTGATGGCGGCCATTATGAGGTCTTCGGACTTCCTGTCGATCTCGGTCACGATATCCACCGCGCCCTTGAACTCGATCCTGCCCACCTTGCCGACATGCTCTTTAAGGAGCGCCCCGGCCCTCCTGGCCGTCTCTATGGCAAACTCCCTTATATCCGTTTTTCCCATTTAAGTTGATGGCCTTTCAAAAGGGTCTATATTAACTGAATATTGCGGCAAGGGCCAGCTAATAACCGTTGAAAATACATAAGGAAGGCATGGAAAAGACAAGCCCGGGTCTCCCCGGGCCTTGTAGTTGAAAATCTCTTTATAAACCCGGTCTTCAGCAGTTCGGGCAGGAAGCGCAGCCGGGGTTGTTCTTTTTGTCCTTCTTGGTCTCGGTTGAACTGGAGCTGCCTGAGTAATTGTCCTTATACCAGCCGGAACCCTTGAGATGGAAGGAAGAGGACGATATTTTCTTTTCGACCTTTCCTCCGCAGTCTTCGCATTTGCTTAGCGGCTTGTCCGAGAACTTCTGCAAGACCTCGAACTCTTTGCCGCATTTGTGGCAGATATATTCATAAATCGGCATAGCTTTCCTCCGGGTTGTGGCAGATTACTGAGTCATTGTTTCTTGTCATCCTGCCCATATATTGTAGGTACCTGGGGGCAAGATGTCAATTTTAAAAAAAATCTTTCAGCGGTCCGCAGTGAAAAGAGCTGGCTAACCTGCTGATTTTATGACAGAATACACAAGTCCTAGGCGGCCGCTCACTTTCCCCCTGACAGTAGATTTTTTGGGTGTGGAAATGGCCCAGTGGGATAGAGAAAGAGGTAGTCAATGATTATCAGAAGTGAGACTCCAGAGGACATTGCTGTAATTTCAGAGGTGACAATTGCCGCATTTTCAGACCACCCGATCAGCAATCATACTGAGCAATTTATAATAAACGCGCTGCGTCGCGCTAACGCATTAACTATTTCTCTCGTTGCTGAAATTGACGGGAAAATAGCCGGCCATATCGCGTTTTCACCAATCAGAATTTCTGATGGTTCCACAGGTTGGTACGGCTTAGGGCCTGTTTCGGTATTACCCGAGCTGCAAAGGCAAGGTATTGGTACGGCCCTGGTTCTTAAAGGCATTTCCATGCTGAAAGAAATTGGTGGCCAGGGTTGCGCTCTCGTTGGATACCCTGATTATTACAAGCGATTTGGTTTTAAAAACAATCCCGATTTAATCCACGAAGGAATACCTCAAGAGTTTTTTCTTGTCCTTCATTTTTATGAGAATATCGCAAAGGGTAAAGTGGAGTTTCACGAAAGTTTTCTGGCAACAAGGTAGCTGCCGGGAAAGTGTAGTAGAAAAATTCAATTTCACCCGAAAAACCAGTTACATACCCGATTTTTGTCACTGCCTCGCTTGCCGCTCCCGTTGTATCATCATCTATTGATATGAACCCAGAAGATTCAAAAAAAGAAAAAAGCCTCAGGCACTCCATCAGGGACGGGGTGTTCGTGAGCATGATGCACGGCTTTACGCTCGACTATTTCACTCCGTTTCTCATCCTCCTTGGCGGGACGATAAGGCATGTGGGCATATTGAGCGCGCTGCCGAACCTCATCGCAGCCTTTATCCAGCTCAAGAGCCCGGATATAGCCGACAGGCTCAGTTCCCGGAAAAAGGTCATAAGCCTGTTTATCCTCATCCAGGCCTTGATGCTCCCGCCTATGGTCGCGTGCTGGTTCCTTGAATGGCGCATAGGCGTCTTCATCGCGATAGTCACCCTCTTTACGGCCTCAGGCGCGGTCATAATGCCTGCCTGGGGAAGCCTCATGGCCGACCTGGTGAACGATGATAAAAGGGGCGAGTACTTCGGCTGGAGGAGTAAGACCCTCGGAGTAACCACTGTTCTGGCGACCTTTTCGGCCGGGTTCATCCTGCACAGGGCGGAGAAGACAAACGCCCTTCTGGGATTTGCCATAATCTTCGTCCTCGCTTTTGTCTTCAGGCTCGTCTCCTGGCACTACATGAACAAGATGCACGAGCCAGCCATGGCAAGGAAAGAGGAGGATTACTTTTCCCTGCGTGATTTTGTCTCCCGCTACCGGACGAGCAACTTTTTGAGGTTCGTCGTCTTCGTCTCGCTCCTGAAGTTCACGGTATACATCGCCTCGCCTTTTTTCGCGGTCCTGATGCTCAAGAACCTGGGCTTCGGCTACATGTCATTCACGATGGTCACGCTGTCCGCTACCCTTGCGGCCATAGTCAGCATAAGGCGCTGGGGCCAGCACGCGGACAGGGTAGGCAACCTCAAGGTGGTGCGCTCCACCTCGATGCTGGTCGCTCTCATCCCGATGTTCTGGCTCGTAAACCAGCACCCTGTCTACCTTTTCTTCGTGCAGGCCTTTTCGGGTTTTGCCTGGGCCGGGTTTAACCTCTCAGCCTCGAACTTTATTTACGACGCCTCGAGCCCGGGCAAGAGGACCAGGTGCATAGCGTACTTCAACTTTTTCAGCGGCGTTTCAATGAGCCTCGGGGCCCTTGTCGGCGGCTGGCTGGCCATGGTCCTTCCCACGGGCTTCCTTGAGTTCAAGACTATGAACCTCATTCTGATATCCGCCATACTGAGGCTCGCGATGGCCTATTTCCTGCCTTTTAAATTGAAAGAGGTAAGGGAGGTCGAGCACATAAGGACCCATGAGCTTTTCTGGAGTATGCTGCGCCTGAGGAGGCCGGTTTTCGCAAGGGGCGACGGGAAATAAGTGGGAAGGCTTACTTTACGAGGTATGACCCGAGCGTTTCGTTCGTGCCCTCGAAGGTGGCTACCGTCTTTGAGCTCCATTCCGGGCGCACCTTGTAGGCTGCGGCGTCTTTGAAGCACGAATCAACGGCGTCACGGAGGACGCCGGTCATGGCGGCGACATAGGTCTTAGTCCTCTGGCGGCCTTCTATTTTCAAGGCGGCCACCCCTGCGTCCATAAGTCCGGGAAGTATCTGGAGGACATTCAACGATTCAGGGTCTTCAAAGACATAGGCGTAACTGCCGTCCGGCTTTGTGTATCGGCCCTTGCAGCAGGTCGGATAGGGCGACGATTCGTTCTTCCCGAGCCTGTTCAAAGTCATATTGTTGAGCGTAATGGACATCCCGCCCGCCGGTTCTGATATGAACCGGACGAACCTCGATGGCGAACACGCCCCTTCTGTGTTGGTGGACGCGCCCGTCACGAAGGACGAAAGATAACACCTGCCCTCTATGTTGATGCACAGGCCGCCGAGAGCGAATACCTCTATTTCGACATCGGTGCGCTCCCTCAAGTGTTTTATCTCCTCGACCGTCAACACCCTCGGCAGAACGACTCTTTTTATCCCGAAATGCTTTTTGTAGAAGTTTATGGACTCGTAGTTGGACGAGCTCGCCTGCGTCGAAAGGTGGAGGTTGGCCTGAGGATACTTATCCCTCGCGTACTTCAGCACCCCGATATTGGCTATTATGACGGCGTCGGCACTGAGCTCCATCGCCAGGTCCACGGCCTTGTACCACTTCGGGACGGCGTCTGCCTGGGGGAAGGTGTTGATGGCGACGAAGAACTTGCGACCCTTTGAGCGGATGTACTTAATGCCGTCCTCGAGCTCTTCGGGAGTGAAGTTGAGCCCCTCGAAATTCCGGGCGTTCGTAGAGTCGCTGAAGCCGAGGTATACCGCGTCCGCGCCGCTGTCAACGGCCGCCCTGAGGGAGGCAAGGTTGCCTGCCGGGGCTATGACTTCAGGTTTTGTCATGGGGAGAATATATAATTTTTTGATGCTTGCGTCAAACTGATTGATGGAAAAGGGTATGGCGGGAGATATTACGGGGATGCGAAGCAATCCCGTTTTGAACTTCTCCCTTTTCTAAAGGGGGAGTAGGGGGATTATTTGTTTTCAGGTTAATCTCCCCTGGCCCTTCTTTAGAAAAGAGGGGGACATATTAAAAGGCCTGCTCATCAAAAGCTCGCGCGCGGAGCCGCATCCCTCGTGGAGTGCTCCTCGTGATGACAACAGAACAGACGAAGGTTTCAGGGCCTGTTCATGAGCAGAGATTCTATGATTTTCGCGGGGGCCGGCCTGCTGAAAAGAAAGCCCTGGGCAGACCCGCAGCCCAGGTCGTTCAACATGGCGAGCTGCTCTTCGGTTTCCACGCCTTCGGCCACCACGGCGAGCCCCAGGCTGTTGGCTATGGCGATAATGCCCATTGTCATTGAAAGGCTGCTTGAGTCGGTTGCCAGGTCCCTGATGAACGAGCGGTCTATTTTCAGCGTGTCAATGGGCAGCTCCTTCAGATAGCTCAGTGAAGAGTAGCCGGTGCCGAAGTCGTCGATATAGACCATCATGCCGAGCCCTCGCGCCTTTTTCAATGTGCTGACGAATATCTCCATGTTATTCATCAGCTCGCTTTCAGTCACCTCCAGGGCGAGCTTTATTGCGCGCGAGCCGAAATCAAAGCCCAGTATGCGCTCGAGCCGTTCGCAGAAATCCGGGTGCTTTATCTGCCTTACCGAGACATTCACGCCAAGCTTCAGGTCCCTTATGCCGCGCTTTTCCCATTCGAGGGCCTGCGCCACGGCTGTTTTCAATACCCACTCGCCTATGGGTATTATGAGGCCGGTCTCTTCCGCCACCGGGATGAACCTGTCCGGGGACACTGGGCCGAGTGTCCTGTTATTCCATCGGAGAAGGGCCTCGACGCCGATTATCCTGCGGTCCTCGACATTGACTATTGGCTGGTAAGCGAGTTCGAATTCCTTTCTTTCGAGGGCGTGCCTGAGCTCGTTTTCCACGCCCCTCCTTTCCTGGGCCTTGAGGTTTATCTCCTGGGAGTAGTACTGGGCTGAGCCAGCGCCCGAGGCCTCGGCGGCGTGCATGGCGAGTTCCGTGTTCTTGATCAGTTCCTGCGTGGAAGCGCCGTCGTCCGGATATATGGAGATGCCTGAGTAGATTTTTATGAAGACCTCTTCGCCTGCTGCTGTTACCGAGCGGGGAAGGCCGCCTATTATCTTCTCCGCGACCATGACCGCGTCCTTCCTGTCGGCCAGGTCCAGCAGGATGACGCCGAAGTTGTCGTTCCCGAGACGGGCGACCGTGTCGCCTTCCCTTACCGAGGCCGCAAGATACCCGGCCAGGGCCTTCAAGACATCGTCCCCGGCCCTGTGGCCGAGCGTGTCGTTTATCCTGCTGAAGTTATCTATGTCAAGCATCGCCACGGCGACTACCCTCTGGCTGTACTTGGCCCGCTTCAGGCTCTGGTCCAGGTGGTCCTCGAAGACCCATCTGTTGACGAGCCCCGTCAGGATGTCGTACCTGGAGAGGTACTCGATACGCCTTTCTTTTTCGATTTTTTCGAGTCCGAAAGAGGTATCAGAGGCAAGCTCTAATAGAAGCCTTAATTCTTCTTCTTCGTCAAAGAAGGACGCGTCAGCGGAGTAAAGCGAGAGGGCCCCGACAGGCCTGCCTTCCACCCTCAGGGGGAAAGCGGCAACCGACCTGTAGCCGTATCTCGCGGCTAGATCTCTCCACGGCGCGAGTTTGATATCCTTTTCGAAATTTTCGACGATTATCTCGCGGTCTTCCAGAAAAGCCCTCAGGGCCAGCGGTTTTGTCCCGGCATCCGGGCTCATGTGTTCCATCAGCTTGTCAATGTACTCCTTTTCCCTGCCTGCCCAGGCCGCCGGATAGAACTGTCCCGAGTCATCTGAAAGGGCAGCCCACGCCAGCGTGAATGAGCCGTGTTCAACGGCTATGCGGCAGACCTCTTTCAGCAGGTCGTCCTTGCCCATGCTCCGTATTATCGCGCTGTTTATCGCGCTCAGGACCGCGTATATCCTGTTGAGGCGGGCTATCCTCGTCAGGTGGCGCTCGGATTCCTCTTCGCGCGCCTCCAGGGCGTCCGCCATCGCGTTAAGGCTTCTCGCCAGCCAGTTCAGCTCCTCGCTTCCACCGTCGATTCTGACCCTGGACTTTCTTTTTCCAGCGCCAAGCTCCATGGTCACGGAAACCAGTTCCCTTACGCTCTTGAGGACAAGCTTTTCGGAGGCCAGCAGGGCCAGCAGGAGGACGAAGGCGATGATAAGCGTCGAGGTCAGCAGGTTCCTCGCGAGCAGGCGGTCGGCCTTTGCGTAGACTACCGAGGCCGGGATGCCCGATATGATGAAGATGCTGTTGCCGCTGTCGCGGGAAAGGTCGAGCTTGATGAAAGAATAGACGCGTGGCATCTCGTCGCTGCCGCTGAGCATGGCATGCCCTTCATCCCCGGTGCTGTTGAGCAGGGGCTCAAGCTCGGAGCCTCGAAGGTTTTTGCCTGCCCACCCTTCTTCAAAAGGGTACCTGGCAAGTACTGTTCCGGCGCTGTCCGTCAGAATGACTGCCTGCCCCCATTGGAGCGGCAGGGCTGAGAGCTTCTTGCCGAGCAGAGTTATGGGCAGAGCCGCGAAAAGCACGCCCTTGAGGTCTCCCTTTTTTATGACCGGGTAGCCGAAGTTTATGGTCGCGATGCCGGTGATAGACCCGATCTGGTAGTCTCCTATGGAGAACTCAAGGGTCTCGGCAGCCCGCTTGAAATATGTTCTATTACCAGCGTAAACCGGCGGCTTGAAGGGAAGGGCGCTCGCCCGGATCATTCCGTCAGGGCTTATGAAACCGATGTTCGAGTATATCCCCTGCTGGCGCAGCAGCTCTGTGAGCAGGGGCGTAAGGGCAGGGCTGTTTTCCGCGTCCATCGTGTGCGCGAGTACTGAAAGAAGGGTCTCCGTGTCCTGCACAAGGTCCATCTGGTGCATCGAGACATGGCGGATAGCCGAGAGCGCCTCGGCTCTGGCCTCTGCCGAGTCATGCCTGCGCTGTTCGATGTTGGTATAGATTATGAGGACAAGCGCGGGCAGGGAAGCGAGAAGCACGAGCGCGATGAGGCGCGCCCGCAGCGTTGAGAGCAGCCCGTCCGGGGCGCGGCCTTTCCTTGTTACGGTTTTTTCCATCGTACAAATCACCTGTTAAAAAGTAAACGCTAACGCCCGGGCAGACCTCGGGCGTTTGGTTTTATTCAGGGGATTCGTTCAAGAAAGATAGGTCTTAGATGCGGGAACCCCAAAGCGGGGAATGGAGAGCGCGTTCCGAGGGCGGCGTATGGGCCGCCCTCGGAAGTTTAATACATTCTGGCTTTACATTCGGTACTGGCTGATCCTAAAACGGTACGTCGTCTATGTCGCTTGTAGGGATTTCATCGACCGAGACATCGGATGCCGCGTGCGCGCCGCCGCCTTCGCCCTTCGACCCGAGCATCTGCATGCTGTTGGCGACTATCTCGGTGGTGTATTTCTTGTTGCCGTCCTTGTCATCCCAGCTTCTGGTCTGTATCTTGCCTTCTATGTAGACCTGCTTGCCTTTTGACAGGTACTGGCCGCATATCTCCGCGAGTTTGTTGAAGGCCACGACCTTGTGCCACTCGGTCTTGGTCTCCTTCTTGCCGTCCTTGGCCCATGTTTCGGTCGTGGCGAGCTTGAAGGTGACTACCGCCATGCCGCCCGGCGTGTATCTTATCTCCGGGTCAGCCCCGAGGTTGCCTACGAGAATGACCTTATTAACTCCTGCCATTTAGGGTTCTCCTTTGAGGATTGTTCCCGTATTATATCTGCCTGGGCAGGCTTTTGGCAAGTCCAATCGATACATTTTTTGGTGATATTTCCTTTCCTTGCGTGATATATTTATACATTAAAAATCTAAAAAGGGAATATTAAGCCGTCCTATGAGCGTTTTGAGGTCTATTGCCGTATGGGCACTATGGGTGCCGACAACGGTATTCGCGACTTTTCTCATTGCGTTAGTCTGGCCTTTTGACAGGCAATGCGCTCTTATGCACAACATATGCGTCCTCTGGGCCAAGGCCGTCGTCGCCATCTCCGGCGTAAGGGTCAAGGTCGCGGGGCTCCAGAATGTGCCCAAGGGGCAGCCTGTTCTGTTCCTTTCAAACCACCAGGGCGCGTTTGACATACCCGCGTTGCAGTCCGTCCTTCCGGTCCAGTTCCGCTGGGTCGCCAAAAAGAGCCTGTTCAAGGTGCCTTTCGTAGGCTGGTCCATGCGCCTTGCCGGGTACATATCAATAGACAGGGAGAACCCGGCCGAGGCGGTCAAGAGCATGGAAGAGGCCGCCGAAAAGATGAGCAAAGGGGCTTCAGTTGTCATATTCCCCGAGGGTACGCGCTCTGAGACCGGCGCGCTGCTGCCCTTTAAGAGGGGCGCTTTCATGCTCGCCAGGAAAAGCGGCAGGCCGATAGTGCCGGTCGCCATAAGCGGTACCAGCGGGATATTGAAAAGAGGGGGCTTCATCGTGAACCCCATGCGGGTCACGGTCACGATAGGAAGCCCCATACCGATAGGGTCGTCCGATGAAAAGGAATTGAGGAACCTGACCAAGAGGCAGGTAGAGGCCATGCTTAAAGGCACGGCAGGGGAGCTGGTATGAGCGAAGGGGACAGGACAACGGAAGCGTTGAGGATGATACCTCTGGGGGGCCTGGGCGAGATAGGCCTGAACATGATGGCAATGGAGTACGGCGATACCATAATCGTCATCGACTGCGGCCTCATGTTTCCGGAAGATTACATGCTGGGCATAGACCTGGTGATCCCGGATGTCACCTACTTGATCAGGAACCGGGACAAGGTAAAGGCTTTCATAATAACGCACGGCCATGAAGATCATACCGGGGCCCTGCCGTTCGTGCTGCGCGAGATAGACGCGCCGATATACGGGACAGCCATGACTCTGGGGCTCATCGAGGAGAAGCTCGAAGAGCACGGCCTTGCCCGCTCGACGGTTTTGGAGACGGTGCGCCCGAGGGACAGGGTCTCCATCGGCCCGTTTGACATCGAATTCATCAGGGTCAGCCATTCCATAGTGGACGGCTGCGGGCTGGCTATAAAAACGCCGGTCGGCACGGTCGTGCACACAGGGGACTTCAAGATGGACCAGACCCCGGTGGACGGAGAGGTGATGGACTACGCCAGGTTCTCCGAGTACGGGGAGGCCGGGGTGCTCCTGTTCATGTCAGATTCGACCAATGTCGAAAAGGAAGGCTATACGCTCTCCGAGCGTGAGATAGGCCGTAACCTCGAGGATGTTTTCAGGAGGTGCGAAGGCAGGATAATCGTGGCGGCCTTCTCCTCTAACATCCACCGCATACAGCAGGTCATGGACGCCGCCGATAAATTTGGCCGCAAGGTCGTGCTGAACGGCAAGAGCATGGTCGCTAACTCAAGGATAGCCCGGGCGTTGGGCTACCTGAAGGCTCCGGACGGGCTTATCGTAGACCTTCGCGATCTTGACTCGCTCCCCCACCAGAGGGTAGTGCTCCTCACTACCGGGAGCCAGGGCGAGCCCATGAGCGCGTTGACGCGCATGGCCATGGACAACCACAAGCAGATAAAAGTGACGAAGGGCGACACCATCATCCTGTCGTCGAAGTTCATACCCGGCCACGAAAAAGCCATCTCGACGATGATGAACCACCTGTACAGGAGAGGGGCCGATGTCATATACGAGAAGGTCTCTGAGATCCATGTCTCCGGGCACGCGAGCAAAGAAGAGCTCAAGATAATGCTTAACATAGTCAAGCCCAGGTACTTCATGCCTGTCCACGGCGAGTACCGCCACCTCGTGCTCCACGGAAGGCTCGCCTCGACTGTCGGCATACCGGAAGAGAACATTTTCGTGGCCGAGGACGGACAGGTGATCGAGTTCACGAAGGACGGGGCGCGAAGGGCCGAAATAGTCGAGCACGGCAGGGTCTTCGTCGACGGCAAGGGCGTCGGAGATGTCGGCGAGATGGTCCTCAAGGACAGGAGCCACCTTTCCGAGGGCGGAATGGTGCTGGCCGTCGTCGCCATAAACAACTCAACCGGAGAGATAGTCTACGGCCCTGAGATAATCACCAGGGGCCTTGTGCTTGAGGAAGGAAGGCCGGGGCTCCTTGACCAGGCGAAGAATATCGTCATCGAGGCCCTGGGCAGCGTGAGCGCCGAGGTCAAGACAGAGCAGCTCGAGGTAAAAGAAGAGGTCAGGCGCGCACTCAGGCGCTTTTTCAACAAGACCCTCGAAAGAAGGCCGGTCATACTGCCGGTCATCATCGAGATTTAAGCTGGAAACCCCAATGGATAAAAAGAGCGTTGTCTGGTTCGCGGACCTGCGTGCAGGCGCCAGAAAAAACCTCTTCGACAAGATTGGCGCGCTCTTGGAGTCTGCGGGCGTAAAGGACAGGTTCAGGAAGGGCCACCTTGTCGCCGTGAAGCTCCATTTCGGCGAGAAGGGCAATGCCTCGTTCATCCGCCCGGTCTTCGTCAGAAGCGTGGTCGAAAGCATAAAGGAGACCGGCGCTTCCCCCTTTCTCACGGACACCAATACCCTCTATGTCGGCACGCGGGGCAATTCGCCCGAGCACTTGAAAACGGCAATAGAGAACGGCTTTGACTATGCCGTTGTGTCCGCGCCTCTTATAATAGCCGACGGCCTCCGGGGCGATTCTGCCTCGTATGTAGAGATAGGCGGCAAGCACTTCAAAGAGGTCGGCATAGCTAAAGAGATCGCCTCGGCCGACGGCCTCGTCGTGCTCACTCATTTCAAATGCCATGAGCTGACGGGCTTTGGCGGCGCGCTGAAAAACATCGGCATGGGTTCGGCGTGCAGGGAAGGCAAGCTGGCCCAGCACTCGAATACAGCACCTGTCGTAGACCCTTCCGGCTGCGCGGCCTGCGGCGACTGCGTGGCAGCCTGCCCGGCTGCGGCAATAGAAGTCGGGGCCGCGGCTGTCATCAGCGAAGAGGCGTGCATAGGGTGCGGCCACTGCATAGCCGTCTGCCCCCAGGGCACAATTAAGATAAGATGGAACGAGAGCGCGGGCAGGCTTCAGGAAAAGATGGTCGAGCACTTCGAGGGGGCCGTAAAAGGGAAAGAGGGCAGGTGCGTCTACTTTACCTTCGTGACCCAGGTCTCTCCGGCCTGCGACTGCTACGGCCACAATGACGCGCCCATAGTCGGCGACATTGGCATGCTCGCGTCAAACGACCCGGTTGCCATTGACCAGGCCGCAGCCGACCTCGTGAACGGCGCGGAAGGCTTTCGGGGTACGGCCCTTTCAACCGGGCACGAGAGCGGGGGAGACAAGTTCAGGGGCGTGCACCCGGACATAGACTGGGAGGCTCAGCTTGATTATGCCTGCCTGCGAGGTCTGGGGACGCGCGATTATATTTTAAAAAAGTTATAGAGAGATAAAACGATGGCCATAAAGAAGATCGGAGAGCTGCTTGTAGAAGCCGGGCTTATCACTGATTCGCAGCTACAGGAATCTCTCCAGGCCTCAAAAGACGGCAAGGGACAGAGGCTTGGCGCGATAATCGTGCACAAGGGGTACGCGACCGAAATAGACATAGCCCAGACCCTTGCGTTTCAGCTCGGCATCCCGTTCATCGACATCTCGAAAACGCAGGTCGACCCCGAGGCCGTAGGCCTCGTTCCCGAGAGGCTCGCGAAGAAGTACCTGCTCATGCCGCTGGTCCAGGAGCACAGGGTCCTCAAAGTGGCGATGGCAGACCCCTTGAACCTGCACGCCATAGACGATATCAGGTTTTCCACGGAGATGGAGGTGCAGCCCATGGTTGCCACCCTGTCCGATGTGGACGCCGCCATAAACACCCACTACCACCTGAGCGAGCCGATAGAGGACCTGCTGGGCGACATCAAGAGGGACAGGCTCGTCGAGCTGGTGCGAGAGCCTGAATCGGACAGGGACATAGTCGAGAACACGAGAAAGTCCTCGGCCCCGCCGATAATAAAGATGGTAGATTCAATACTTATACACGGGTTCGAGAACAGGGCGAGCGACATCCATCTGGAGCCGCAGGAGCTGTCGGTAAAGCTGCGCATCAGGGTCGACGGGATCATGAGGGAGACCATGAAGCTACCCAAGTGGGTGCAGGGGCCGGTGATCTCGAGGATAAAGCTCATGGCCAGGATGGACATCGCCGAAAGGCGGGTCTCCCAGGACGGCAGGTTCAAGGTCAAGCTTGGCGAAAAGGCTGTGGACCTGCGCGTGTCGACACTGCCGACCCAGTACGGCGAGACCGTCGTCATGAGGCTCCTTGACCCGAAGTCATCCATGCTCGACCTGGGTGGCGCCGGGTTTCTCCCCGATGACTTTGCCAGGGTAAAAAGCATCATCGAGCGGCCCCAGGGCGTGGTCCTCGTGACCGGCCCTACGGGAAGCGGCAAGACCTCGACCCTGTACTCGATGGTATCGAGCATCAAAAGCGAGCGCATAAACATAATCACCATAGAAGACCCCATCGAGTACGAGCTCAAGGATGTTAACCAGGTGGCCGTGAACGACAAAACGGGCCTGACATTTTCGTACGCCCTGAGGAGCGTCCTCAGACAGGACCCCGATGTCATACTCATCGGAGAGATGAGGGACGAGGAGACCGCCGTCATAGCCCATCAGGCATCGATGACCGGCCACCTGGTCTTTTCAACCCTTCACACCAACGACGCCGTGTCGTCAGTCGTAAGGCTCCGGAACATGGGCATACCTCCTTACATGATAGCCTCGGCATTGAACGGCGTGGTGGCCCAGAGGCTCGTCAGGATGATATGCGCGCAATGCAAGGAGGCCTATGACCCGTCTGAGGACGAGCTTAAAAAGGGCGGAGTCAAGTGGAGCGGAAGGAAGCTGTACAGGGGCGCCGGATGCAAGTCTTGTTCAGGCACGGGCTATTCCGGGCGCGTGGGGATATTCGAGGTGCTCACCGTCAATCAGAAAGTCAAAAGCCTTATCAGCTCTGACGCTTCCGAACAGGATATTTTCAGGGCCGCCGTTGACGCGGGCATGACTCCGATGCACATGGACGGGCTCAAGAAGGTGGCTGCCGGGATAACAACCCTGGAGGAGCTGACGAGGGTGATATATCTCGGAAAGGCCGATGACGCCGCGAAGTGCCCTGTCTGTTCCGAGAGCCTGCCGCCAGGTGCGCCGCAGTGCCCGAATTGCGGGGCCGTTTCCCTGAAGAACTGCCCGTCGTGCGGCAAGGAGAGCCAGAGCGGCTGGAAGGTCTGCCCCTGGTGCGCGGAAGGTCTGACAAATACGCCAAAACTCCGTTCATGAACCAGTCAATTTCCTTTTGACTCAGGCTTTCAAATCCGGTAGATTGTAAGTTCACTAGTATTCTGTTAATAAGTTGTGTGTCGTGGTCCGCTTTGGCGTTTGCGGGGCGGTTCCATTTGTGCTATTATGTCCCGGCTATGCCTACTCTGAAGAGACTTCGCCTGTTGATGTTGAAGCCAAGACTGAAAACCTCGCTTATAGCCGGTTTTACGCTGCTCGCAGCCTTGGCCGCGGCCGAATGTTTTGCCGCGATGGACCCTGCTCCGGCAGACTGGCCGAATTACGAATATAACAGGGTCCCGGGCGAGTTCAAGAGGAACAAGTACGGGATAATCGACCCGAGCCCTGATGTCGTCTCCCTTCAGCAGCTCCCGGTCGACACCTACGGCTTCGTGGACTGGGGTAAGGCGATGAAAGACGGCATAATAGCCCCGAGAGAATCGATAAGCGGCAAGCCTCCCAGGCTCAGCCCCGAGGACAGCGAGCCGTTCAGCGCGGACATCCTCATAAAGTCCAAAATGAAGTTCATGCCGGATGTCATCTTTCCCCATAGCGCACATACTGAGTGGCTCAAGTGTTCCGTCTGCCACCCCAGGATTTTCAAGAAAAAAGCCGGAGCCACCCCTATAACCATGGCCGGCATCTGGAACGGCCAGTTCTGCGGCAGGTGCCACGACAAGGTTGCATTTCCCACAAGAAACTGTTTCAAATGCCACTCAGCCCCCAGGCAGTGAGCGCTCAGGTCCGCCTTTAAAGGAGCAGCCCGATGCCTTTTGACGACCTTGCTAAAAACGAACTCATAAGCATACTTGAACTTATAGACCAGGCGCAGCGTTGCTCAGGGGCCTCAGGCCTGCAGTCTCTCATATTGAACGCGGCCCTCCTCCTTGAGGCCGAATTCACCGTATGCGGGCTCGCGCGTACCGGGACGGACGGACTGCCCGTCGTGACTTCTTATGTAAACGGCAACTACCCGGAAGAATGGGTCAGAAGATACATTGAGAGCGCTTATCATCGGAAAGACCCGGTAGTGCGGTTCCACACCAAGTACGCGCTTACCCAGACCTGGACGAATGTATTCAGGCAGTTCGAGGACAAGGCGGCCAGGCAGGTCGTTAATGAAGCTTCCGATTACGGCTTGAGGTTCGGGATCACCGGGGCCCTGTATGTCCCTGAAATGGACAATATCGCCATGTTCACATTTGCCGGGAGGGCGGATAAGTTCGGCTCGCACCACAAGAGAATAGCCGATATCCTTTCGTTGCATTTCACCCGGGCCCTTGCTGGCTGCGCCCGTGAATCACTTTTTGCCACAGGGCATCGTTTAGACGATGAAGGTCACCCGAAAGAACGGGAGGGGAAGGCATGGTGAGCTACAGCAACTTTTCGAAAAGGGAACTGGCGGATATCCTGGATGTCATTCACTCTTCTCTGCAATGCAGGGAGGAGGGGGACATAAAGACCCTGCTTGACCGGATAAGGGGGCTTGTCTCCGGTGATTTTGGCATCTGCGGCATAGGCAAGGGCGGCGAGGACGGGCAGGGCGGCCTTAACGCCCCTCCCCACATAATAAACCTCAACTACCCGATGGAGTGGCTGCAGATATACGGGGCCAATCAGCTCTATAACCAGGACCCTATCGTACTGCGCAACCTGTCAAACCCCGGCTCCCAGCTGTGGGACGAGACCTACTCCATGTTCGACGGCAAGCTCTCGAGGATGTTCCTCACATCGCGCGACTTCGGCTTGAACCACGGCGTAAGCGGCGGCATGCATAACCAGGACAGTAACACCACTACCTTGTTTTCGTTCTCCGGGAAAGGCGACTGGTTCAAGGACCATCAGAAAAAGATACTCGCCCTTCTCGCCCCCCACCTCCACCAGGCGCTGGCCCGGATTTATAAGACGGCGCAGGCCAATTCGCGCATGGGGACCCTGTCAAAGCGGGAGTGGGAGATAGTCTCCTGGGTCAAGGCTGGCAAGACCAACTGGGAGATATCCATGATACTCAGCATAAGCGAGCGGACCGTGAAGTTCCATGTCCAGAACATCGAGAGGAAGCTCGAAGCCGTCAATAAGGCCCATGCCGTAGCGATCCTGATGGAACAGGGTCATTTAGAGTAGACATCCAGCTGAAGAACTCAGGCCTTTTGACTGCCGCGGACTCTTCGAACGCCCGCCAGTCGAGCACGGCTATGCCGGACATCACACCTTCCCCCAGCGGCTTGAAGTCAGCGACCGGCACGAACGGGAAAAACCTCTTCAGGTAAAAGAAGTACCTCTGTTCGATAATCGTGATAAGATATCTGGAATCGTTCTTAAGCGACCAGTGGTATATGGCCTTGTACAGCAGGTGGGCCAGGCTTAAAGACGCGACAGTGTCCCCCCGCCTGTCCTTCCTGACGCATATCCTGGTCGATTCGGACATGCCGGGTACTTTGCTGAAACCCTCTTCGGGCAGGAGGGAGGCGAATTCTTTTTCGATCATGTAAGGCAGCGGCGCGGGTATGAGCCGCACATGGCCGACGAGCTCGGAATGTTCGAATATCCCTATGCTTTCGGCGAAGTCGTCGTAAGGGTCCCTGTCCAGGCCGTCGGCGGTTGGCGGCACCCACCGGAGTTCATCCCTGAAGACATCGTGTCTGAGCCTCAGGGCAGAGTCGACCTCTTCGGGGGCGGAGATGGTCTTTACCAGGTACTTTTCCTCTTGAAATATAAGATCCATGTCAGCACCTCCTTTTGCCCTCTTTTTAGCAGGTGACGGGCTTAAGATGTAACTGGCACGAGTAGCAGTTTAAAAAAGCGTGTAAATGGCTTAGAATAAAAGATTTCGCTTCCTGTACCTTGGTACAGTCGCCTTTCCCTCCCATCCGTAATAAAATCGGCGTTACATCAGAAAAGTTGAGCTTGCGGAGGCTGCGTTGGATAATAGCGCTATCGGTAGCGGTCCGGGAAATGGGGAATTCGCTTCTTCAGGGAGGGCAGGGCAAGGGCCTCCCAGGGGGAGTAAGCCAGGAGAGATGCTGGAGCGGCTTTTATCCTACGCCGTAAAAGAAAAAGATGTCGCAGATGTTTCCAGCGGGCTCATGAAGAGGTTCAAGGGCCTCCGTGGCGTGCTGGACGCGAGCCACGAGGAGCTGAAGGATTCGGGCTGGGTAGGCGAAAACGGCGCGGTTTTTTTGAAGTTCGTGAAGGAGGCTGCCGGGGTCTACCTGAAAGAGCGGATGATGGGCAGGGATGCCCTGAGAAACATGAAATGCGTGCTTGACTATCTGAGCCTGACGCTCTCCGGGGAACGGATAGAGAAGTTTCTTGCCATATACCTGAATTCGAAAAACGAGGTGCTCTCGGTCGATGTGCTCCACGAGGGCACGATAAATCAAACAGTCGTATACCCGAGAAAGGCTATAGAGAGGGCATTCAGGCATAAGGCCTGCGGCGTCATATTCGTGCACAACCATCCCAGCGGGGACTCAACCCCGTCAGCCATGGACAGGCAGCTTGCCAGGACGCTTGACAGCGCCGCGGCCGCCGTGGACCTTTCCGTCGTCGATCACATCGTAATAGGGAAGAACAGGCACTTCAGCGCGAGGGAAAACGGCTGGATGGCCGGCGGGCCTTTGCGAAAAGCGTAAGGCCAGGACGCCGGGCTCATCTGCCCAGGGGACGAAACAGGCCCGGACATAGACGGATTTATGCACCAGATATGTTGAACATAGCGTAACTGACCAGGACAATCATTTGTTGCTCCTGGCGTACTCCAGGCACCTTGACAGTATCGGGAAGGTTTTGCGGTTTACCTTTGCCTCGAACATTATCCCGGCCCCTACATGGTCGCCCACGGGCTGGACCCAGCTCACGACACCCGGGATCTCTTCCGCTTCCACAGGCCTCGCTCCTTCCATGTAGGTAATCCTTATTGAGACCTTCTCCCGCTTCTTGAGCGGCCCTGAGGCGTACAGGCCGATGCCGCCCCTGCTGATGTTGAGCATCACCGCCTCAATCCACTCCGGGTTCTCTGAAGACTTTACCTTTACTTCGGCGAGCATGTACCTGCGCCTTAGCTTCCTTTTCTCCTCCATAAGCCCCCTTTAGGAAAAAACTGGGTTACTTTTAAACCCGCCAGAGGAAAAAAGCAATCTTTTTCGGTCAGTCCCTGCCTCTGGCGAAACAGTCGCCCACGGTCTTCAAGAGGCTTAACATGGAATACGGCTTCTGTAGATATCTGTAGCCTTTGCCGTTCAAAAGCAGCCTCTGCGAGGCTTCGAGAAACCCGCTCGTGAAGACGACCGCCATGTCCGGCTTTTTCTCCAGGAGCTGGTCGACGAGATGCAGGCCGCTCTGGTCGGAAAGGACCATGTCGCACAAGACCATCTGGATGTCTTCTTTCTCTTTTTCGAAGACCTCCAGCGCCTCGGCCGCGTTCCCTGCGGCGGCAACATTGTAGCCGTGTCTGGAAAGCGCCATCCTGGTGAAATCCAGCACCTTCGGGTCGTCTTCGACCAGGAGTATTTTTTCCCCTTTTCCGGGAGCGCTCCTTTCGTCCTTGTGCGCGGCTCCTGCTTCTCTTTTTTTCATCATGACCGGGAAGTAGATGCGGAAAGTGGTCCCCAGGCCAGGCTCGCTCTCGACGGTTATCCAGCCATTGTGCTGTTTTACGGTGCTGTAGACGACGGCTAGCCCGAAGCCCGTGCCCTTTCCGGCTTCCTTGGTCGTAAAGAACGGCTCGAAGATGCGCGAGACAAGTTCTTTGCTCATGCCCACTCCGGTGTCGGCGACCGTAAGGCGCACCGCTTCCCCGGCGCGGGCATCGGGTATCGATTCAGCGCTCTTTTCGTCAAGGACGATATTTTCGGTCTTAATCGTGAGCTTGCCGCCCTCGGGCATCGCGTCTTTCGCGTTTACGGCGAGGTTCATTATGACCTGCTCGATGTTGCCTTCGTCAGCCTCTATGGTCCAGACTTGAGGGGCGAGGTCCGCTGAAATGGTAATCTCTTCGCCTATGAGGCGGCTTATCATGAGCAGCAGGTCGCTTATGATCTTGTTCATGTCCAGAGGCACGAGCTCGAAGGGCTGGCCGCGGCTGAAG
Source organism: Deltaproteobacteria bacterium GWA2_54_12 (assembly GCA_001795535.1). Lineage (GTDB taxonomy): Bacteria > Desulfobacterota > GWC2-55-46 > GWC2-55-46 > GWC2-55-46 > GWA2-54-12. The sequence continues at coordinate 56,363 of MGPK01000019.1, forward strand.
AGCAGGAGCTGCCTTGTCAGCTTGGAGGCGAGCAGGACAGAGGTTATGATGCCGTCGAGCCTGGAGTAAAGTGGGTCGTCCTTGCCAATCTCCTCGATCGCGAGTTCGGCGTTTCCCCTTATAGCGGTAAGTATGTTGTTGAAGTCGTGGGCTATGCCGCCGGCGAACCTTCCTATGGCCTCCATTTTCTGGGACTGGCTGAGGCGCGCCTGCATGAGTTCGCGCTCCCGTTCCGCTTTTTTCCGCTCGGTTATGTCCCTGATCATCGCCGTGAAATGGATGACGCCGCCCAGCGTGAAGTTGTTGAGGGCGAGTTCGAGGGGGAATATCTCTCCTGTTTTTTTTATGCCCTCGTATTCCGCTATCTGGCCCTGGACCTTGCTCTCGCCGGTCTCCAGGAACCTCTTGAGGCCCCTCCTGTGCAGTTCCTTGTATTTCTCGGGTATGATAGTCGTCACAGGGATCCCGATGAACTCGCCCCTGGAGTAGCCGAATATCCTCGCGGCGCTGTCGTTGCAGTCTATTATCCTGTCCCCGGCGTTAGCGATGATTATGCCGTCGAAGGCGGTATTGTGCACGAGCCGGTAGCGGGCCTCGCTCTCTTTCAATGCCTTCTCCGTAAGCTTCCTTTCCGTTATGTCCTCGCCGGAACTCAGAAGGCCTATGACGCGCCCGCCTTCTTTGAGCACGGAGTTGTGCCAGAGGATGGTCCTCTCAAAGCCGCCCCTCGTTAAAACAGGGTTTTCATAGTAGCTTTCGGCTTCATCCGAATCTGCACCGCCGGAGACGAGCATTGAAAAGACCAGTTGTACCTCGGCTTTAAGGCGTTCCGGGATGAAATTCAAAAACCAGTCCTTGCCCAGTATCTCTTCCTCGCGGAAGCCGAGCACTTCGCAGCCCTTGCGGTTTATGAGCTCGACTCTCCCCTGTTTGTCCAGCACGATGACAATCACCCCGGCTACCTCGAGGTATCTCCTGAGCTTGTTGCGTTCGCGCAGAACCGCCAGCTCGGCCTCCCGCCGTTCCTCTACAATGGAAAGGAGCGGCTTGAAAAGGAAAAAGTATAGCGCCGGGGAGAGTATCAGGACCAGCAGGGGCGCGTCGATGAGGACTACCGTCAACGGGTGGAGCAGGTCCTTTAAAAGGAAGAGCACGATCATTACGACCAGCTCGGCCGAAAAAATCGAGACGATAAGTACGGCCAGCAACCTGGCGGGGGCCGTTAAATGGGCCGCAGGGCCGCCTTTGCCAGGGGCCTCGCCCGGTTCTTTTTTCGTATAATTATATGATGGCATATCGGTCCTGGTAGTAAGTAAATTATAACTCAAAAGCGCGCGAGTTCCGCTTTGTCTACACTATTCTTCATTTTCGATGTCCAGTCAAGCTTGACACAAGTAAAGGCTTTGTGTAAAGTCACTTATCGTGCAGGTCAGTTGAGACGAGCGTCCCGTAAACCGCACAGGAGGCATTCAGATGAAAAGAGCAGCCGCAGCCTTTTTAGCCGTGCTTGCCCCGGCCATTGCCTTCGCATACCCGAACGGGACGCCTGATTATGTGACTGACACGGGGCCGTTTTGCGCCTCATGCCATTCCGCGGCCAGCGCTGAGTACATGACCGAACTCCCGGCCGTCAGAGCAAAGAGCGAGGTGGCGGAGGTAAAGCATTACGGCCTTGTGCGCGCGCAGGCGCCTCCTTCTCCGTATATGGAGCTCGCCAGCGAGGAAAAAGAGGAGATAATAAGAAAGGCAAAGCTCATAGACGCAAGCTCGTCCGTGACCCTGGAAGCTCCGAAGAAGATGAAGGCTGGCCAGGAGGCCTCCGTCACGGTGAAGGCCAGAGGCGGGAACGGCCCGGTCATATGCGTCATGCTCGTGGACAGGGCGTCGAGGTTCCAGGCAAGGCCGGTTTCCTCCACCGGCTGGCTGATCCAGGGGGCCCCGGAGGTGCGCGGACAGGACGGAAAGCCGCAGACGCAGTGGCTTGACAAGAGGGCCATTGGGACGGGCCGTAACCTCAATTACATAACCATAGCAGACCAGCGGTTCGACCTCGAAAAAAAGCTCTTCCCTGAGGGCACTGTATCGTACAGGGTCAAGGCCCCGATTGCCCCGGGGGTGTACACCATGGCGGCCGCTTTCCTGTATGGGACCGAGAACGCCGTGAATTCCGCTTTCTTCCAGAGGCCCTCCGGGCGCATACTGTTTTCAGGCGAGGTCAGGATCGAGGTCGAATAGGGAGCGGGCTGCCTGCGGCCGGGGGAAAGATTTTTTTATTATTTATAAAAAAATCTGTTTACAAGCCTCGGGAAATCTATTAGATTATTGGACTTATATCCTCCTTTACGGTAATTAAGAACTGCTTTGGAGCCGGAAAGCTGTTTGCGACAGCTTTCCGCCGGATTAAATGTCCTGTTGTGAGTGAGTTGCTGTCGCATGCCGTGCGCGTTTAAATTCCTGACATGAAAACGAGTCGCCCTTTCACCTGGATCATGCGTGCTGCCTTTGGGTCGGCGTTTGACAATGCGGGTGCGAACGGCTATTCTTGAAAGAAAATGTTGCCGTGCGTATTCTCCGCAGTACAGTTCAGCTGCCGGAGGCAAGCGGACGAATTTAAAAAAGATATTTCCTTATGGTTTCGGAGCTTCCCTGGAATTCTCGCGGGAGCTTCATTTTTTCTTTATTCCGCCGGTTTCTCAGGCAGGGATGTTTGAAGGGAAAATATGAGCCTGCCGCGTATTATTCTGGGAGTAGGCCCCTTGGAAAGGAGGCGGATTAAACCTTTCAGGGGGGTTTGAAAAACCGCTTGCGATTTTGTTCCATAGCTTTACAAACAAAAACTCGTATCAAAAAACAGGAGGATGTAAAAAATGAAAAGGTTTGGATTCGCTGTAATCGTAGCTCTTTTTGGTCTTTCGACTCTCGTGGCCTGCAAGAAGCAGGAAGCCCCCCAGCCCGCTCCGGCCCCGGTCGAGCAGCAGGCGGCCCCTGAAGCTTCACCGGCACCGGCTCCTGAGACCGCAGCACCCGCGGCTCCTGCTGAGCACAAGTAAAACTTAAGCCCTGGGCAGCAACGGCCCGGAGGCCCAATTCCGGAGGTGTTTCGTGAATAGACTCGGAGTTGGCGTCGTTTTTTCTTTGCTGTTGCTGTCCACGGTTGCGGTGTCCTGCAGCCAGGAAACTCATGGCGGGGCCAAGAAGGAGGTAAACTCCGGACAGGCCCCGCTTTTTATTTTTGAGGAAAACGACAGCGCCTTCCTGAAGGATGCTGAAGCCAGGGTCAAGGAGCTCAGGGAAAAGGCAAGCCGCGTCGAAGACGACCTTCACAGGTCAGCCGGAAGAGCTTCCGCCCGAAAGGAGTTCGAAGAGGCGAAAAAGAGGCTCGAAGCCATGGAAAAGGACCTGGAAAAGCTCAGGGCCGAAGGCAAGGAAGCCTCTCGTGAGCTGATTGCCGATCTCAGGCAAAAGGAAGAGGAGCTGGAGATATTCCTGAACCGCGCAGCATCAGAAGTCGGCGGCAACTGATTCCAATGCCGTTACCTTCAGACGGAGGCGCTCTTGGGCTACAGCGGCAGGATTTACATAGCTACCTCCGGCTGGCATTACGGCCACTGGATAGGCCCGTTCTACCCGGCGGACATCCGCAAAAACCGCCTTTTCGAATACTACCTTACCCGCTTCAATACCGTTGAGATAAACAACTCCTTCTACCGGCTCCCCGAGGAGAGGACTTTCGCACATTGGCGGGATGCGTCCCCCGATGGTTTTGTCTTCAGCCTGAAGGGCAGCCGCCTCATAACGCATGTCAAAAGATTGAAAGACCCGTTTGAGCCCCTGAAGAACTTCCTGGACAGGGCCGTCATTCTGGGCCCTAAACTCGGCCCGATACTCTTTCAGCTGCCTCCCCGATGGAACAGGAACATGGAACGGCTTGAGGGTTTTCTGAAGGCCCTTCCGGGAGGGCACAGGTTCGCCTTCGAGTTCCGTGACCCTGACTGGTTTCACCCGGATGTATACGCCCTTCTGAAGGAATACAACGCCTCGTTCTGCATATATGATTTCGATTTGCGCCTGTCGCCCAGGGAGGTCACGGCTGACTTCATCTATATAAGGCTCCACGGGCCGGCAGGGAAGTACCGGGGGCAATACTCTGAAGAGGCTCTCCAGGACTGGGCAGGTTTTTTGAAACTCTGGCAGAAGAAGGCCAAGGCTCTGTATTGTTATTTCGACAACGACGAGGCAGGGTACGCGGCCATGGACGCGTTGAGGCTCAAGGCCATGACAGGGTCGTAACGAGCCTTAAAACCTCCTTGAGAGCACCATGGCCGGGAGCGCGAGGGCGGCGACGGGCAGGCCTGCCGTCAGGCCTCCTGTCCCGGCAGATAAGGCGGCGTCAAGGAGCGGGATGGAAAGTATCAGGGTTTTTACGGCTGCGCCTGTTCCGAGCCTGCCTGAAAGGGCCATGATTACCGCCGCCCCTGACGCGACATAGAACATTGCCGCGAAAACAAGGCCTTCTCCCGTGAAAAAGCCGCTGAAAAGATGATATTGAACGGCGGCGCAGGCAACTATCCAGCCTGAAAGGACGCCTATGCCGGGAGAGAGGCTTCTTTCCGCGATGGAGTGGCTCTTCAAAAGCGTTATCGCGAATACGAAAGTGAAGATAATAAGGGGCAGCAGCAGGAGCCCGATGCTGAAGGAGCCCGCGCTTAAACCAAGAGACAGGTTCAAGGCCCTGCTGAGGCCCATTGTCAGCGCGCCGGAAAACAGGCCGTTTTTAAGGCCCGCGTTGTAGGAGACCAAGGCCGCTGAAAGGCAAAGCGCGGCAATGAGCGGGTAGACCCCGGCAACTGAGGCAGAGAGTACCCCGGCGATGATGAGCACCACGCCGAGCACAAGCGCGCCTCCGTGGCTTATCCGTCCCGAAGGTATTGGCCGGTTGTCAGGGTCGCGCTCCCTGTCGGCGAAGTCGTTGCACGCCGAGGCGCCCGCGTATATGAGCGCAGAGGACGCAAGGATGTACGGGAGCTTGAAAATATCCATGCCAGAGGCGCTTGCGGCAATGAACCCGGCCATCGGGTCTGCCATCGCGATGAAAAGATGCGGGAGTCTCACGAGCTCCAGATATGGAGCCGACTTATGCCGGAAAATCATCTGACCCCCTCAGGGCTGCGCGCCCAAAACGCCACGGGCGTTGTCAATCCTCCTCGATGTCGAACCTCCCGGAGCTTGCCAGAAACCTGGACGGATTCGCGAATGTAAGGCCGCGGACCGATTCCTCCGAAAAGCCCCTCTGGCGCATGAGCATGGCTACTTTCGGGACGGCAAGCGGGTCGGAAGAGCCCCAGTCAGCCGAGCCGTTTACCATTATTCTTTCCATGCCGTACCGTTCGATGATGTCCACGGCCTGGTGCGCGCTGAGCTTTGCCGGGTCATGGACGGTCAAGCCAGCCCAGCAGCCAGTCTTCTCAAGAGTGAGCGAGGCCGCCTTCCCGTCGGCGTGGTCTATGACTATTCTTTCCTGCGTGACCTGTTCATCCTCTATTATCGATATCATGCGATCCAGGCAATTTCCCCTGCCATGCCCGGGGCAGCGGACCATCACCGGCAGGCGGCGCTCTTCTGCCATGCGGAGCTGGCGGCGGAAGGCGTCCTCTTCTTCAGGGGTCGCCAGGTCGAGGCCCACTTCGCCTATGCCGATGACCGAAGGCCTGTCGAGGAAAGGCTCCATGGCCTTCAGCACATCAAGGGCAATGGGGCTTCCGGCTTCCCTGGGGTTGAGCCCTATCATCGCGAAATGCCTTATGCCGTACGCCGCCGTTCGCTTCGGCTCAATGCTCACCACCTGTTCCCAGTAGTCCTGGAACGACTCCGGAGACCTCCTGTAGATGCCTGACCAGAATGAAGGCTCCACGCAGGCTACTATGCCCGCCACAGCCATCCGGTACAGGTCGTCGGTGGTCCTTGAGACAGTGTGTATGTGCGGCTCAATTAACCGCATCGCTTACTATTCTCCTTCCGGCAAGCCCCTTGAGGAATTCGAGAGATTTTCTTGCCGCCTCAATCGGCTTATCCGGATAAGTGTAGAGCTCGACGGTAATGAAGCCGCTGTAGGTTTTTTCGAACAGGGAAAGAAGTTTTTTGAAGTCCATGTCCCCGGTACCGGGGATGAGGTGAAAGTGCTTCCTGTCCTTGATGTCCTCGAGGTGCACATGAAATATCCTGCCCTGGAGGAGCTTCACCGTGAACTCAGGGTCTTCGCCGAGCACATGGCTGTGTCCGAGATCGAGGTTGGCGCCAAGGTACTCAGAGCCTATCTCGTTTATAAGGCACGAGAGCTCGGAGCCTGACTCGATAAGGAGGCCCGGCTCGTACTCCAGTCCCACTTTCACATTCATCTTTTCGGCGTGCGCGATTATCTCTTTGAGAGCGGCTTTCAGGGCTTCTATCCCTTCTTCCGGTGTGCTCTCGGGCTGTATGGGCCCGGAGGTGACGCTCACATTAGGGCAATTGAGGGCTTTGGCTAGGTCTATGCATTTTTTGGTGTAATCTATCCGCCAGCCGCGCACTTCCGGGTCAGGGTCAGTGAGGCACGGCTCGAAAAGGGGCTCAGCGTCTCCGTTCTCGTAGTAGCCGCGAACGGTGTTTGCGTTGATGTTCGAGACGGCTATCCGGTTCGCCGTAAGCGAGGCCTTAAGCTTTTTAATATCAGAGGCGCGAAGCGTGTGGACATACAGGTGCGGGATGTCGGCCAGCAGTTCCACGCCCTCGTACCCCGCGGCGGCTATGCTTTCTATCGCGTCGTAGACGGTGTGTCTTATGAACGCGTTGGTGGAAAACGAGAACTTCATGTGTGCGCTCCTTTTATGTCCGCCAATGAAGCGTAGGAAAAGAGCATCTCAGCCTGCTCGTAGAACCGGTGCTCGTCAACGCCCTGCGGGGCCTTGAAGAACGAGGCGAGATGCTTCATGAGCCCGCCTTCGCTTCTTCTGTTCGAGAGCTCGGAAAGCCTCACGAGGTCCAGCACCAGAGGGGCGGCGAGCACGGAATCGTAACCCTGCCAGATGAACTGCAAAGACATCTTCGTTCCCAGAAAGCCCTTGAAATGGATGAAATTCCAGGCCGTCTTCTGGTCGTCGAGAGACGGCACATAGTGGATGTGCACCCTGGAGTGCGGATTATAGCCAAGCACCTTGCCCATGATCCCGTCCTTAGTGATTATCTTCGATTCCTTGTTTTCGGGGTCGTTCAATATCTGTCCGTCCATGTTGCCGAGTATGTTGAATCCCTCCCAGCTGAGGACTTCGAGGTTCCTGTAAAGGAACATCGGCAGTAGCGCTGATTTGACGAGCGTCTCGCCTGTTTTGCCGTCATCGCCCATGACCGGCACGCATTTGGTCTCCGCCAGCTTCACTATGGCTGGAAGGAGGGCCGCGTTAGAAGGGGTGAAGTTCAGGTACGGGCAGCCTTCGAGCACCGCGGCGTAAGAGTACAGGGTGCTTGCCCGTATCTCGTCTTGCCTGTCCTCCGCGATGCATTCCTCGAACTCGTCAACGCGCTCATGCGAGGGCCTGTGCTCCAGGGGCGGCTCGGTCGAGGCGAGGTTCACGACTGCCACGCAATCGAGTGAGTTTCTTTCCCTGAAGCCGCTCAAGTCCTTCCTGAGCTTTTTTACCTGGGCCGCCAGGGTCATCTCGCGCCCGGGCGTCTGGTGGCTGGATAGGGACTCTATGGCCTTGCCGCAGTTTGTCGTAACGCCCTGGCAGATCTCAGGGGACACTTCTATGAGGCCGCCTTCTATCTGGCGGAGTATCTCAGATGGGAGCTGTGAGTTCCTGAAGTAATTCTGCGCGCTCTCCAGCGGAGAGGAAGGGCGGATGTCCCACCCGCCGAAGACCATGTCTTCGGGGTCTATGAGCCCCAGGCCGGAAAAGGCAGGCAGCTCCGTTACCATGCCAGCGCGGTCGCAAAGGCCTTTTTTGATGGCAAGCGCGCCTGCCATCACTGCTGTCGCTATATACCCTGACGCTCCGATGAAGAATACGCCGGTCTTGCCTGTTTTATCCATGTTCATGAAGCCCCTTTTCGTGGTCCGTCAGGTTGTTGAACGCTTCGATGGAAGCGCGTTCTTTGAAAAAAGGCACTGGCCTCCTTGCGTGCCTCATTTGGGACTTCTTCATGAAAATGGCAGGGTCTGGCTGCCGGAAATCATACCCTGCTTATCCAGCGAGGCCTTCTGGCCATGAACAGGCGGTTGATTGGCGCATATACGGCAGAGAACTCTTTTCGGTTCTGGTTTTCCTGACAGGTTTACGGAAGAGCTTGAAACCGTTTGCGGCGTGCGTTTGAATTCTCTTACCAAGGATTTTAAGTCAAGAATGGTGTTTGTCAAGAAGGCTAAGTGCGTGCGGTTGGGCTTAATGGAATGGCGTTTGCAGATTGCCTCAAGCTCCCCATTTGATTTTGGAGTCAATCGTCGCGCGGTATTGCGGCGTACAAACAACGAACGCCTCATTCCTCGCGTCCGTACTCCTCGCATCTGGAACTTTTTGAGCAATCTGTCGCTAATGGTATCTTTAAAGCTTCACAGGCCCGGGGCTTTATGGCCCCGGGCCTGTTTTTTTCAGGCGTGGCCGCCTTTTTCTTTGTTGCCCTTTTCGAGGTTGGTGACCATGTCAGTGAACATGTTCCCCTTTATCGTCGTCTTCTCGCCGCATTTCGGGCACTGGAGCGTTGTTCCGTCCTTCAGGTCCCGCGCTTTCTTCTTGAAAACGGTCGTGCAGACCGGGCATGTGATGTCTATCATTACTTCTGACATGAATTCCTCCCTTATAATTCCGCCTCAGGGCGCGTATTTGCAGCTATTTAATCATAAAAAGAGGCCGTATGGCAAGGGAAGGGGGGAAAACCTTTTCCGCCAGCCTTTCATCCCGTGATAAGCCGTCTACCTCGATCCGGGCGCTGAGTCTATCAGTTTGAAATGCTTTTTGCTGAGGTCGAGCCTGGTGATTTTTTCGATAAACATTTTTACCCGCTGCCTCTTATCCCTTGAGGACAACCTGTAGCCGGGATTTAACTCGAAGAGAGCTGGAGATTCGGGAAGCCAGTCCTTTATTACAGCCGGGTGCGTCCCCTTGAACTCCCTTATTATCGCGGGGTCTATGTCGCCGTATGATACGCTTACCGGAGCCTTGTTCCAGTAGCGTTGTATGTGCCTGGTCTTCTCGTTCATGTGGCGCTCGGGCCTGGCCCAGCCGTAATGGTAGATGGTCGCGCCGGTGAGCGCGGCCCTTGGATAGCGCCCCTTTTTGTTGGAGTCGAGCACCACAAAAAAAAGACCGTCCGGGGCGTATGACCGTATGGTGTTCCTTATTATCCTCGGAGCCCGCCTGTACCAGGCAGGGCTTTCGAGATATGTCGAATGGTTCCCGTAGAAATGCAGGTAATCGAAGACGAGCGCCTCCACCTCAGGCTTGTCCAGGTTGCGTTTCATTGCGTCGTATATCTTCGGAAGGTCGTCCTCATGCACCACCTCGTCGCCTTCGAGGTAAAAGGCCCAGTCCCCGGTGCAGCTGTACTGCGCAATCATCTTCTGCTGGCCGTAGACGAAACCCTTGGCCGTAAGGTTCTCGTTCCATTTCGTGGTGATTATCTTTATCTTCGGGTCGTTTATTGATTGTATGAGCTCAAGAGTGCCGTCGTCCGAATCTCCGACATTGACGATGAACTCGTCGCATATCGGCAGGATGGACTTTATCGACTGCGCCGCAGGGTAGCCAAATTCCAACGCTTTCCTTATGAAAGTAAACCCGCTTATCTTCACTCTGCCTCTGCCTTTTCATCGGCGGGTTTCAATGCCGTTTGCAGGCC
>MGPK01000019.1:66520-66834 GCA_001795535.1 Deltaproteobacteria bacterium GWA2_54_12
CGATTCATAGCCGCCTGTGCCGATGCCGACGACGGGGTTGTCAGTGAATATCCTGACGGCTCCGTTCCACATGTGCAGACGCAGGCCCATCGAGGTGTCCGGGTTGCCGCCGTAGTATGACTTGATCTGGGTCGTGGTGTCGTTCAGGGAGGATTGGACTACGGGCGTAAAATACAGGGCCGCCATCGCGAGAAGAGTTGCGGCGAAGACCTTCGGAAAGGACCTTTGCCCAAGGAGATTATACACTATAACAGGAAAAAATATTACCAGGGGGAGCAGGGCCGTGCGTCCGGGCGCGCCGGCGAAAAGGGAGA
>MGPK01000019.1:66877-68218 GCA_001795535.1 Deltaproteobacteria bacterium GWA2_54_12
GCCCTTCAGGGTGCCTGCCTTGCTGAAATAAAAGGACAGGAGAAGGATGCCGAAAGTCAGAAACAGTATGTAGGTTATCGGGTTTATGAAGCTGGCCGCGTACCTTTGAGAGGCGGGGATGATGCCGGAGTTTATGGCGATGTGAATGGCCGCCGCCAGTGAAAGCCCGGCAAGGAAACTGTTCAGGAGAGCCTTTGGAGAATGCCTGTGAAAGGGTATCGAGCATATCGCGAAGGCAAAGAGCCAGTAATGGGTCTTTGCGGCGAACTTCAACCCCGCGTTGAGGTCGTTCGTGTAAAGAAGCCCTGTCCAGTGGAGGGCTGCGAAAACCAGCATCGGGGCCACCCAGGGCTGTTTGAGCCAGAGGCGGCGGTCTGTTATGAACCTCCCGGAGCATATCCACAGGGCCAGGGTAAGATAACCGGAGATGAGGAACGGAGAAGTCCCGAGCGGGACAAGAAAAAAGGTTACGCAGAAACCCCGGAAAAGGATCTGCTCCATATCTGTATGGCTGCTTTTCAGTTCATCTCTCATGGTGGCCAACAGGTTTTTTCCAAGCATATAGCCACTTATGAGTTTTGCAAGCGCTTGCGGGAGAAATTTCAGGGAGGGAGGCAGGGCGGCGGATGGAAGGCAAAAAAAGGGGTTAGCTCAAAATGAGCTAACCCCTTGATTTTAGTGGTGGCCAGGGAGGGAGTTGAACCCCCGACACGGGGATTTTCAGTCCCCTGCTCTACCAACTGAGCTACCTGGCCGGAAGATTTAAGAGAAATAAAATAATATTAACAGGCCTTCTTGTCAAGCCATATTTGGCGTATCGATTATGCGCGCGTACGGGCCGCCTGTCCAGTCATCCTTTTGTCACGCGGTTTTCAACCGTTTTCCTTTCTCTTTTTCAACCCCTTGACTTATTCAGTCTGTTGGCCTGAGTGACGAAAATAAACTGTGAAGACATTTCTCTCCGGAAAAGACGGCCCTGGCCTGAAACGGCCCGGGAAAAGGAGCGTGATCGGCTTTTTCAGCGCCCTCAGCCTGAAAAGGAAGCTTTTCGTCGTCTTCGGCATATCCGTTGTCTTCATAGCCGGGATAATCGCGACCAGCGTCGTCCACATGGTCTGGATGAGATGGTCTGCCATTGAAGTTTACAACAAATCCGTGGTCGAGGCCCAGAATGTGTTGAGGATAAGGGCAGGTCTTGAGCAGTCCAGGCGCGGCCTGCTTCAGATGCTCCTTGAGAAGGACGAGGCGGCCCGCGAGCGCGCCATGAACGAGGTCAGGGGTTCAACGGCGCTGGTGGACAGCCGGATAGCCGTTTTGTCGGCTCAGCGGCTCGCGGCGGAT
>MGPK01000019.1:68412-68790 GCA_001795535.1 Deltaproteobacteria bacterium GWA2_54_12
CGCAGGGGCAAGGGAGCTTGTCACGGTAAAGTTCCAGAGGACGATAATCATATACTCAGTCATCTCTCTTGCCGGGTTCCTCGTGGCAGTCGCGTTGATACTGCTCGTGTCCCGGGACATCGCAGGGAGGTTCTCGAAGGTCCTCGAAGGCATAGGGAGGTTCCAGTCCGGGGAGCGTCTCGTGAAGATAGATATTCAGGGCGCGGACGAGATAGGAATTTTGAAAGACGCCATGAACGGGCTTTTTGAGCGGGTCCATGAGGACAGTATAGCCCAGGAGCAGTATATCGGCATCATAAACTGGGAAAAGTCCGAAAAGGAGAAGCAGAGGGCAGCGCTCGCGAGGAGCGAGGAGAGGTTCAGGAGCCTGGTCGAGAC
>MGPK01000019.1:68932-70104 GCA_001795535.1 Deltaproteobacteria bacterium GWA2_54_12
AGACAAGCGGGGCGCCTTTTTACGGACATGACGGCGCTTTTGCCGGGTACAGGGGCATCGACCGGGACATAACCCGCAGGAAGCAGGCCGAGGAGGAAAAAGCCGCGCTGACCGAACAGCTTGCCAGGACCGAAAAGCTCGCTTCCATGGGCCAGCTCGCGGCAGGCGTGGCCCACGAGATAAACAACCCGCTCGGTTTCGTAAGGAGCAACCTGAATACGCTCTCCGAGTACCTGGATGTCTTCAGGAAGCTCCTGGCCCTGCACGGCGAGCTGTCAGATGCCTATGAAAAAGGCGAGTTCGAGGAGATAGCCGAGTACCGCGAGGCGATAGAGAAACTGAAGAAGGACGCCGACATGGAGTTCACGGTCAATGACGCGGGACAGATACTCGTCGACTCGAATGACGGCATCTCGCGGATAAGCACCATAGTGAAAGGGCTCAAGGACCTTTCACATGCCGAGGCAGGGGAGCTGGTCTGCCAGGACCTGAATATCTCTCTCAGGGACGCCCTCAAGATAAGCTGGCACGAGGTGAAAACAAGGGCGGAGCTGGTAGAGGACCTCTGCGACAGCCTGCCGGTACGGTGCAGGCCTCAGCAGCTTACGCAGGTCTTTTTGAATATACTCCTGAACGCGGCCCAGGCCGTCAATGAAAAGGGAAAAATAACCATGAGCACCGGCAAAGTCAACGGCAAGGCAATCGTAGAGATAGCCGATAACGGCCCGGGCATGAGCGAAGAGGTCAGGAACAGGATATTCGACCCGTTTTTCACCACCAAGCCTGTAGGCAAGGGCACCGGGCTCGGGCTTTCCATCGCGTATAACATAATAAAGGAGCATGGCGGCACGATAGAGGTCGACAGCAGGCCGGGCGCGGGCGCGAGGTTCAGGATAAAGCTGCCCCTTGCCACAGAGGCGGCTTCAGCCGCCTGAAAACGAATAGACAGCGCCCCCGGCCGCAGGGGGGCTTCATGAAGGAGGTTTGAAGATGACTGGCACGAATATACTCTTTGTAGATGACGAGAAGAACATACTCGGCTCTCTTTCGAGGGTCTTCAGAAAAGAAGGTTACGGGATAATGCTGGCTGAAAGCGGCGAGTGCGGCCTGGACCTGCTACGGCACAACAGCGTCGCGGTCGTTGTCTCGGACCAGAGGATGCCTGGCATGGG
>MGPK01000019.1:70119-70309 GCA_001795535.1 Deltaproteobacteria bacterium GWA2_54_12
TAAAAAAGCAAGGGAGGCCTCCCCGGACACAGTGAGGATGATGCTCACCGGCCAGGCGGACATGGCGGAGATAACCGGGGCCATAAACGAGGGCGGCGTATACAGGTACATAACAAAACCCTGGGACGATGAGGAGCTCAAACACATCATAAGGGCGGCTGTCGAGCGGTACAGCCTTCTGGCGGAGAAC
>MGPK01000019.1:70399-71829 GCA_001795535.1 Deltaproteobacteria bacterium GWA2_54_12
AAACTCAGGGAGAGTTTCTTTTCGTTCGTGGGCTTATGCGGCGACATGATAGAGCTCCATGACCAGCTCTCGGGCGGCCATTGCAAGCGGGTGGCCGTCCTCTCAAGGGGTCTTGGACAGAGGCTCGGGCTGAAGGGTTTCGAGCTTGAGGCTCTCTGGGCGGCGGCTCTCCTGCATGAGATAGGGCTCATAGGCGTGCCCAGGGAAGTCCTTGAGAAGGCCGAAGGCGAGCTTTCGGACAGCGAAAGGGCGCTCATGAGGAACAACCCGGCGCTCTCACAGGAGATAATCGCGAGGATAGATATCCTGAGGCAGTCGGGGCTTATCGTGAGAAGCCACATGGAGTCTTTCGACGGCACCGGTTATCCGGACGGGCTCAAGGGCGCCGAAGTAAACTACGGATCGAGGATACTGTCGATATGCAGGGAATATGACAGGCTGAGGCACGCCAGGAGGCCATATTCAAAGGTGGAGGCGCTGGCCGTGATAGAAAGGGGCAGGGGCAGAAAATTCGACCCGGATGTCACGGAGGCCTTCCTGAAGTTCGCCTCTGAGATAAAGGATGGCGATGAGAACCAGATGACCGCGCATAACAGGAGCGCCATGCCGGTCAAAACGCAGGTTGATATCCGTGACATAGCCCCTGGGATGGTCCTCGCCAAGCCGCTGGCATCTGGAAGGGGCAGGCTGCTGGTGGGGCAGGGGACGGTATTGACCGAAGCCCTCATAGAAAAGGTGCTGAACTTCCACAAGATAGACCCTATAACTTATCCGGTGGAAGTCGTTGCTCAGCCGGCTTAACCAAGGCCGCCGAAAGCGTACTGGACAATCGCGGCCGCGGCCACGGCAGCCGTTTCAGCCCTTAATATCCTCGGGCCCATGCCCGCCTTCAGGAAGACTGCCTCCTGGGCCATCCGGGCTTCATCGTCCGAGAGCCCGCCTTCCGGGCCTACGAGCAGGGCCGCCGAATGAGGGCTCCTGCCTTCAAGCCGCTCGCCAAGGCTTGCGGCCCCGTCCTTTTCCCATAAAAGCAGTTTTAATTCAGCCTTGGAGCCCTGGACGGCTTCTTTCAATCCTGGGGCGAGCGTCACACGGGGGAGCGTCGCCCTGCCGCACTGTTTGGCCGCCTCTATCGCGGCCTTTTTCCACCTGAGGAGTTTTTTTTCTGCGCCTTCTCCGTCGACCCTGGGCACTGTCCTGGCCGTCGTATAAAAACAGATCCCGGTCAAGCCAAGCTCGGTTGCCTTCTGTACGATAAACTCGGGCCTGTCGCCTTTTAAGAGGCCCTGGAGAAGGACGAGGTCAAGGGCGCTCTCCACGGCCTTCTCGCTCCTGCCTTCGATGGAGACGACGGCCGAGCGCTGGCCTATCGACTCTATCCTGCCGAAAAGCTCCAACCCCCTGCCGTTGAAAATGGCAGCGCTGTCTCC
>MGPK01000019.1:71861-72186 GCA_001795535.1 Deltaproteobacteria bacterium GWA2_54_12
CGAACTCTTCCCCGGTTATCTCGGCCTCTTTAGCGGATTCGTTGATATCTTCGAGGAAAAAACGCCTCATCTGGAAGGCTTTCCGAACACCAGCGCGACCCATTCTTTTTCGTTGAATGAGAATGCCTTTTGAAGGCCGATGGCTGAGAAGGCGGCCTCTATGGCAGCCTGTTCGCTGTCCAGTATGCCGGAGAGTATCAGGAACCCGCCTGGCTTTATCCTGTCATTGAGGGAGCGGGAAAGCCTCGTGAGCTCGCCTGCGAGGATGTTGGCGGCAACTATGTCGTATCTGCCCGGTACGGCGGGTAAGTCCTTCGCGCTCAAG
>MGPK01000019.1:72280-74279 GCA_001795535.1 Deltaproteobacteria bacterium GWA2_54_12
TCACGGCTGCTATGGCCAGGACGCCCGTGCCTGTGCCGACATCGAGGAGCGAGGGGCCTTTTGGAAGACAGGCGCCTTTTACGAGCCTGAGGATGGACTTGAGGCACATCTTGGTAGTGGCGTGCCCGCCGGTGCCAAAGGCCATGCCCGGGTCGATATCGATTATTATCTCGCCCGGCGAGCGCTTTAGCTTATGCCATGTCGGCTTTACCGTGACGGAGGCGCCCCTGTACTTTACCTTTATGGGCTTGAGCCCCTTTTTCCACTTCTCGGACCAGTCGGTGTCCTTCAGGAAAGAGGTCTCAAGGGCCCAGCCTATGCGGCTCAGGGTCGTCCTTACCGCCCCAAGCGCCGCTTCTTCTCCGACAGGCAGATAGGCCTTCAGGACCCGCACGGGGGAGGTGTCCTCCTCCTCGCGGGTCTCCTCCTCCCACAGGCTGTGGGAGACGAGCTTGCCAGCGATGCTGTCCACGGACTCTTCCTGCACGCCCGGACTGCCCGAGGCTATGAGGAGCGTTGAAGCCAGGTCCTTTGAGGCGCCGGGGCCTGTGGCCCGTATCTCTATCCAGCCTTGCGTCACCGGTCAGTCCCTCATGTTTATGTATTGGAGGCTCAGGTCCAGGTCCAGGCCTTTGAGTGTCTGAATGACTTCCTGAAGGTCGTCTATCTTCTTGCCCGTGACCCTTATCTGGTCTTCCATTATCTGCGCCTGGACCTTGAGCTTCCTCTCTTTTATCATCTTCGTTATCTCCTTGGCCTTCTCTGAGGGAATGCCCTGGAGTATCTTTATGGTCTGCCTTTTCATCCCGCCCGCGGCGTCCTCGACCTTGCCGTACTCGAGCGATTTGAGGGAAACGCCCCTTTTGACGAGCTTTGTCTGGAGGATGTCTATGATGCTCTTCAGTTTGTTATCGTCATCCCCGACAATGGTGATGTCCTCTTTTTTCTCCCACTTTATCTCGCTCTTGGAGCCCTTGAAGTCGTACCTCTGCTGCATCTCCTTGATTGCCTGGTTCACCGCGTTGTCCACTTCCTGCGTGTCTGTCTTTGAGACGATATCGAATGACGGCATGTTCCCTTTACCTCCCAATAGTCTGTCAGGCCGCCTCAAGCTTCCATCGGGCTTTTTCAGCGGCCTGAACGAAGTTATCTTTTACGGATTATTCAAGGCCTTACTATGGACGCTCCCCTGGGCGGGGTATATTTGAAAAGCGAATCTTTCATGGACGCGTTCAGCCTGATGTTGCTGAAAGTCACCGCGGTCTGGTTCCCGAAGTGGTCCGTGATGACGGTCTTTTCCACGATGGAGGTCTCTTTCCCGACCTCAAGGATGAGCTTTTTGAGGCCCGCCTGTTCCTGTTTCGGAGTAAGGATGAGCACATGGTTTACGGTTTCCAGGGCCGCAAGCTTCACATCGAACTCCTTTTCCACGCTGCCTATGCCGGAAAGGAAGTCGGTCGCCATCGAAGAAGCGCTCGACAAGGCCGGCCTTTCGATCACCTGGTTGAGGTCAGGCTGAAAAAGCCAGATGGTCCTGCCGTCGCTTACGATGAGGTCTTTGGCGGGCTTTTTGTATTCCCAGCGCATCCTGCCGGGTTTTTTCAGCCAGACTTTGCCCTCTGACTTCAATGCGGGCATGCCCCTTGAGGTGACCTCCTGGGTGAAGTCGGCTTTTAAGGATGTGATTGATTCGTACTTGCTCTGGAGTTTCGAGACCACCGCTGCAGCGTCCCCGGCAAAAGACAGGGCAGGGAGGATGAAGAGCGCGGCCAGAGCGAGCAGCGTAATGAGTTTATTATGAAAATGATTTTTCATTGCTTTCGGCTCCTCAGAATGACAATTGCCGCCTGTTAAGAATATACCAGCATTCCTCAATGCTGCTTTCTTAGCAGAACCTCTCTGGGGCGGCTGCCCTGGGCAGGGCCCACGACGCCTTCTTTTTCCATCTTCTCTATTATGCGGGCGGCCGTGTTGTAGCCTATCCTGAACCTGCGCTGTA
>MGPK01000020.1 GCA_001795535.1 Deltaproteobacteria bacterium GWA2_54_12
GATGTAGCCGTCGACCTTCTCGACTTCGGAATATGTATAAAGGGTTATGTTCTCGTTGAGCTCAGCCTCGACCATTTTCGGGGTCAGGATGCACTGCGAGCAGTCCATCGTCGGGAAGGTCTCGGAAAGCCTGGCCATGTTGCCGCCGATGGAGGGCTCTTTCTCGACCAGTATGACCTGACGGCCGCCTTCGGCTATGTCGAGGGCCGCCTGTATCCCGGCGATGCCGCCGCCTATGACCATTGCCTTTTTCTTGACCGGTATCTTTATCTTCTTCAGGGGCTGATTTTTCTTGAGCCTCTGGATGGTCATCCTCGTGAGGTCGATTGACTTTACAGTGCCAGCGGCCTTTGTCTTGTCGTGGTGTACCCACGAGCACTGCTCGCGGATGTTCGTTATCTCGCACTGGTAGGGGTTCAGGCCCGCGGCTTCGGCGGCTTTTCTGAAGGTCTTCTCGTGCATGTGCGGGGAACAGGCCGACACGATGAGCCCATCGAGCTTGTTGTCCTTTATGGCCTGCTTGAGCATCTCCTGGCCGGGGGACGAGCACATGAACTTGTAGTCGCAGGTGTAGACTACACCGGGGAGCTTACCCATCTCCTCGGCGACCTTTTTGGTGTCGACTGTGGCCGCTATGTTATTTCCGCACTGGCAGACAAATACGCCGATTCTTGGCATAATGGTTCCTCTTTAAATTCCTACGCGATACCTTTTTTCTTGAGCAGCGGCATTATATCCGAGCTGTTCTTTTCAAAACCGAGCGTTTCGATATCCTGACCCAGGGCAAGGCCCAGAGCCTGCGTGAAGTAGACGACCGGCACAGGCCTGTAGCCCGTATCGGCTTCAGCCACCTTGGGCTGGCTCTTCTCTAAGTTGAACTGGCAAAGCGGGCAGGTCGTGACGATAAGATCCGCCCCGGCGTCAACCGCCGAAGTCATGACTTTACCTGAAAGGTTCGTGACGACCTCTTCGTTGTTCATGGCGAGATGCGCCCCGCAGCATTCTATTTTGTTCGCGAACTCGACGGGCTCGGCCCCAAGGGCGCGAAGCAGGTCTTCAAATATGGTCGGCCTCTCGGCGTTGTCTATGCCGATGTCTTCAAAGGGGCGAAGCAGCATGCAGCCGTAATAGGTAGCGGCCTTTATGCCAGTCAAGGGCCTCTTGACCGCGCCCTTTACCTTATCAAAGCCGACCTTGTCGCGGAGCACTTCGAGGTAATGGAGTATGTTGACGCTGCCGTCATACTCTTCCTCGATAAAGCCGTTAATGACATTCCTCTTTTCCTTGTTGTCCCTTATGACCTTGTTGGTCCTCTTCAGGACATTGTAGCAGACCGAGCACAGGGTCGTTAAGGTGTCGCCTTCCTTGCGTGCGTTCGAAAGGACCTTCGCCGGGGCCGTAAGGCCTATGACATTGTCAGGCGTAAGTGGAAAAGTCGCCCCGCAACAGTTCCACTGAGCGAGCTCTTTCATCTCAAAACCGATGATTGAGGCCGCCTCTCTCGCGGAGGTGTCGAACTGCTTGGCGACCGTATTTAAGGTGCAACCGGGATAGTAAGGTATCTTCATATGTTCCATCTTTATAGTTTACTAACCTACGAACTTGCGAAACCCGCAGACAATAGCCTGCTGTGGGGCTTTTTTAAGGAACGGAAACGGGACTTCAGCCACTTCTGTCCTGCTTACGCCCTTGCGGAGCGTGTCCTGCCTCATTCCTTCGAGTATGGCCGCTACGCTTACGCCCTGAGGGCACCTTGAATAGCACTGGAGGCAGCCCACGCAGAGCCACATCGAGTTAGAGTTGCGCACTTCTTCAATATTGCCGAGCTGGAGAAACCTCATGACCTTTGTCGGCGGTATTTCCATCGCGTAAGAGACAGGGCAGCCGCCAGAGCAATTGCCGCACTGGTAGCACCTTTTCACATCCTCGCCGCTTATGCGCTCAAGCCTTCTGACCTCAGTACTCTGGATGTCGCTATTGGAAAGCTTTATCTTCAAGACACCCTCCTGAACTTCTCCACTCCCTGGAGGAACAAGTCGCCGCCGTAGACGTCATTGACCACGATGGCCGGAAAGTCCACTACCTCAAGCCTTCTTATGGCCTCAGGCCCTAAGTCTTCGTAAGCTATTATCTCCGCCTTCTTTATGGAGCGCCTTATGAGGGCGGCCGCTCCGCCGACCGCGGCCATGTACACGGCCTTGTGAGCGATAATGGAATCGCGCACTTCCTTGTTCCTCGCGCCCTTGCCTACCATGCCCTTCAAACCGAGCTCGATGAGCCTGGGGGTGTACGCGTCCATCCTGCCGCTGGTCGTCGGCCCTGCCGAGCCAATGACCTCGCCCGGCTTTTCAGGCGTAGGCCCGACATAATATATTATCTGCCCTTTAAGGTCCAAGGGCAACTCTTTACCCGCGTTGAGGAGCTCTATGAGCCTCTTGTGAGCCGCGTCCCTCGCGGTGTACATGACGCCGCTTATGAGGACCCTGTCGCCTGCCCTGAGCTTTTCGATTGCCGCGTCGTCAAGCGGCGCGCTTATCCTTATGGCTTCCGTCATATCAGATCTCTATTTCCTTGTGCCTGCCAGCGTGGCACTGGATATTGACCGCCACAGGAAGGCTCGCTATGTGGCACGGGCTCGCCTCGATGTGCACTGCCAGCGCGGTAGTACGCCCGCCAAAGCCCATCGGGCCAATGCCCAAATCGTTTATCTTCCCTAAAAGCTCCTGCTCAAGCGAATTGAGGTCGCTGTCCGGGTTCTGCGTGCCAATCGGGCGGAGGAGCGCTTTTTTCGCGAGTATGGCGCATTTTTCAAAGCTGCCGCCTATGCCGACGCCGAGCACTATGGGAGGGCACGGGTTGCCGCCAGCGTCTTTCACGGTCTCGACCACGAACGCCTTTATGCCTTCCACGCCTTCAGCGGGCTTGAGCATCTTAAGGCGGCTCATGTTCTCGGAGCCAGCGCCCTTCGGGGCTATCTTTATCTTTACCTTGCCGCCTTCGACAATGGAAGTGTGTATTATGGCCGGGGTGTTGTCCCCGGTGTTGACCCTCTTCAACGGATGGCAGACCGACTTTCTCAGGTAGCCTTCCTTGTAGCCCTGGCGCACGCCTTCGTTGATGGCGTCTTCCAGGGAGCCGTCCAGCAAAACTTCCCTGCCTATCTCAACGAAAAAGACCGATATGCCGGTGTCCTGGCACATGGGCAGATGTTCCCTCCCGGCTATCTCGAAGTTCTCGACTATCTGGCTGAGGACTTCCTTGCCGAGCACGGACTCTTCCTTATCAAGCGCCGACCTTATGGCCGAAGCGACATCAGGTTCGAGATCGCAGGCCGCTGATATGCACAGGTCCCTGACCTTTTTCGTTATGTCCTTTACTGAAACCTGCTTCAAAAAAACCCCTCTTACTTATCCAGGTTAAGGTCGGTTATGAGGCCCTTGACTGCGCCTACCGAGCCCATGAACGCCGACTTCTCGGCGGAATCCAGCTCTATCTCGATTATCCTTTCGGCGCCGCCTGAGCCCACGACAACAGGCACGCCTATGAATATCCCGTCAACGCCGTACTGGCCTGAGCAGTAGGCAGCGCAGGGAATGACTCTCTTCTTGTCTTTTATAATAGCTTCGCACATCTCGGCAACAGCCGCCGATGGGGCGTAGTACGCGCTCCCGGTCTTGAGGAGGGCGACTATCTCGCCGCCCGCCTTCTTGGTCCTCTCCATTATGGAGGAAAGCCTCTCCGGGGCGATAAGCTGCGTCACCGGTATGCCGGAGACGGTCGCGTACCTCGTAAGAGGCACCATCTCGTCGGCGTGCCCGCCGATTACCATGGCGTGCACATCCTGCATGGACACGCCAAGCTCCATGGCGATGAAAGAGCGCATCCTGGAGCCGTCAAGGGCTCCGGAAAGGCCCATTACCTTATTGGGCGCGAAACCGCTGAACTTCCACGCGGCGTATACCATTACATCAAGGGGGTTTGTTACGATAAGGAGATGCGCGTCGGGCGAATATTTCGCCACATTCTCGACGACTGTCTTCAGGATGCCGACATTCGTATTGATGAGGTCGCTTCTGGACATGCCCGGCTTCCTGGGTATGCCAGCTGTCACGATGACGACATCGGAGCCTGCCGTGTCTTTATAGTCGTTCGTGCCTCTCACATTGGAGTCAAAGCACTCCACAGGGGAGGCCTCCATCAGGTCCAAAGCCTTGCCCTGAGGTACGCCTTCGACTATATCGAGGAGTACGACATCCCCAAGTTCCTTGGTCGCCACCCAGAGGGCGGTGTGAGCGCCTACATTGCCGGCACCGACTACAGTTATCTTCTTCCGGGCCAACTTGACCTCCTTAACAGGGGGGAATTGATAGAAAATGCCCTTTCCGGTCCCCATTTTCAATGCAGGGTACCAGAAAGACACTCACATTTTCAACAGCAATCAAAAAAGCCGAAAGATTACGGGCTGGAACGAAGGGGCCTGAATACCGGAAAATAAAAAGGGCTGATATGAAAATTACAGAAAAAACCCGGCTTTCATATTCGGCCTTCCCCGTCCAGGCGGGCCAGCGGCGCACCTTGGCGCAGAGCGCCATTTCTTTGTATACAGTATACAAAAATAGAGCAAGTGTCAAGGGATTTTCATTTCCCGCCAAGCAGGAAAAAAAGGCCGCGCGACAGGAAAACCGCCCTGCCCCTGCAAAAACTGAAAACCGGGGTATACTTATCATTACTATTTATTTTACGGATCGGGGCTACTGGCATGAGGGCCAGCGGCTTGACGGCGCTTTGCAGCGGGCAAAGCCCGCAAAACAACACTACAGGAGGATGAAAAATGAAAAGATTCTTGGGTTTGGGACTGGCTTTTGCGGCAGTGCTCGCGTTCAGCGCGCCCGCCTTCGCGGCGGATGGCGCGACCATCTTCAAGTCGAAGTGCTCGGCATGCCACGGACAGGACGGCGCCGGCTCGGCGATGGCCCCGGCCTTCAAGGGCAACGCGTTTATTCAAAACAGCTCTGAGACTGACATAGCCCAGGTCATAAAGAACGGACGCACGGGCGCTGAAAAGAAGTACAAGCAGTTCGCCATTGCCATGCCCAAGCAGACCCTCAATGACGACGAGATAAAGGCCGTCATCACTCAGCTCAAGACCTGGGCAAAGTAGCCCGGAAAAAAGATATGCGCTAAAAAGGCCGGGGGCAGCCCCGGCCTTTTTTTATTTTGTGAAGGTCTTGAAAATAGAGGGACGATATGATTTAATCGTTTTTCGGGTGCCTCTAAGAGCAATTTTTAGAGGCACTTGTATCTTAATCGGGGCGTAGCGCAGTCTGGTAGCGCATCTGCTTTGGGAGCAGAGGGCCGGAGGTTCGAATCCTCTCGCCCCGACCATTACATCTTCCGCCGTTTTACCAAATAACGCGCCTGTAGCTCAGTAGGATAGAGCAACTGCCTTCTAAGCAGTAGGTCACTGGTTCGAATCCAGTCAGGCGCACCAAGAAAAACAAGGGGTTACAGCATTAGCCGTAGCCCCTTTTTCTTTGCAGATTGCATCTGCTATCCAGCTTTCTTGATAAGCGGAGATAAAAGAAATGAGTGATTGGTTCGTCTATATCCTTGAGTGCGCTGACGGTTCCTACTATACAGGGATAACATGTGACCTGGCCCGAAGGGTTGACGAGCATAAAAGCGGGAAAGGAGCCAAGTATACAAAAATAAAAGGCGTTAAAGACCTGCTTTGGAGTATGCGTTGCGATAATAGAAGTATAGCTTCAAAACTGGAGATAAAGATCAAAGCTTTTTCAAAGTCTGAAAAAAGACTCCTGGTCTTCAAACCCGATTACTATACTCCCCAAAATATAGACAAAGGCATCAGGTGTATGGATGTCTGCCATAGCCTATCCCACTCCAATAAAGATATTATTTCGGAAAATGAGGATTAAGTGCAGGAGTAAGAAATACCTGGACTGTTCTCAAAATTGTAAAATGCTTCTACCTGCTCTCTTCCCGACAGCTGCTCCAAAAGGAGCCTCCGGTCCCAATCTCGACATTCTTCCTTGCAAGATCGATCACAGGCCTCATCCTGTCCTCTATCTCTGGATATGAAGCTTTCCTGTCTTCAAGAAAATCGACGACCCATTCCGGCAATGTGA
>MGPK01000021.1 GCA_001795535.1 Deltaproteobacteria bacterium GWA2_54_12
TGATCACCGGAGCCGCGCAGATGGACGGAGCGATACTCGTCGTGTCCGCCGCTGACGGCCCGATGCCGCAGACCAGGGAGCATATCCTTCTTTCCAGGCAGGTCGGCGTCCCTTATGTGGTAGTGTTCCTCAATAAGATAGACATGGTAGACGACAAGGAGCTTCTCGAACTGGTCGAGCTCGAAGTCAGGGAACTTCTGTCCCTGTACAAGTTCCCCGGCGATGAAATCCCGTTCATAAAGGGCTCTGCCCTCAAGATACTGGAGTGCGGCTGCGGCAAGAAGGAATGCCAGTGGTGCGGCGCGATACACGAGTTGACCGACGCCCTTGACACCTACATCCCGGACCCCAAGAGGGAGATAGACAAGCCTTTCCTCATGCCTGTTGAAGACGTGTTCTCGATATCGGGCCGCGGTACTGTCGTAACCGGCAGGGTCGAGAGGGGCGTGATCAAGGTGGGCGAGGAAATTGAGATAGTCGGCATTCGCGACACGCAGAAGACGATCGTCACCGGAGTCGAGATGTTCAGGAAGCTTCTGGACGAGGGACGCGCCGGAGACAACATCGGAGCGCTGCTCCGCGGAACCAAGAAGGAAGATGTCGAGAGGGGCCAGGTGCTCGCGAAGCCCGGTTCAGTTACCCCGCACACGAAGTTCAAGGGCGAGGTGTACATCCTCACGAAGGAAGAGGGAGGCCGCCATACCCCGTTCTTCAACGGGTACAGGCCGCAGTTCTACTTCAGGACGACCGACGTCACCGGAGTCTCCAAGCTGCCCGAGGGCACGGAGATGGTCATGCCTGGAGACAATGTTAGCATAGAAGTCGAGCTTATAAACCCGATAGCCATGGAAGAAGGCCTCAGGTTCGCCATCCGCGAGGGCGGCAGGACTGTAGGCGCGGGCGTCGTAACCAAGATAATAGCGTAACTTTAACCGCGCGGGCCTTGCGCCTGGCGGATTACGGATCAAAAGGTACGGAGTTTAAGGGTGGATAACCAGAAAATCAGAATCAGGCTTAAAGCATTCGACCACAGACTTCTTGATAAGTCGGTGAAGGAGATTGTTGATACTGCCAGGAGAACGGGCGCGACGATAAAGGGCCCTATCCCCCTGCCGACCAGGATCAACAGGTTCACCGTCCTGCGCTCCCCGCATGTGGACAAAAAGAGCCGCGAGCAGTTCGAGATCAGGACTCACAAGAGGCTGATGGACATCATGGAGCCGACGCAGAACACTGTGGACGCTCTCATGAAGCTCGACCTCCCGGCAGGAGTGGACGTGGAGATAAAGCTCGAGTAGTCTCCGTCCGCCCGAGAGGCAGATATTTAAAACCAAAATAGAGCGTGCATGCACCCGCGAGGGGGCCAATGCGGCAAGGGTTAGGAAGATGATTGAAGGGATTGTCGGAAAAAAACTGGGTATGACCCATATATACTCCGCGGACGGGGCGATGGTCCCGGTCACGGTTGTAAAGACCGGCAACACGGTCGTGCAGAAGAAGACAGTCGAGAAGGACGGCTACGAAGCCGTACAGGTAGGTTTTCTCGAGAAAAAAGAGCACAGGGTGAACAGGGCAATGCAGGGCCATTTCAAAAAGGCCGGCGCCCCGTGCTTCTACCATCTCGTGGAACTCAAGTCCAATGACCTCGCGGCCGTACAGCCCGGGGCGATCGTGAACGCGCCTGATGTCTTCAAGATAGGCGACTGGGTGGATGTCACCGGCACCTCCAAGGGAAAAGGCTTCATGGGTTCCATGAGGAGGCACAACTTCAGCGGCGGCGCCGAGTCTCACGGCTCGATGCACAACAGGGCCCCCGGCTCCATCGGTTCGAGCTCTGACCCTTCCAGGGTCTTCAAGGGCATGAAGATGGCGGGCCACATGGGACACGCCAGAGTGACCGTCCAGAACCTCAAAGTAGTAGGCATAAGGGCTGAGGAAAATGTCCTTCTCATAAAAGGAGCTGTTCCTGGACCTATAAACGGCATAGTCGTAATAAAAAAGGCCATAAAGAAGTAACAAACCTGTTTTTAGGGTTGAGAATATACTCGGGATTGTGTATATTTAGCGTTTAACTGAAACTTCAAGGACTCCGGTAATGAACGTAGAAGTATTGGACAGCAACGGCATAAAGGTTTCTGAGATCGCCCTCAGCGAGGAGATCTTCGGCGGAGAAGTAAAAGAGCATCTCTTTTACGAAGTCGTCAAGATGCAGCTCGCCAACAGGAGATCTGGCACTGCCTCGACCAAGACAAAAGGCGAGGTAAGCGGAGGAGGAATAAAGCCCTGGAAGCAGAAGGGCACCGGGCGCGCAAGGTCCGGCTCCATCAGGTCCCCGCTCTGGAGGCATGGCGGTACGGTATTCGGCCCGCACCCCAGGGACTACTCCTACAAGCTTCCCAGGAAGGTCATGAAGGATGCCTTGAGGAACGCTCTGAAGCTCAGGGCCAGCGAAGGCAAGATGATGGTGTTCGACGCCATCAATCTTGCTGAGCCCAAGACGAAGGCCGCTATCGAACTCTTGAAGAGGTCGAACCTGGTGAACGCCCTTATCGTAATCGAGGGCGACAACAAGAACCTTGAACTCGCGGTGAGGAACCTCAAGGACTTCCAGGTCCAGAAGGTTGTCGGCCTCAATGTCTACGACATACTCAATTACGACACCCTGGTCATCACCAGGAGCGCATTAGAGAAAGTAGAGGCGATGGCGCAATGAAGAACCATTACGATGTGATAAAAGCCCCGGTCATAACCGAGAAGAGCACCGCTGCCAGCGCCCAGGGCAAGGTTGTTTTCTGGGTAGACCTGACCGCTACGAAGCAGGAAATCAAAGAGGCCGTCGAGACGGTCTTCAATGTGAAAGTTCTCGGCATAAACACCGAGCGCGTGGCCGGCAAGATGAAGAGGATGGGCAAGTTCCAGGGCCAGAGGCCGACCAGGAAAAAGGCCTACCTGACGCTGCGCGAAGGCGACAAGATTGAGATCTTTGAGGGCGTGTAGGCTATAAAACTTTCCAGAAGAGAAGAGAACGATTATGCCAGTTAAAAAGTATAACCCGACATCCCCAGCCTTAAGGCAGAAGACGACGATAGTCTTCGAAGGTCTCGCGAAGAAGCGCCCCGAAAAGGGCCTGACAGCGCCCATCAAGAAGACCGGCGGCAGAAACAACAACGGCCGCGTGACCAGCCGCTGGATAGGCGGCGGCCATAAGAGAATCTACAGGGTGATCGATTTCAAGAGGGACAAGATAGATATCCCGGCAAAGGTCGCCTCCTTGGAGTACGACCCGAACCGCAGCGCCAACATCGCGCTTCTGAACTACGCTGACGGTGAGAAGAGGTACATACTCGCGCCTGTCAACCTCAATGTCGGGGATACGGTAATAGCGGGCCCCGGGGCCGACATCAAGCCCGGCAACGCTCTGCCCATCCGCTCCATACCGGTAGGCAGCTTTGTTCACAATGTCGAAATGCGCAAGGGCAAGGGCGGCCAGCTCGTCAAGAGCGCCGGCTCATACGCCCAGCTCATGGCGAAAGAAGGCGATTACGCAACATTGAAGCTTCCCTCCAGCGAGATGAGGTTTGTTCTCCAGGACTGCTACGCTACCGTTGGTCAGGTCGGCAACATCGACCATGAGAATGTAACCATAGGAAAGGCCGGAAGGAGCCGCTGGCTTGGCCGTAACCCGAGAGTCAGGGGTGTCGCCATGAACCCTGTCGACCATCCGCACGGCGGCGGCGAAGGCAAGAGCAAGGGCGGCAACCATCCTACGAACCCCTGGGGCGTACCCACTAAGGGCTACAAGACCAGAAGGCGTAAGTACACTGACAAGTATATAATTACCAGGAGGAAGTAGCGGTGCGTTCTTTAAAAAAGGGCCCGTTTGTTGACGAGCATCTCATGGAAAAGGTCAGGGCAGCCGGCGATTCCAGGCAGAGAAAAGTAATAAAGACCTGGTCCAGGCGGTCGATGATAATACCGGAAATGGTCGGCTTCACGATGGCGGTGCATAACGGCAAGAAGTTCGTTCCCGTGTTCGTAACTGAGAACATGGTAGGGCATAAGCTCGGTGAGTTTTCTCCGACCCGTACCTTCCACGGCCACTCCGGAATAAAGAAGGCCAAGGTGCCGGGCGCCAAGGGCTAAAACCCGGCCTCGCAAGAAATGTCAAAGGAGCTGCAGTAAATGGAAGCCAAGGCTATACTCAAATATTTAAAGACCTCACCGCAGAAGACGCGGCTTGTAATCGACCTGATAAGAGGCAAAAAAGTCGATGAGGCCATAACGATATTGACCTACAGCGAAAAGGCGGTAAGCCGTGAACTAGTGAAGCTCGTAAAGAGCGCTGTAGCTAACGCCGAGAACACCAAGAACCTGAATGTGGACAAGCTCTTCGTGAAGACCGCATTCGTCGATGGCGGCCCGGTTCTGAAGCGCACTCACTCGAAGGCGATGGGCAGGGGTGCCCTTATAAGGCGCAGGACGAGCCATGTGACTGTCGTCCTCGGCGAGAGATAAAAGACAAAGGCTAAAGACTTTAAAGCTTAGTTACGGAGGTCGATTTTTGGGTCAGAAGGTTCATCCAATAGGATTCAGGCTCGGCATCTCGAAAGGCTGGAACTCGAGATGGTACAGTGAGAAGAACTACGCGGCTTTCGTCCACGAGGACTTGAAGCTCAGGAAGTTCACCAAAAAGAAGCTTTTCCACGCGGGTATCTCCTCCATTGATATCGAGAGGACCGCGAACAAGGTCAAGGTCATAATCAGGACCGCGAGGCCCGGGATAGTGATCGGCAAGCGCGGCTCCGAGATAGATGTGATGAAAAAGCAGCTCGCGCAGCTCACGGGCAAGGTCGTCGACCTCGAGATAGTAGAGGTCAGAAAACCCGATACCGACGCGCAGCTTGTGGCCGAGAACATCGCTCTCCAGCTCGAGAGAAGGGTCTCTTTCAGGAGGGCTATGAAGAAGTCTGTCACCTCCTCTCTCAGGATGGGCGCAAAAGGAATAAAGATCATGTGCGCCGGAAGGCTTGGCGGCGCAGAGATCGCCAGGAGCGAATGGTACAGGGAGGGCAGGGTTCCTCTCCATACGCTCAGGGCCGATATAGACTACGGCCAGGCAGAGGCTCTCACGACTTTCGGAATCATCGGCGTGAAAGTGCTGATATACAAGGGTGACGTTGTGACTCAAAGAGCTGCCGCCGATGACTCGGCTGCCGCACAGTAAGGGGAATTTTTGAGCCATGTTGATACCAAAAAAGGTTAAATTCAGAAAACAGCAGAGGGGTAAGAGGCGCGGACTCGCCCACAGGGGTTCTGATCTGTCCTTCGGCAACTACGGCCTCCAGGCAATCGAATGCGGTTGGCTGTCCACCAGGCAGATCGAGGCCGCCAGGATCGCGATGACCCGCTTCATAAAAAGGGGCGGCAAGATCTGGATAAGGGTGTTCCCCGACAAGCCGGTCACCAAGAAGCCTGCCGAGACCAGGATGGGAAGCGGCAAGGGAGCCCCGGAAGACTGGGTATGCGTAATCAAGCCAGGCCGCATACTCTATGAGATGGAAGGCGTGACCGAGGCCATAGCAAGGGAAGCATTCAGGCTCGCGGCTCACAAGATATCACTTCCGACAAAGTTCATTAAAAGGGAAGCAATATGAAACCGGCAGAAATAAGGGATTTGACGCTTGAGGAGGCAAAAGGCAAGGCAACGGAGCTTACAAAAGAGCTCTTCAACCTCCGGATGCGCCATGCCACCAACCAGCTCGAGAACCCGCTTAAGCTCCGCTTGCTCAAGAGGGAGATCGCCAGGATAAAGACCGTCGTAGCCGAGAAGGAGAGGGTAAAGTAAGATGGCAGAGGCAAAGACACCGCATAAAAAGACTCTCACCGGAAGCGTGCTCACGAGCGGCAGAATGGACAAGACCATCGTGGTCTCCATTGAGAGGCTCGCCAAGCACCCCTTCTACGGCAAATATGTCAAGAGGCGCGTAAAGTACATGGCGCATGACGAAAAGAACGAATGCGGCGCAGGCGACAAGGTCGTAATCGTAGAGACCCGCCCTCTCAGCAAGACCAAGAGGTGGCGCGTTAAAGAAATACTGGAGAAGGCAAAATGATACAGATCAGGTCTATCCTCGGTGTCGCTGACAACTCGGGCGCCAAGA